>JAEUKC010000263.1:0-19341 GCA_016794445.1 Myxococcales bacterium
AGGGCGACCTGCTCGACGACCACCGCAAGAAGATCGGCACCTTCCGCGTGCGCGCCAAGAAGGGCGTCATCGTCGCGGCGAGCGTCATCTACACGCCGGTGCTCCTGCGCCGCAGCGGCCTCGGCGGCCTGGTCGGCGACCGCCTGCAGCTGCACCCGGGCTCCGCGGTGGTCGGGCGGTTCGACGAGCCCGTCGGCATGGGCTTCGGCGCCACGCAGGGCTACGAGATCCCGCAGCGCGAACGCGGGTTCAAGATCGAGTCGCTGAGCCTCCCGCCGGAGATGCTCGCGGCCCGGCTCCCCGGGGCGGGTGCCGAGTGGCAGCGGCGCCTCGGCGAGCTCGACCACTACGCGCAGTGGGCCGTGCAGGTGCGCATGCGCGCCCACGGCACCGTGCGACCCGCCGGCAACAACGGCGAGGCGGCCATCCACTTCACGCCGCTCCCGGAGGACATTCGCAAGATCAAGGACGGCATCGTCACCATCTGCAAGCTGTTCTTCGCCGCCGGGGCCACCGAGGTCCTGCCCGGAATCGGGCGGCTGCCCGTGGTGCTCCGCGACCCGTCCGAGGTCGAGCTCGTCGAGCGCGCCAACATCGAGCAGAAGGACCTGCACATGATGGCCTCCCACCTCTTCGGCACGGCCGTGGCGGGGGCCGACGCGGCCACCAGCGTGGTCGGGCCGGATCTGCAGCACCACGACGTGCGCGGCCTCTACGTGATGGACGCGAGCGTCTTCCCGACCAATCTCGGGGTCAACCCGCAGCACTCGATCATGGGTATCGTGTGGCGGGCCGCCGAGCGCCTCGCCGAGGTCAGGAGCGCAGCAGCATGAACACGACGGAGATCCAGAGCACCCCCATGACCAGCATCGAATCGTTCTTCGACCGCGGTGACATCGACCTCCCTGGCCTCGCGGCCTTCCTCGATGGCCTCGACCACCAGGGCCGCGTGCGCGAGACGCGCAAGCTCACCAAGGGCCTCCAGTCCAAGCTGTTCGAGGCGGCGAAGTCCAAGCACCCGATCTCGCTGACGGACTTCGTCCCCGAGAGCACCCCGGTGCTCACCGAGGTCATCCACGACGGGCGCAACACGCTGCCCGCGTTCAACTTCTTCCAGAAGCGGTTCTGCCGGCCCGAGGGCAAGACCGACGAGCTGTGGGGCTACAACGAGGGCAACACGCGCTGGCTCGTCGGCCCGGGGTACTTCGTCACCAGGCTCAGCGAGCCCGGCGAGGTGGTCATCGACTACTACGAGATCCCCCCCGGCAAGGCGCCGAGCTGGCCAGACATCAAGCAGAACTCGGCCGGCCTGAGCCGTCTCGTCTACTTCCACATGCGCGACTACATGCGCGGCATCAGCAAGCACGTGAGCATCGGGCGCGCGTTCAAGAACGACAAGGCGATGGACGCCTGGTTCGTGCTCACCCGCGCCTGAGCGGCTACCCTCCGTGCAATGGACCCCGCGCGGAAGATCCCGACCCTCGCTGACCTGGAGGCCCTGCCCCCCGGCGTGAAGGGAGAGATCATCGAGGGCGTCCTCTACACGATGACGCGCCCGCGGGGGCCCCATCAGCGCGCCGAACGGGTCATCGGATCGAGCGTCGGCGATCCGTTCGATCAGGGCCGTGGTGGCCCGGGTGGCTGGTGGATCCTCCCCGAGCCGGGCATAGAGCTCGCGAACACTCCGGAGATCGCCCCCGACGTCGCGGGCTGGCGGCGCGAGCGGCTGCCTGTCCTGCCCGCCGACGCGCCGATCCAGGTCGTGCCCGACTGGGTGTGCGAGATCCTCTCCCCGGGCACGCGCCGCCACGATCTGCTCGTGAAGAAGCCGTACTACGCGAAGATCGGCGTGCCGTTCCACTGGCTCGTAGACCTCGAGGCCAAGACCCTCACGGCCTATCGCCTCGAAGGCGGTCGCTGGGTGGAGCTCGGCGTCTTCGGCGACGAGCGCGACGCGCGCATCGAGCCGTTCGAAGCCATCGCGCTCGATGTCGCCGGCTTCTGGAGCTGACGCCTACTTGGTGGCCTCGGCGTAGAGGTTCACCGAGGTGTAGTGGCCGGCGGCGATCTTGGTGCGGCCGCTGTCGATGTCGTACTTCTGCTTGTACGTGCACCCGGTCTTCGCGCCGGTGAACGTGTCGGCGGGCAGGGTGCCGGGCGTGAGCCCGGCGACGTAGGCGAGGCCCTTCTTGGTCGTCACGGTGCCGGTGACGGCGGCGGGCGGGTCACCGTCGACGTAGACGACCTTGGCGCCGGTGATCCCGTTGACGGTGATCGCGACCCCGTTCACGTCCTTGCACGGACCCGTGGTGGGCGCCGCGATGGAGACGCCGACGTACCCCTTGGTGTCGTCCCAGCCCGGCATCAGCGTCTTCCACGTGTCGGCCTTGCGGAGCGCCGTGTCCCACGTGTCGTAGTCGAAGCTCCACGCGAGCTCGTTGCTGATGGCGGAGATGTACCCGGCGAAGGTCGTGGTGCGGAAGCTGGGCATCCTGGCCGAGATCCACACGTTCCACTTGCCGTCCTTGTCGGTGGTCGCCGTCACGCCGGAGCAGGCGTCGAACCCGACGCTGGCCCCGAGGATGCCCGGGCCCTTGGTGCCGTCGGTCATGCGATCGTAGACCGTGCCGCCGAGCAGGTGCCAGGGGGCCGGACCGCACGCCGGGTATTTGTCGCGGACGAACAGCGCGGCGCGCGACACCGTGCCCGCCTCGACCAGCACGCCGCCGGGCTCGAGCTCGGGGACCACGTCGCACGTGGGGTGCTTGCCCTGGACCTCGATCTTGGTGCCCTTGGCGATGCCGCTGATCGTCGCGATGCCGAGGCTGCTCGTCGCGGTCAAGCCCGCGTCGGGGCCGTAGGGCTTCGACGAGCCGTGGTACTTGATGACCGCCTCGGGGTGGTCCTTCACCGTGAGCACCACGCTCTCGGCGCTGCACGAGCCCACGCTGGAGGCGCTGACGTTGACCATGACGGCGCCGTCGTCGAGCGCGGGGAGCTGCGGCTTGGCCGAGGTCTCGAGCACGGTGAAGCTCGGCGGCTCCGACCAGGCGCGCACGGTCTGCTCGGCCCAGCGGGTGGGGATCTGCGTGGTGCCCGGCGGCTCGAAGCGCAGCGAGAACGGCTTGTCGATCGTGGTCTTGATGACGATGTAGCCCTCGGCGTCGGTGAGCATCCCCACCTCGGGGCACGCGGTGCTGATCACCTTCACCGGGCCCGACGGCGCCTTGCCGAGGTCGGCGATGGTCTGGCCACGCACCGAGAAGTCGACGGCGAGGTACGGGCCGGGCCCGCAGGTGTACTCGGGGTAGATCGGCCCCGTGTCGGGCCGCACCTCGGGGCCCGTGTCGGCGGCGGCCTCGCTGCCCGTGTCGACGCCGGTGTCGGCCGTGGCGGGCGGGTCGCTCGACGACGAGCACGCGACCACGGAGAGGGGCAGGGCGGCGAGGACGAAGCGGCGCATCCGTCCGTCATGCCGGATCCGAGGCCTACTGTCGAGCGCCGCGCTTGGCCTGCTCGGCCGCGGCCTGCTCGGCCTCGGCCTGCTCCTGGATGGCCCGGCCCTCGGCGAGCTCGTCCTCCACGCGGACGAAACCATCCGCGGCGACGCGGTACTTCACGCCGAACTTGTCCTTGTGGGCCCCGATGCCGGCGAGCTTGTAGAAGAGCCCACCATGGTCGTCGACCTCGAGGCTCACGTAGTCCGGGTAGACCTTGGTCATCTCGGTGAGCACGCGGTCGGCCTCGTCGGTGCTCATCTTGAGCGTGCGCCCGACGTCGACCGCGGTGACCACGCCCTGCCGCGTGGCCGCCATCGCGTAGACCGCCTCGAACCGCGCGTCGCGCTGCGCCAGGGCGCCGCTCTTGCTCAGCTTGCCGCCGCCGAACAGCGACAGCCCGCCGACGATCAGGGCGAGCAACCCGATGGGCACGCCGAGCGCCCAGCCGAGGAAACCCGCCGGCCAGAGCGCCTGGAACACGGCGATGACCGTGCCCGAGAGGAGGAGCCCGCCGATCAGCGCGGCCCAGCCGAACACCCGCGCGACCGCGCCGCCGATCTTCGAGGGCTGCCCCGCGAGGTCGATGGACTTGGCCGAGAACGGGGGCCGCGGCGCGCCGCACGCGGTGCAGTACGCGAGCACGCCGCGGTAGACGATCGGCGCGTTCTGGCGGCAGTGCGGGCACATGCCCGGTTACTTGCCCTCGATCTCGCGGGTGACGGCGTTGCCCGCCGAGTCGTAGGCGCGCAAGGCGACGACGTGCGAGCCGACGATCCCGAGGGGCGCGTCGACCTGCTCGGTGGCCTCGTCGAGGATGCCGTCGACGCTGGCGACCGGCTTCCACGGCGCCTTGCCGTCGATCTGCACCTCGAGGCGCACGATGGGGCCGACGCCGTCGACGACGGTGGCCTGCAGGCGGCCGTTGGCGAGCGCGATCTTGGTGATGACCGGCGGGGTGTTGTCGACGAGGAACGGCGGGCTGTCGAGGCCGTGCTTGAGCGCCTGGCCGACGGGGTTGCTCACCTCGTCGCTGGCCTCGACGCGCACGCGGTACCAGCCCTCGGCGAGGGCCTCGGTGTTCCACGAGTACGACGTCCCGGCGAGCGGCTCGTCGTCCTTGGTGATGTTGCGCCAGACCGTGGACTCCTCCTTGCGGTACCAGAGGCGGTAACGCAGGACGTCCTGGTCGGGGTTGTCGACCTTCCAGCTCAGGCCGAGCGAGCCGGATTTCCAGGGCGTGTCGGCGCCGCTCGTGACCACGCCGCTCGTCAGCGATCCCTTGCTGGGCACGCTCACGTCGGTGACGATCGCGCGCAGGTTGTCGGTGACGAACGCGAGCGACACGCCGCGCAGGACCGCCGCGCCGTTGCCCTTCCAGCGGGCGCGGATCTGCACGTAGCGGTTGGCCGGGCTCGTCGCCTTGCCGGGCGCCGCGAGCGGGTTCGACCACGCGCTCCACGAGTCGTCCGGGGTGGCGGTCGGGCCGGTGTGGGTCGAGAGCTCGACCGCGCCGCCGAGCGTACGCCAGTTGAGCTTGCCCCAGCGCGCCTTGAGGCCCGCGTCGAGCACCTTGCTGGTCCAGGTGGCGTCCGCGCCGCCGACGCCCGTGACCCGGTGGAACACGCCGGCGTCACCGCCTGCGAACCACGAGCCCTTGTCGCCGTTGCCGACGAGACCGATCGCCCCGATCGACCGGGAGTCGGCCTTGGCGACCAGCGCGCTGCCGTGCGCGTCGTCGATGCTCACGACCTTGCCGTCGTTGGCCGAGCCGACGTAGACGGCGGGCCCGCCCTGCTTGGGCGCGGGGACGACCGCGAGCGAGAGGTAGTGGGTGGTGGCGTCGGCATAGATGCGCTCGGGCTTGCCGTTCTTGCCGTCCTTGTCGAGGCCGCTGATCTTCCAGACCTGGCCCTTGCCCTTGATGCCCTTGGGCGGATCGAACGAAGCGCCCGGCTGCTTGAGCGGCATGCCGAACTTCTTGAACGGCTCGGGGACGGTGCCGTACTCGTTGACGACGCAGTAGAGCGATTCGCCGTCGCTCGACGCGGCCGCCTTGGGGGCGGGCTTCTTCGGGTCCTTCGGCGCCTCGGCCACGGGCGCGGCGGCGAAGCCGATGGCCTTCACCTCGTGGCCGTCGAAGTCCTGCACGACCTCGGCCTTGCCGGGGGCGCTGATGGCGACGAGCAGGCCCTTGCTCGAGGTGCCGGCGTACACGGTGCCGCTCGGCGCGATGGCGAGCGAGAGCACCTGGCCGTCCTCGACCTGGTGGAAGATCTGCGCCTTGCCGGCGGCGTCGACGCGGAAGATCTTCCCGTCGGGGCCGGTGCCCGCGAACAGCTCCTTGCGCTTCTGGTCGTAGACCAGCGCCCAGATGTGGTCGGCGGGGACCTTGCTCCACGCCTTGGGCTTCGGCGCGCTCGGCGCGCTCGGGTTGGTGCCGACCGAGGCGTTCGGATCGACGACGAAGATCTCGCCCTCGGGGATCGTGCCCGCGTAGATCTTGCCGCCCGGGCCCTCGACGAGCGCGGTCACCGCGAGGGTGCCGGTCTCGGCGACGACCGTCTCCTTGCCGCCCGCGTCGACCTTGAGGACGCGCCCCTCGTTGCCGACGCCGAGCAGGACCGAGCCGTCCTTGAGCGCCAGCGCGGACCAGACGACGGTGCCCTTGGAGAGCGTGGTCTTGCTCACCGCCCACCCGGCGATCACGTCGCCCGCCGCCGTGACGGACGTGCCCTTGAGCTCGCCGCCGGAGAGCTTCTCCTGCGTGTCGAGCTCGAAGGTGCGGGTGCCGACGGCGCCCACCTCCCGCGCGTCGTGGGCCGACCAGAGGCCACCCCCCACCGCACCCAGGCCCACTGCGACGACGAACGAGATCGACCTCGAGCTCCTCATGATCCTCTCCGCGCTTCCTCTGTCCTCTACCAAGTCTCTCTGCGCCGGCGCCTACTTCGAGGCGGGCTTGACCATCACGCGGACCTTGCTGGTCCCCTCGGCGTAGCCGCCGACGTCGGTCGTGCTGCGCACGTAGGAGACGACCCCCTCGGGCTGCACCGTGCCGGTGGTCGGCTTGAGGGCGTCGATCGCGAACGTGGGCAGCTTGGGGGCGACCTTCCCGGCGAGCGCGACGCCCTGCTCGGGGTGCTTGTACTGGAGCACGAACGCCTTCGGCGACAGCTCGGGGAGCTGCAGGTTGGCGATCAGCTGGTCGAGGTTCTCGGGCGCGGCGGCGTCGGGCATCACCATCCAGCCCGGCACGACCTCGATCTCCACCTCTTTGTTGGCGGGGAAGACCGGGAGCACCTTGATCGAGGCGATCACCGTGCTCTCCTTGCCCTGGTACGGCTTGAGGGTGAGCTTGACCCGCGCGGTGCCGCCGGGCTCCACGCTGTTGTCGAGGAGCTCGGCCCCGCGCAGGCGCACGGTGTTGCGCGCGAAGTCGACGTCGAGCTGCGCGTCGACGCGCTCGATCTCGACCGTCTCCCACGGGTTGTTCATCAGCTCGCCGAGCGCGAGGCCCGCGCGCGACATGAAGAACGCCATGCCGCCGGGCACACCGGCCGGGCCGACGCCGAAGTCGTCGAACTTGAGCGTGCCCTTGCCCTTGAGCTTGATCTGGGCCTTCAGCGTCCAGCTCGCGTCGCGGCGGTCGTTGAGGGTGACCCCGACCGCGTCGCCGAAGGCGAACGACGCCCACATCGGCGTCATGAAGCGGTCGTGGACGATCTCCATGTTCCACACCTTCTTCGGGTTGGTGGGGTCGCCGTGGAGATCGATCTTCATGGGGATCGTGGGCGCGACGATGTCCTCGTCGACCACGATGGTGGACTCGCGATCCTGGATCAGCGTGCCGAGCGGCCGCACCGGCTCGCCGATCTTGAACGAGCGCTGGTCGCTGGAGAGCACCCACAGGATCTTGGCGATCGCCGTCGGCATGTGGGTCGCGCCGACCTCCATCATCGGGTGACCGAAGCCGAGGAGCTTCTTGCCGACGACGTGGGTGACGGTGCCGGTGGCCTGGGCGGCCGCGTCACCGCGCATGAGCTGGACCGCGATGGCGCCGCCGTCGACGTAGTGGAGGGGGGCGTCCTTGCTGGGCGTGGTCGCGCCCGCGCCGCCGGCCTGCAGGGGCACGAGGCCCATGGGCTGCAGCAGCGTGGCGAGCTCCTTGACGGCCTGCTCGGACATGCCGCCGATCATGAGCGGCGTATCGACCATCTGCGGCGTGTTGATCGACGAGGCCATCGGGCGAAGGCGCCCGGACACCTGCTTGACGTGCGACTCGATCGAGTAACCGCCCGGATCGCCGTTCCACGCGGTCTTCTGCGGGTCCTCGGTGTCGAGGGACGCCTTCTTGGGGGTGACCTTGGGCGCGGGGCCGATCGGTGCCTTGCCCGCCTTCGGGAGCAGCGCTGGCGAGAGCGGACGGCCGAACTCCTTCTGCATGGTCTCGATCGGCGTGACGCCCGCGACGGGCTCGTTGCCGAACGACCAGCCGTAGGCGTACGCGCCGGCCAGCTTGCTCGTGGGGCCGTCGTTCAGGAAGATCGGGCTGCCGCTCATGCCGGCGACGACCTTCACCTTCTCGAGGCGGGGGTGGATGGTCTTGACCAGGAGGAGGTCCTGGTTGGGCCGGAACTTGTGCAGCACGCCGATGACCTCGACGTCGAACTTGGTGGGCTCGGTGCCCTCGAACACGGTCAGGCCGTAGCCCTTCATGCCGGGCTTCACGCTGTCGGCGCTGATCGTCGGCACGTCGGCCGAGACCTTCCGAGGCGTGAACGCGGGCAGCGCGAGGAGGCCACCGACGAGCAATCCGAGCGACGCGGAGCAGGGGAGCAGGAGGGACCGCACGGCCGCGAGCATGGCACAGTTCGGGGCGCGAGGTATAACGGTCCCCACGTGACGCTGGGCCGTGCGCTCCTCTATGCCTCGACCGTCGGCGCCATCGGCCTGGGTGCGCGATCGGTGGCGCGCGGGCCCCTCCCGGCGCCCGTCGTCGCCGGCGCCTTCCTCGGCTTCTCGTCGGTCGTGATGGCGGGGGTGCTCGAGCCGCGCCTCGCGATGTTCGCCGACGTGATCAACGCCGCCGAGCCCGAGCCCGACGCGCCGCGGGTCGCGCTCACCTTCGACGACGGGCCGAGCCTCGCGACCACCCCGCGGGTGCTCGACCTGCTGGCCGAAGCGGGTGCCTCGGCCACGTTCTTCGTCATCGGACGGAAGCTCACGGGCGAGGGGGCGGCGATCGTCCGCCGGGCCCACGCCGCGGGGCACGCCATCGCGTGTCATTCGTTCGCCCACGATCGGCTGTTCGCCCTGCGGGGGCCGCGGCGGGTGCGCGAGGATCTCGTGCAGGCTCTGTCGGTCATCGAGGACGTGACAGGGGCACGCACGACTTTGTTCCGGCCACCGATCGGGCACACCAACCCGACGATCGCGCGCGTGGCCGAGGAACTCGGCCTCACGATGGTGGGCTTCTCGGTGCGGGCCTACGACGGGCGCGCGGGCGCGGTGCCCGAGGTCGTCGTGACGCGGGTGGTGCGCGGGCTCACCGACGGCGCGATCGTGCTGCTCCACGACGCGGCCGAGCGCGAGGACTACACGCCGGTCGCGCCCGCGATCCTGCCCGGGATCCTCGCCGCGATGAAGGAGCGTGGGCTCACGGGGGTCACGGTCGACGCGCTCCTCGGCTAGGCTCGGGGGCGATGGTCGACGACCCGGAAGGTCTGCGCGCCCGGCTGCGCTCGCGGCTGGCCGAGGAGCCCGCGGCGACGGCGCGCGGCAAGGTGCGCGCGGTGACGGGCCTCTCGCTCCGCGCCGTGCTGCCCGCGGCGCGCATCGGGGACGTGGTGGTGGTCGAGCGGCCGTCGCTGCGCGGCGGCGATCTCTCCTGCGAGGTCGTGGGCTTCGACGACGAAGACGCGGTGCTGATGCCGCTCGGCGCCCTCGCCGGCGTGGGCCCCGACGACCCCGTGCGGGTCGAGCCGACCGGCGCCGAGCTGTTCGTGGACGACCGCTGGCTCGGGCGCATCGTCGACGGGCTCGGCCGGCCCATCGACGGCCTCGGACCCCTGCCGCGCGGGCGCTCGGCGCCGGTCGAAGGGCGACCGCCGAACCCGCTCGCCCGCAAGCCGATCGAGCGCCCCCTCGAGACGGGCGTGCGCGCGCTCGATGGGCTGCTCACGCTCGCGGAGGGCCAGCGCATCGGTCTCTTCGCCGGGTCCGGTGTGGGCAAGTCCACGCTGCTCGGCGCGATCGCGCGCGGGTGCGCGGCCGACGCGGTCGTGGTGGCGTTGGTCGGCGAGCGCGGGCGCGAGGTGGGCGAGTTCCTCGAGCACACGCTGGGCGAGGACGGTCGCAAGAAGTCGGTGGTGGTCGTCGCGACGAGCGACGCCTCCGCGCTCGAGCGCCTGCGCGCGGCGCAGGTGGCCACGGCGATCGCCGAGCGCTTGCGCGACGACGGCAAGAGCGTGCTCCTCCTCGTGGATTCGATCACGCGGTTCGCCCGCGCCCAGCGCGAGATCGGCCTCGCCGCTGGCGAACCCCCCACGCGTCGCGGCTACCCGCCGAGCGCGTTCGCGCTCCTGCCCAAGCTCCTCGAGCGGGCGGGCTGCGGACCGCGCGGCTCGGGGGCGATCACGGCCATCTACACGGTGCTCATCGAGGGCAGCGACATGGAGGAGCCGATCGCCGACGAGGTGCGCGGCATCCTCGACGGCCACGTCGTGCTCGACCGCGCCATCGCCGCGCGCGGCCGGTATCCGGCGATCGACGTCTCGGCCTCGCTCTCGCGCGTGATGGACGTGGTGGTGAGCAAGGAGCAGGTGGCCGCCGCCCGCGTGGTGCGGTCGCGCCTCGCGGCCTACGAGCAGAAGCGCGACCTCATCTCCATCGGCGCCTACCAGCGGGGGCACGACGCCGAGCTCGACCGCGCCGTCGCGGCCATGCCGGCGATCGAAGCGTTCCTGAAGCAGGACCCGAAGCAGGCCGTCCCTTTCGCGGAGACGGCGCGGGCGCTCGCGGCCCTCGGGCGCTGAGCCCTCGGTCCCCGCCGACTCAGTCGACCACGCCGACGACGTTGCGCGCCTGCCGGGCGATGGCGATCGCGTCGCGCAGGTCGGTGAACAGCTGCCGCGAGCCCGGGAGGCCCCGCAGCACGAGCTGCGGCTGCAGCTGGTCGTGGCCGACGACCTTGATGCGCGCGATGCCGAGGATGCGCTCGCCGAACGTCTGCTCGAAGTCGATGTCGCGGACGCGCCAGAGCTGGATGGTCTCGATGGAGCGCCCGAAGAGGCCGCGCTCGAGGTCGATGGTCTGGTTGCTGATGCGCACGTGGGTCGCGCGGCGATCGAGGTGCAGGTAGAGGAACCACCCCACGCCGGCGACGAGGAGCGCGACGCCGCCGAGGCTGTACGCCTTGCTCTCCCAGTACTTGACGAGCAGGAACACGGCGAGCGCGAGCCCGCCGATCGCCAGGGTGACCGCGCCGACGTACGGCCAGAGGCCCGCGCGCCAGGAGGGCGAACCCTCGAACAGGATGCGCGTCTCGAGGCGGCCCAGGGGCGCACCCGGCGCTCCGCCGGGCACCAGCGGGTTGCTGCTCGCGGCCGGAGCCAGCGCGCCCGCGGGCTCTTGCGGGCTCAGCATGGAGTTGCAGAACCGGCACTTGACCGCTTCGTCCTGGATCTGCTCCGCACAGAAGGGGCACTTCTTCATGGGCGGGGCGAAGCAGACCGCGCGGGGGCGGCGCTGTCAAAGGAATCGACACGATCCGCGGGACGGGATCAGACCTGCGCGTGCTCCAGGATCGCGGTGCGCAGGTCGGTGGCGCCGGCGACCTTGGCGCGCAGCTCGTCGGCCGGGCACTCGGCACGCGCGACCAGGCGCGAGAGGGCGTCGAGGTGGACGCTCTCGTCCTTTCCGGCGGCGTTCTTGATCGCCCGGCGCGCGAGCCCACCGCGCGCGATGTCCAGGACCCGTTCGGCGACGGCCGCGAGGGGCTTGCCGCGGAACAGGGCGCGCAGACCCTCGGCGGGGACCCGCTGGCGCACCTCGTCGAGCTCGCCGACCTGGTAGTCGGCGACGAGCGCCTCGGCCTCGGCGAGAGCCTGGTCGTCGTACAGGATGCCCGTCCACAGCGCGGGCAGCGCCGCGAAGTAGCGCAAGGGCAGCGAGTCGGCGCCGCGGATCTCGATGGTGCGCTTGAGGCGGACCTCGGGGAAGAGTGTGTTGAGGTGCATCTCCCAGTCGCTCGCCGTGGCGCGGTGACCGCCGAAGCCGTGGGCGAGGAAGTCGCGGAAGGTCTGGCCGCGGTTGTCGACCGGCTTGCCCTCGCGCTTGAAGAGGAACATCGGACAGTCGAGCGCCCACTCGACGTAGCCGGCGAAGCCCGCGTCGGCGGCGAAGCAGAACGGCAAGAGGCCCGTGCGGTCGGGGTCGACGTCGAGCCAGACCCGCGCGCGGCGGGACACCTCGCCGGTCAGCGCGCCCTCGACGAAGGGGCTGTTGGCGAAGACGGCGGTGGTGACCGGCGCGAGCTTGCTCGAGACGCGGAGCTTGCGGAGCGCGTCGGCCTCGCTCGAGTAGTCGAAGTTGGCCTGCACCGTGGAGGTGCGGCGCATCATGTCGAGGCCGTACTTGCCACGGGTGGGGAGGTATTCGCGCATGATGCCGTAGCGGAGCTTGGGCACCCAATCGAGGTCTTCCTGGCGGGCGAGCGGGTGGAAGCCGAGGCCGAGCCACACGAGGCCGAGCTCGGCGGAGATGGGCGCGATCTGGGCGAGGTGCTCGGCCATCTCGTCATGGATCTGGTGCACGTCGACCATGGGTGCGCCCGACAGCTCGAGCTGCGAGCCGGGCTCGAGGGTGACGTTGGCGCTCGGCAGCCCGTTGGCCTGGCGATCTTTGACCAGCGCGAGCGTGGGCCCGCCTTCGTACTCGCTCTCGCCGCGCCAGCCGTGGCGGGCGACCAGGTCCTGGAGGATGCGGGAGATGCCCTTGTTGCCCGCGTAGGAGATCGGGGCGCCCGTCTTGGCGTCGACGCCGAACTTCTCGGCCTCGGCCCCGACGCGGAACTGCGCGCGGGGCTTCTCGGCTCCGCGGAAGATCGCGAAGAGGTCGTCTTCGGAGGTGAGCGGCGCGGGCGGGACGGAGGAGTGGGTCAAGACGATTCCGTTCACGGGGGGAACTGCTGCGCGCGCGCGCTCGGTTTCAGGCACAGCAGGGGAATCGAGCACGGCACGGGAGATGCGAAAAGCCCCCTGTTGGTTTCAAGAGCCCCCTGTTGGTTCCAGTACGGGCGGAGACGGTCAGCCCTGCGCGGCGTCGAGCGCTGTCTGCGCGTGCGCGCCGCCCACCCCGAGCGCCACGAGACCGTCGTGGGGCAGGGCCCACCAGGCCTGCACGATCGCCACGGCGTCGCTGGATGCGAGGGACGCGGCCGGCGCGAGGCGCGCGCCGAAGGGCACGTGCTCGAAGCGCACGCGCAGCGCGGAGAGCGCGGCCTCGAGCGCGTGCGGGACCGCGCCGCGGACCACGATCATGGCGATGGGCCACGGCGTGGTGGCGTGGCCGAGGACGTCGGCGAGATCGAGGCGCTCTTCGTCGAGCTCGACGACCGCCGGCAGGCGGTGCTCGGCGGCCTTGCGCAGCACGGCGCGGGTCGTGTCCGAGTCGATCGCGTCGACCCAGACGCCGTCGATTGCCGAGGTCACCAGGCGCTCCACGTGGGTCAGGGCCTCCTCGAGATCGCGGGCCCCCGGCAGCGCCGGCACCTCACCGAACACCCACGGACCTCCGCCCGGCGACCCGATGGCGTCGCGTGAGATCTCGACCGCGGCCGCCGTGAGCGCGGCCGCGCGGTAGGCCTGACCGGTGCGATGGAGGGCCGACGCCGTGGTGGCCGCGGTGGGCGCGAGCAGGATGTCGACCCCCGTGCGCACGAGGTCGCGTTGCAGGGTCGCGAGATCTTCGGGGCGTCGGCGGAGGGAGACCGCGAGCGCGTCGGCGCCGCCGCCGAACAGATCGACGGGGCTCGGCCCGAGCACGCTCCGGCGCCGCAGATCGCCTCCGAACGACACCCCCGACATCCTTCGACCCCTAACATCCCGCGCCCCGGATCGAAACGGTGCTTGACGCACTCCCGGTTTTCCTGGACGAGATCGAAGGGTGAAGCCTTTCGCGACGCTGGGGTCGGAGATCGGCAAGGTCCGGGCGAAGGTCCGAGAGCGTACGGCCGCGCTGCGCGCCGAGACCTTGAGTCCCGCCGCCCTCAAGAGCCGCCTGGCCGCCGACGTGCGCGACCAGCGGGAGAAGCTCCTCGCGCGGCTCGGCGAGCAGACCTTGATGCTCATCGCCGAGAGGAAGCTCACGGTGCCCGCGGTGCTGCGCGAGCCGGTCGAGCGCCTCGCCGCCCTGCTCGGCCTCAAGCTGCCGAGTCAGCCCCCGCCGGCCACGCCGTTGTCTTCGGGACCGGCGTCGTCTGCGCCATCGTCCCCCGCGCCGCCGCGTGGGGCGTCGTCGCGGCCTGCCGTGGGTGCCCCCCGCGCACCGAAATCCGCGCAACTCGCGGGAGAATCTGTGGCGATGCCGATTCCGAAAAAAAGACGTTCCAAATCTCGTCCGAAGCGCTAAGCTGCGCGCCCTCTTCGTCGGGGTCGTAGCTCATCTGGGAGAGCGCCTCCATGGCATGGAGGAGGTAGCCGGTTCGATCCCGGTCGACTCCACCCCTCGACGTCACTGGGTCAACGGCCGCCGTTTTTCGGCGGCCGTTTTTCTTTGCGACGGTTCCTCTTGTCTGGCGGCCAACAGATCGACCGTCACCCCTGCTGCTCGGGAGCGACGGCGGCCGTCGACGCGACTATGGTCGGAGCACGATGCTACTCGTCGGTGACGTCGGCGGCACCAAGACCCATCTGCGCCTCCACGAAGGGCCCCGCGTCCTCTTCGACGCGGTGATCGCCAGCGACGCGCACGCCAGCCTCGAGGAGCTCGTCCAGGCATTCCTGCACGCGGCCCACGCCGGGGGCCGTCCCCGCGCCGCGATGCTGGGCGTCGCCGGTCCCGTCGATCGCGGGCGCTGCGTCACGACCAACCTGCCGTGGGTCCTCGACGCGCGCGCGCTCGAGGTCACCCTCGGGATCCGCCGCGTCGGTCTCGCGAACGACTTCGCCATGGCGGCGCTGGGCGTGCCCCACGTGCCGACCGAGCTGCTCGTCACGCTCAAGCCGGGCGAGGCGCGCCCGCGCGAGCCGATCGGCGTGCTCGGCGCCGGGACCGGCCTCGGTGAAGCCTTGCTGCTGCCCCGCGCTCGGCGGCACGAGGTCCGCGCCAGCGAGGGCTCGCACGCCGATTTCGGTCCGCGCGACGAGGAGGACGACGCGCTCGTCCCGTTCCTCCGCGCGCGCTACGGCCGCGTGTCGTGGGAACGCGTGGTGAGCGGCCTCGGGCTCTGCGACGTGCACGACTTCTTCCGCGCGCGCCGTGGCCTCGCCCCGCACCGCGCGGAGCACGCGCAGGAGGTCACCGCGCTCGCCGACCAGGGGGACCCGGCGGCGGTCTCGGCAGTACGGCTCTTCGTTCGCGCCTACGGCGCAGAGGCTGGCAACCTCGCGCTCCGCGGGCTCACGTACGGGGGCGTCTACCTGGCGGGCGGCATCGCGGCGAAGATGCTGCCCTGGCTGCAGGACGGGGCGTTCGTGCGCGCGTTCTCCGAGAAGGGTCGCCTCTCCCACGTGCTGACCGACATCCCGGTCCACGTCGTCGTGGCCACGGACGTGGCGCTCCGCGGGGCCCTCGTCGCGGCCGAGCGTCTGGTCAGTGACTTCCCACCCGACCCTTGATACGCCCGCCGGATGGAGATCGCGGAGCCGCTTCGCACCGAGTGCGTGAACACGATCAAGTTCCTCGCCGTCGACGGCGTGGAGAAGGCCAACAGCGGCCACCCGGGCATGCCGATGGGCTGCGCGGACCTGGCGGTCGAGATCTGGACGCGCCACCTGCGCTTCGTCCCGACCGATCCGCACTGGGCCGACCGCGACCGCTTCGTCCTCTCGGCCGGCCACGGCTCGATGCTGCTCTACGCCCTCCTGCACGTCGCCGGGTACGACCTCCCGCTCGGCGAGCTGCAGCGCTTCCGCCAGCTCGGGAGCAAGACCCCAGGTCACCCCGAGCTGCACCTCACGCCGGGCGTCGAGACCACGACCGGCCCGCTCGGCCAGGGCATCGCCAACGGCATCGGCATGGCCCTCGCGAGCAAGCACCTCGCCGCGCGCTTCCCCGGCCACGGCAACTGGCGCGTGTTCGGAATCTGCTCCGACGGCGACCTCATGGAGGGCGTCTCGCACGAGGCGGCCTCGCTCGCCGGGCACCTCGGCCTCGACAACCTCGTCTTCGTCTACGACGACAACCACATCTCCATCGACGGCGAGACCGAGATCGCGCTCTCCGACGACGCGGCCAGGCGCTTCGAGGCTTACGGCTGGTTCGTCCAGCGCATCGACGGTCACGACCCCCAGCAGATCCGCGCGGCGCTCGACGCGGCGGTCGCCGAGCCTTCGCGCCCGAGCCTCATCTGCGCGCGCACCCACATCGGCAAGGGCTCACCCAACAAGCAGGACAGCGAGAAGGCGCACGGCAGCCCGCTCGGCAAGGACGAGGTGGCCGCCACCAAGAAGGCGCTCGGCTGGCCGCTCGAGCCCACGTTCCTCGTGCCCGACGCGGTCCGCGCGGCGTTCGCGGAGCGGGTGAAGGAGAACCTCCCGGCCCACGCGGCGAGCGCGCAGGTGCACGCGGCCCTCACCGCCGAGCAGCGCGCGGAGTGGGACGCCATCCAGAACCGCACGGTGCCGAACGACCTGATCGAGAAGCTCGCGGCGGCGGCCAAGTCGCTCGCTGGCAAGCCCGAGGCCACGCGCGCGCTCGGCGGCAAGGTGGAGCAAGTGGTCGCCGCGGCGTGCCCGTTCCTGATCGGCGGCTCGGCCGACCTCAACCCCTCGACCAACACGTACATCGTCGGCTCGCCCTCGGTGAAGCGCGGCGAGTTCGGCGGGCGCAACATCCACTACGGCGTGCGCGAGCACGGCATGTCGTCGATCAACAACGGCCTCGCCGCCTCCGGCTTCACGCCGTTCGGCTCCACGTTCCTCGTGTTCGCGGACTACCTGCGTCCGGCGGTGCGCCTCGCCGCGCTGTCCGAGCTCCCGCACGTGTTCGTGCTCACGCACGACTCGATCTTCCTCGGCGAAGACGGCCCGACCCACCAGCCGATCGAGACGATTGCCGCCCTGCGCCTGATCCCGAACCTGCGCGTCGTGCGGCCGGCCGACGCCTGGGAGTGCGCCGCCGCGTGGGGCTACGCGATCGGCCGCAAGCACGGACCGACGGCGCTCATCCTCACGAGGCAGAAGCTGCCGCCGATCGAGCGGGCGGGCGACCCGGATCTCGCCACGCTCATGACCGGCGCTTACCGCGTGATCGACCCGCCGGACGCGAAGGCCGTGGTCGTCGCCACCGGGTCCGAGGTGCAGCTCGCCATCGCGGCCGCCAAGGCGCTCGCCGCCGAGGGCAAGCCGCTGCGCGTGATCAGCGCGCCGTGCCTCGAGGCGCTCGAGGACGCGGGCGCGGCTGCTTACGACGCGGTGCTGCCCGACGACGGGTTGCCGCGCATCTCGATCGAGGCCGGTTCCACGGGGGGATTCCGGGCGCTGGTGGGGCGCAAGGGCCTCGCGATCGGCGTCGACACCTGGGGCGCCTCGGCGCCGGACAAGGACCTCGCGGTCAAGTACGGCCTCACCCCCGAGGCCGTGACGCAGCGCATTCGCGCGTTCCTGGGCTAGGAAGAAGGCGCCGCCCGCGAACTCGGGCTATCGTTCCCGCGTGCGTCTCCTCGCCGTCTCGGTGTGCGTCTCGCTGTTGGGCCTCGTCGCGTGCGAGCCGCGCAACAAAGGTGAAGCCGTGGCGCCGCAGCCTTCGGTGAGCGCGCCACCCCCCCCGCCGTCGACGACGGCCGCGCCGTCCACCAGCACGACCGCGCCCACGTTCGTCATCCCGGGGCTCGCGCTGCCGGGCTCTCCGCGGCAGGCGATCGTCGGCAAGTGGAACGTCACGGCGGTCGACGGCAAGGCCGTCTCGACCGGCTCGCCCGGCATGGGCACCGACCCGCTCGACCCCGCGAGCTACATCGCGGGCACGCAGGTCAGCTTCACCGAGACCGAGGTCACCCTCGCGCGGGGCGGCGCCACGGTGATGAAGCGACCGTACAAGGTGCTCTCCGAGGTGCCCCCCTTCCGCGTGACGATCGACGCGGGCTACGGCGCTTCGAACGTGGACTTCGGGATCGACGGAAGCGCGCTGTGGTCGTGGCCGAGCTCGCCCCCGCACGCCGTGTCGATGGTGCGCGCGCAGTGAGTCCGCGGCGGTGGAACCGATGAGACGGCTCCTCCTCTGCGCAGCCTTGCTCCTCGGGTGCGGCCCCTCCGACACGACCCCGACCGGCACGCCGGCCTCGTGTCGCCTCGACGCCGACTGTGGCAAGGGGCGCTACTGCTCGGCCGCCAGCGTGTGCCGGAAGGACTGCGTGATCGACGCGCACTGCATCGGCCCGGGCGGCGGTGCGCAGTGCAACGCGCAGGGGCGCTGCGTTCCGCCCGCGTCTCCCGAGATGCCCGACGTGGGCAAGGTCGAGGGAGGTGTCGAGACCGGTGGCTACTACCTGAAGCCGACCCCGCGGCCGATCGCGGCCGGCCCTTCGGTGCGGCCGCGTCCGGCGCTCGACGTGGTCGTCCCGGCCGCGCTCCTCGTGCGACCGAAGCCGGGGCAGGTCATCTCCATCCCTGGCGCTCGCCGCGTCCGCACCCTCGCCGACGCGACCGAGCTGTGGGAGCTCCCGAGCCGGCCGAGCGCCGCCGAGACCGCGGCGGTGCGCGACCTGCTCGTGGCCGACGGCAACGACGTCGAGCTCGATCTCTACCGCACGGCGCACGGCGTGAAGCCGAACGACGACGGCTACGGCAAGCAGTGGGCGCTCGCCCAGCTCAAGGCCGAGTCGGCGTGGGCCGTCACCACCGGAGACCCGGAGCTCGTGGTGGCGGTCGTCGACACCGGGTACGTCGATCACCCCGATTTCGTGGGCCGCCTCGTGCCCGGCTACGACTTCATCACCGATCCGATCAACGCCGGGGACGGCGACGGTCGCGACCCCATCCCCCTCGACGTGGGCTCGGAGGCGGCCTCTTCTTCGGGTTTCCACGGCGTACACATCTCGGGGATCATCGGCGCCGCGAGCGACAACGCCCTCGGCATGAGCGGCGTCGACTGGCGCTGCCGCATCCAGCCGGTGCGCGTGCTCGGCGTGAAGGCGCACCGCGGCCGCGACAGTGACATCGCCGACGCGATCCGCTGGGCCGCCGGGCTCTCGGTGCCCGGGGTGCCGCGCAACGCGACGCCGGCGCGCGTGATCAACCTGAGCTTCGGCGCCCCCGGCTACTCGCAGCTCCTCCAGGACGCCATCACGGCAGCGGTCGCGCGCGGCGCGGTCGTCGTCGCGTCGGCCGGAAACTCCTCGGAGGAGGCCAGCAACAACGTGCCCGGATCGCTCGAGGGGGTGCTCTCGGTCGCGGCGTCCGACCCGAGCGGGGCCATGGCGAGTTATTCCAACTTCGGCGCGCGCGTCGACTTCATGACCCCGGGGGGCGCCGTGTTCCTGGACGCGCCCATCGAGTCGGACACGCCCGCCGCCATCTGGTCCACCTCCTACCTGCGCGACAACAACCAGCCCGTGTTCGCGTTCGCGGCGGGCACGTCGCAGGCCGCCGCGTACGCGAGCGGCGTCGCCGCGCTGGTGCGC
>JAEUKC010000276.1:0-27271 GCA_016794445.1 Myxococcales bacterium
CCCCTCGCGGCGCGCGGTCGCGAGCACGCCGACCGAGAGCTCGCCGCGCAGCGCGCCGATCCAGGGATCGAGGCCGGGCGCGAGGCCCGTCGTGCCGAGCAGGCTCCGCAGCCCGATCGCGCCGAGCACCGCGTGGCCCGCGTCGAGCGAGGGGCGCGCGACGAAGCCGAGCAGCGCGGGGTCGCCGCCGGAGTGCCCCGCGACGATCGCCGACGTGCGGAGGAGCGGCTCGAGCACGTGCACGACCCGCGGGCCTCCGCGCGCGCGCTCGAGATCCAGCGGTCGCGCGAGCGGCCACGAGAGCTCGCCGCGGGCCTCGGCCGCGCCCGCGAACGCGCGATCGTCGCCGCGCGCCCCGCGTCCGTCGAGGCGCGCCGTCGTGGTCCACGACAGCGTCGAGAGCGAGCCGCCGAGCTCGAGGCCGAACGTGGCGTCGGCGAGCAGATCGGGCGCGTAGCCGGCCCGGATCCGGGGGCCGAGCGAGGTCGCGAAGTACGCGCCACCGCGGTCGCCGAGCGCGAAGGACTCCGCGAGGAACACCTGCGAGCGCGCGAGATCGACGCGCCCGAGGTCGCCGCCGCGCACCCCGAGCAGCTCGAACCCGAGCCCCGCGGGGCCGACGCGCGCGACCGCCGTGGCGTGATCGAACGGGTGCGCGAGCGTCTCGCGATCGAGCGTCGTGCGGACGCCGCGCGCGCCGCGCAGCGCCCAGACGTCCCACGCCACCGTCGCGGGACCGCGGCCGAGATCGCCGCGCAGGTCGAGGTTGAGGCCGAGGCCGCTCGGTGCGCCCGAGCCAGCGACGGCGCCCGCGCTGCGCGCGTCGAAGCTGACGCGCGTGAGGCTCGTGTCGGTCGCGAAGTCGAGCGAGGCGCCGAAGCCCGCGCGGGTGTAGCCGCCGACGCCGATCTCCATGCCGCGGCCGAGAGGGAGGTGCAGCGTCTGGCCGAGGAACAGCCCGTCGACGCCGCGGAACGCGACCTGCGGCAGGCCGAGTCCGACCTTGCGCGGGCTGCGCAGCCACAGATAGGGGAGCCAGAACACGGGCACCCCGGCGATGCGCAGGGTCGGCCCCTCGACGATCAGCTCGTCGGGGGGGCCGGCCCATCCGCCGGAGAACCCGATCGCCACGGGCGGATCCTCGCAGGGACAGAACCCGAGGATGCCTGACCCGACCACCCGCACCCCCCACTTGCCGAGCGACAGGTGGATCTGCTCGGAGCGCAGGTAATAAGGAGAAAGGCGCACCCGGACGCGGTCCCGGAGATCGAGCTCGCGGAGGCGGAGATCTGCCTCCACCACGCCGGCCTGGAGGTCGAGCTCCTTGAGCCATTTGGTCGGATCATCCAGATCGTCTTCTGCCGCAACGCGTTGCGGCACGAGGAGCACGGCCATGGCCAGGGCGGCGCAAGCTCCTCGCATTTCAGGCTTCCTATCACGCTACGATGTCCGGATGCCCAAGCTTGCCGTCGCGCGCTTCGCCTCTTCCAGCACCGCCTTGGCCCTCGTCGTCGGACTCTACGGATTCGTCGGTTGTGGCAGCGAGGAAAACAATCAGCCCAACCCGGACGCGGCCGTCGACTCCACGGACGGGTGTCTGGAGGCGTCGGATCCCAACAAGGCGATCCGCTTCGACGCGCGCCTCGTGGTGGTGGCGCCCGGCGAGAAGCGCACGGTGCGCGTGTACATCGAGCCGGACGTCTGCACCGCGCAGAACATCCCGATCAACGTGGCGGGCGCGGCCGCCAAGGTCGAGGGCACGTTCACGCCGACGCCGGCCAAGCCCGAGACCACCATCGACATCGTGGGTGTGTCGGCGGGCAAGACCACGGTCACGGCCAAGTGGGGCGCGCGCACGGCGACCATCGACGTCGAGGTCCGCGCCAAGGATCTCCCGCCGTGCGCCGCCGACGCGAGCGGCAAGATCGCCCCCGGCGGCAACCTCAAGGGGTCCGGCGCCTCCCTCGCGCTCTCGGCAGGAGCGACGAAGGACCCCGCGAGCATCGACCCACTCGAGGACGCGTCCACCGTCGAACCGTTCGACGCCACGATCGGTTGCAAGGCCGACGGCAAGGGTCCTGATGGCTACCTCGCCCTCGGCCCCGCGGTGACCTTCGGCCCGAGCGACAAGAAGTTCCTGCGCGAGCTGCAGTTCGAGGTGCCGATCAACCCGGCGATCATCCCGCAGCTCGGCAAGCTCCGGCACCTGCGCATGCAATACACGTCGAACGCGCTCAAGACCCCGCGGTTCGTCCCCATGACCAACCCGCGCATCGAGCGGCGCGACGCCGGCTTCGTGCTGCGCTTCGATGCGCCGCGCCTCGGCACCTACCAGCCCTTCGTCCCGGCCAACGCGGGCACGGTGAAGAAGAAGCGCAAGCTGACCCACCGCGCGGTGTTCGGCTTCTCGATGGGCGGCATCGGCTCGTCGATGTTCGGCATGAACCACCACGACATGTTCGACGTGGTCGCGCCGCTCGGTGGTCCGATGGATGCGGGGCACTTCCTCGCCTACTCGTTCAAGAACCACTACGGCGGGTTCTGCGAGCGCAAGGCCGGCGATCCGGTGCCGACGACGCCGTGCAAGGCCGACCCGGGCAAGCCGACCGAGATGTACCAGCACGTGCAGACGTACGAGAACTGGTGGCACCAGAAGGGCGTCGACGGCACGGGCGGCACGTTCGGCCGCGACTCGATGGTGAACATCTTCCGTGACGTGGCCGCCGCGTGGGGCAACCCCGCGAGCACCAACGCCAAGTGGCCGTGGGTGGCCGCGGGCATCGACCCGCCCGCGCCGATCATCGAGGACACGGGGCCGGGCGCGCCGGACTACTGCAAGGATCCGACGAAGGCGACGGTCGCCAAGACCGGCTACTTCGACAGGCGCTACAACCCCGACGGCAAGCTCCCCGTCATCAAGGTGTGCGACGGCGCGAGCCAGCCCGGTCAGCCCGGCAAGTGGGCGCCCGGGGGCCAGAAGCCGCTCGAGATGGTGGTGGCCGTCGACTACAACGGCAACGGCGTTCGCGACGAGGGCGAGCCCACGCTCGTGCAGCCGTGGGAGCCGTTCGATGACTTCGGCAGCGACGGCAAGGCCAACAAGGACGAGGCCGGCTACGATCCCGTCACCAACCCCGACCCGGCCGGCGACGACTACGATCCGCAGTACAACCCGCTCGGGACCGAGAACAACAACCACCTCGACACCGGCGAGAAGTTCGAGGACGTGGGCCTCGACGGCGTGAAGTGCCCGAGCGGCGACACCTGCCCGTACGACACGGGCGAGGGCAACGGCAAGTTCGACCTCGCGACCGGCCTGCAGACGTTCTTCGACCGCGACGGTCGCTTCCAGATGAACGGCTGGTCGAAGGCCCCCGTCGGCGGCGCGTGGGACGACAAGGCCCTCGACGCGCTCGACTACTACAGCGACGGCGGCATCCGCGACATCTTCAACTGGGGCACGGTCGGCTACCACTACCTGGGCGGGTTCGTCGCGCGCAACCGCCCGACGATGATCTTCAACGACTGGCAGCACTTCCCGAACGTCGACATCAAGGACAACGAGGCGTTCGACCCGAAGGAGCTCGATTTCAAGGGCCTCTCGAAGACGGTCTACCTCCGCTACGGCAACATCGACTCGACCAACCGCAACATCGAGAAGGGCGACGGGCAGCACGTCGGCTACGCCGACCAGGTGTTCCGCCGCATCCAGACGGGCCTGTTCTACATCGGCTCCCGTTGGCCCGACGGCGACACCACGTTCACCGAGAACCCGCCCGACGTGGACGGCCTCGGCCCCTGCGAGGGCACGCAGTCGTGCACGTATCCGTTCGCCGACAAGAGCGGCCGCACGGGCCCGGTCACCGTGATCCTGCCGCCGGGCTACCACGCCAAGGAGAACGCGGGCCTCAAGTACCCGACGGTCTACTTCCTCCACGGCTACGGCCAGAGCCCGGAGGACCTGCAGGCGTTCGTGCTCCTCGTCACCCCGCTGATGAACCAGGGCCTCTCCTCGAAGGCGACCCGCCTCCAGAAGATGATCATGGTGTTCGTCGACGGGCGCTGCCGCGGCGACGCGAAGGACCCGGAGTGCGCGCGCGGCACGTTCTACGTCGACTCGGTCAAGACGCCGGGCGCCAAGATGGACAAGTACTTCCTCGACCTGATCAGCCACGTCGAGACCAAGTACCGCGTCATGGGCCCGACGGAGATCGAGGAGACGGAGTGAAACGGACCCTCGCCTTCCTCGTCGTCGCGGCGTGCGGCAAGGACGGCGTGGGCACCGAGGTCGAGGAGCTCGCGCGGGGGTGCGGGCTCGCCGGCTCCGCGTGGATCGAGTCGAGCGGGAAGCTCCCCGTCGGCGAGGCCCGCGCGGCCGGCGACGCGGCCGAGAAGGAGCTGCTCCTCGGCTGCAAGACCGGCGAGCCGGTCCCGAAGTGCTGCGCGGCCAGCAAGGCCGTCGACGCCCGCCTCGACAAGCTCGGGGGGAAGGTGGCGGCGTGCGAAAAGCTGCGCGCCCGCTTGCAGAGCCTCGGCTGTTAGGCTCGGATCGGCCGAGCATGGAACAGATCGTCACCTACCTGTCTGCCGAGCAGATCGCCGAGCGCGTGAAGGCCCTCGGGGCCGAGCTGCACAAGGACTACGAGGGCAAGCGCCCGGTCATCGTCATCGTGCTCAAGGGCTCGTTCGTGTTCGCCGCCGACCTCGTGCGCGCGATCGATCTGAACCACCTGCGCGTCGACTTCCTCGCGGTGCGCTCGTACGGCGAGGGCACCGAGTCGAGCGGCGTCGTGCAGATCGTCGCCGACCTCACGCGGCCCATCGAGGACGAGGACGTGGTCGTGGTCGAGGACATCGTCGACACGGGCCTCACCCTCAACTACCTGCTCGACCTCCTGCAGACCCGCAAGCCGAAGAGCCTCAAGATCTGCGCGCTCCTGCACAAGCCGTCGCGCACGCGCGTGCAGGTCCCGATCGACTACCTGGGCTTCACCATCGAAGACAAGTTCGTCATCGGCTACGGCCTCGACTTCGCCGAGAAGTACCGCAACCTGCCCTTCATCGGCGTCCTCCAGCGCACCTGATGCTGAAGCTCCTCGACCCGGCCGCGCTCGACGCCAAGGTCACGGCGCCCCGCGGTCGCGTGTCGATCGTCGTGCCGCAGAAGTGGCTGCGCGACGGCGCGCGGCTCTCGGTCGAGGTGCCGGCGAAGATCCGGTGCGACCTCTGCGACGGCGGCGGGTGCGACGCGTGCGGGCGCAGCGGCGCCTACCGCGTGGACGCGAGCACGATCGAGGTCACGCTGCCCCGCGTGAGCGACGACGCCCTCGCGCTGCGGGTGACCAACCCCTTCGCCGACCGCGAGCCCGCGCTCCTGCTCGTGCGCGTGGCGGCGGGGGTCGAGCCCTCGGCGGGCGTGCGGTGGCTCGCCGAGAACCACGACCAGGAGCAGAGCCACGCGATCGAGCGGCCGAACGCGCCCGTGAAATCGGTGCCGCAGTGGCTCGTGTGGGTCGCGCTGGTGTGCGTCGCCGCGGCGCTCGGGTGGGCCTTCCGATGAAGCGCGCGGTGTGGTTGTTCGTGCTGCTCGGGTGTCGCAACACGCCGACCGCCACCACCACCGAGGTGCCGCCGCCGCCGCCGCTGCCGGAGCCCGCCGCGGTGTGCACCAAGGCGGTGGACCTCACGTTCGCGGACATGGACGCGAAGCCCACGGCCGCCGAGCGCGACGCGTTCCGCACGGAGTGCCTGAAGGAAGCCGAGAAGGAGCAGGCCGAGGAGCCCACGGTCTACGCCTGCGAGGCCCCGTGCGTGATGGCGGCGAAGGTGTACGCGGAGCTCGAGAGCTGCACCCAGAAGTGCAAGCCGCACGACTGAGCGTCACCGTTGCGCGGCGCGGAACTCCGCGGGCGTCTGGCCCGTGCGCTCGCGGAACATCTGGGTCAACGCGCTCTCGGTGATCCCCACCCGCGCCGCCACGGTCGCGACCTTGTCGGACGTGGCGACGAGGAGCGAGCTCGCCTCGGCGAAGCGGGCATCGCGGAGCTCCCGCTGGAACGAGGTGCCAGCGGCGTTCAGGGCGCGCTGCAGCGAGCGGGTGGAGAGGTTCAGGGCGCGCGCGGCGTCGTCGACGGCAATCGCGACGTGCTGACCGCGGAGCAGGTCCCGCAGGCGCCGCAGCTCGACCGAGGTGCCGATGGCCTGGTCGACGTAGCGCTCGATCTCGTCGGCGAGCGCCGCATCACCCCCGACCCGGCGGTGCCCCTCGTGCAGATCGGTCACGACCCGGAAGGGGTGGGTCTCGCCGACCGTCGGCAGGATGCCGGAGAGCGTGATGCCCATCAGGCCCTCGGCGATCACGCCGACCTGCTGGCGGACCTTGCGGACGGTCGCCGCGCGACGCTCGCCGAGCCACGCGAGGAGCACGCCGAGCGCGTCGGGATCGATCCGCTCGATGCGTCGTCCGTCGAGCAACACGTCGACCTCGTCGGCCATCGAGGGAGACCACAGCGCCGCGTAGGGCGCGAGGATCTGGCGGGCCGTCTCGGCGTCGGGCGCCCCCCACACCGTCGCGCCACCGAGGCTGGACGACACGCACCAGACGACGCTCGTGCCGGCGACGAGGTAGCGGCCGATGGGGTCCTGCACGAAGGCGGCGAGCGAGGCGGCCGGCTCCACGCGCCCAGGATAGCCGACGTTGGCGCGCGGGACGGGTCGGTTGGCGCGCCTCCGCCCGAGGCGGGTGCTACCTGCGCACCATGCACGTGCTGGCTCGCATCCTCCTCGGCCTCGGCCTCCTCGTCCTCTCGGTCCTCTTCCTCGCGACCCTGGAATACAAGGGTGTCTCGTGGAACGAGGGGCTCCTCGGCATCGTGCCGGCGACGCTGTTCGTGCTCGTCGCCTTGCGCTGGGCCAAGCACCCGCCGAAGCGCCTCGGCGTCGGCTCGCCGCCCTGGCTCGCGTTCCAGCGCCGCGCGCGCGTGCGGCTCAACGTGTTCGGCATCGTGTACTTCGTCGGCCTCGGCGCCGGCACCGCGCTCTACTCTGCCGATCAGGAGAGCAGCTACCGCCAGTCGGCCGCCGACTCGAAGCGCGAGGCGCGCGCCGCGCTCCTCCGCGAGGCCAGCGTGGCCAAGAGCTGGGACGCTCCGCCCGCCGCGATGGGCGCCTCGTACCGCGACCTCGACGCCAACGCCCGCGAGTCCGCGCGCAAGGCCGACGCCTGCGAGCAGGGGACGCGGATCGGCGTGCTGTACTGCGGCGTCGCTCTCTTTCCGCTGATCGGGCTCTTGCTCGCCCTCGCGTCGCGACGCGCACCGACCGCTGGCACGCTGCCGCTGCCGAACGCCTCGGCGACCTGAGCCGCGAGGTCATTGACGGAAGACGTCGTCGAGGCTGCTGGCAGTGGCGGCCCGATCGATCCACTGGTCGAGCTGCGCCGGATCGGTGCACCCCTCGATGCGTGCGCGGGTCGCGGAGTCGATGGCGAAGCTGCGGCCGGCGAGGAAGCGGAGGAGTGACTTCTGGCGCCCCTCCAGCTTGCCCTCACCGTAATGCTTCTTGGCGAAGTCGCTCTGGGGATACTGGTAGCCGCTCGTCGCCATCACTGCCTCCAGGGAATGTCTCGCTGCATCGCTCGACCGGAATTCACCCCACCGCGCAGCGGTCGCGGATGGCGGCGGCGGCCTTCGGGTTGCGCCACCAGTCGCTGTCGAAGCGCTCCGTCAGCGACTGGAACAGCGCCTCGCCCGGCCCGATCGCGAGGAAGCGCGCCGCGTCCTCCGCGGGCCCGAGCGGCCCCGGCGCGCCGAGCAGGGATGCGAGCTCGCGCGGCGCCTCCCCGAGCAGCGCGTCCTCCGCGAGCCCCCCGAACGCCTCGACGAACGCGCGGCGCCCCCGCGCGAGCTCCGGCGCGAGCACCACGCGGAGCGCGAGCTGCCGGCGCTCGAGGAGCCGCGTCAGCGCGAGCCTCCGCGCCGCGTGCTGCGCCTTCGCCTTCGACACCCCGCGCGCGCGGGCGTGGAACGCCTCCGTGCTCACGAGCGCCATGAAGGCCTCGCCCATCACGTAGCGCCGCTGGTCGTGCGGCGGCGAGTGCGGCGCGAACGGGCGCTTGTCGTCGCGACCGAAGAGGTGCAGCGCGCCGCCGAGCGCGTGCAGCGCGTGCGCGAACGTCCACGCCCCCGTGGGCGGCACGAGGTAGAGCCCCGAATACGAGGCGCGCGGCGTGGACCGGCCGGCGTCCACCTTCACGTCCACCTTGAGCCCGGCGAGCAGCTCCGTGCCGCGCGCGAGCTCCGCGAGCCAGCGCCCCGACAGCGCGGCGGGCCAGCCCTCGCTCACGTCCGCCGCGCGGCGCACGGCGAACGCGTCGACCCAGCTCGCGTTCTTCAGCGGGCGGCCGGCCGACTTGGCGCCGTGCCCCCACTGCTCGCGCGCCTCGTCCTCCGTGTCGCGCAGGTAGGCCTGCGCCGCCGCGACCACCTTCGGGTCGGTCTGGACGCAGCAGCGCGCGAGCGGGCCGATCGGGTCGCCGAGCTCGCGGCGACGGATCTCCTCGTCGATGATCCCGTCGAGCAAGCCGGGCGCGAGGTCGGTGATGGCGACCGCGGCCTTGGCCTCGGGCACGCCGCCGGCCTGCTTGGGCCGGCACAGCGAGCGCAGCATCGCGCGCAGGCTCGCGACGCGGCCGTACGAATCTGCCTCGCGCTCGTCGCGCATCGCCGCCGCGCGCACCGCCGTGGCCTCGCGGATCAGGCGCGCGAGGTGCAGGTGGGTGCACCACGAGGCGAGCGGGCCGCGCAGCTCGGCCAGCGGGTCGGCGAACGGCGCCTCCTTGGTGGCCTCGTGCAGCCCCGTGGAGAGCAGCAGCGGCGGCACGGTACTCACCAGATCGAAGCCGGATTTCTCGATCGAATCGATCAGGCTCCGCGAGGTGAGCTCGGCGAACCCGACCAGCGGATCGTCGTCGTCGCGCCGACCGTCGACGGCGATCTCGGCGCGCCAGCCGTCGAGCGCCCGCGCGGCGAGGGCGAGCTTGCGGTCGAGCGTGAGGAGATCCGTGCTCACCCGTGCACCGTGGCTCGGTCGTCGGCAGCCGCGAGGCGCGCGACGATCTTGGCTTCCCGGATCGCGAGCAGCGAGAGGCGCTCGCGCACCTCCTCGGCGGTGGCGCCGTCGCGCTCGCCCTCGCGGATGGCGAGGTCGAGGAACGTGCGGTAGTGGCCGGCCTCGCTCGCGAGCAGCTCGCGCCACAGCGCGCGGGGCTCCGGGTCGGCGCAGCGGTCGGCGAGCAGGCGGAACCGCTCGCAGGAGCGCGCCTCGATGAGCGCGGCGACCAGCAGCCGATCGACGAGCGCGCTCGGGCCGCGGCCCACCTCGGCGGAGCGGCGCAGCTCGGCCGCATACGGATCGACCGGGGGCGTGCCGAGCGGCAACCCGCGCTCGACGAGCATCGCGTGCACGCGGCGGAAGTGGCTCGTCTCCTCCTCGGCGATGGCGGCGAGCGCCTGCACGAGCTCGGGGCGGTCGCAGTAGCGGATGGCGAGGGAGAGCGCGTTGGTCGCCGCCTTCATCTCGCAGTGCGCATGATCGGAGAGCAGCCTTGGGATGTCGGCGAGCGCCGCGTCGACCCAGGCATCGTCGGTCGGAGAGGCGAGGCCCAGCATGCCTCCGAGGCTAGTCAAAGAAGGGCGACAGCGCACGTGCCGCGCGAGTCCGGGCGCGAATCGACCCGGCCTAGGGGGCGCGCATGCCCCGGCGCACCTCGTGACCACTCTCGGTGCGCTCTCCGAGGGCGATCGGGGAGGCGGACGCGTCGAGCCAGGCCACGAGCCCCTCGCCGGGCGGCGTGACGAAATCGTCGTCCGCGAGGCGCTTGCCCTGGCGCGCGCGCAGCACGCCGAGGTCGGTGAGCGTGACGCAGGTGAAGAGGCGTCGCACCGCGACGTCGAAGGGCACGAGCGCGCCGGCGAGGTCGCCGTCGAGCGGCGTGCAGTCCTCGATGACGAAGGGCCCGCTGACCAGCCGACGGAGCGCGACGAGGTGCCCCACCGTGCCGAGGGCCGCGGCGAGGTCGCGCGCGAGCGAGCGCACGTAGTAGCCCTTGCTGCAGGCGACCTCGAGGTCGATCTCGTCGGCCCGCACCGCGAGCACCTCGAGCGCCTCGACCTTCACGTCGCGCGGCGCGAGCTCGAGGGTCTCGCCGGCGCGGACGCGTTTGTGCGCCGCGCGGCCGTCCACCTTGATCGCGGAGACCGCGGGCGGCACCTGCTGGATACGCGCGCGCTCGGCCTCGATCGCGGCGGGCAACCGGGTGGCGAGATCGCTCGGTATCGGCCGCTCGGCGGTGGTCTCGCCCTGCGCGTCGAGCGAGTGGGTCTCGACGCCGAGCTTGATCGTGGTGCGGTAGCGCTTGCCGTGACCGGTGAGATGCGCGACCAGCTTGGTGCCCTCGCCGACGCACACCACGAGCACACCCGTGGCCATCGGATCGAGCGTGCCCGCGTGGCCGACCGCGCGCGTGCGGAGGGCGCGGCGCACCTTAGCGACCACGTCGTGCGAGGTGGGCCCCGCCGGCTTGTCGACGAGCAGGAGCCCCGACGGCTCTATCGAGGCGGTGCTCAGAAGAACACGCTCTTGCGCGTGGCGACGGTCTTGTCGAGCGACTCCTGGATCGTACCGCGCACGCGCTCGGCGAGGCGATTCACGAGGAGCGCGTCGTCGGCCGACTCGGGGCCGGAGCCCTCGAGGTCGACCGCAGGCAGGAACTTGATGCGCCACTTGGTGGGCGCGGGGATGAACCCGAGCGGCCCGAAGATGGGGAACCCAGGGGTGACGGGCACGAACGGTAGGCCGAGCGCCTCGGTCAGGTACTCGACCTTGTAGAGCATCGGCGCGGACTCCTCGGCGCCGACGATGGCGACGGGGACGATCGGCGCGCCGGTGCGCAGCGCGAGCTTCACGAAGCCGCCGCGCCCGAAGCGCTGCAGCTGGTAGCGGTCGCGCCAGAGCTTGCCGATGCCCTTGATGCCCTCGGGGAAGACGAGGACGCAGCGCTCGCCCTCGAGCAGGCGCTCGGCGTTCTCCTGGCACGCGCGCACCGCGCCGATGCGGTTCATGAACGCGCCGAGGAACGGCAGGTGGTAGACGAAATCTTCGGCGAGCCAGCGGACCTCGCGCGCGGCGGGGTGCGCGCGGCGGACCGCCGTGCGCACCATGATGCCGTCGTACGGCAGGACGCCCGAGTGGTTGCCGACGAGGATGCACCGACCGTCGTCGGGCACGTTCTCGAGGCCCTCGACCTCGACGCGGAACCAGTACTTGTAGAGGAGGTCGAAGAACGGGCGGAAGCGCGCCTCGTACACCGGATCGAGGCCGAACTCGTCGACCTCCTCGCTGCGGTTGCGCAGGCCGAGGCGGCCCCACTGGCGGAGGTAGTAGTCGGTGGAGAGGACGTCCTTGGCGGCGTCGACCAGCGTGCCACCCTGCTCGCCCGGGAGCTCGACCGGGATCGCCTCGCGCAGGCGCTCGACCACCCGGAACGCGGCGCCGAGGCCGAGGCCTTCGGCCACGCCGGGTGGCTCGTCGAGGCGCACGTGCTCGTGCAGGATGCGGTCGACCTCGGCCTCGACGGCGCGGAGCTCGCCGCCGACGTCGCCACCGATGCCGCGCGGCGCGACGCCTTCCGCATGAGCGGGTGCGTCGAGCACGTCGTCGCTCGCGACGTCGGGCACGTAGGCGGAGATCTCGGCCACGAGGTCTGCGCCGTAGTCGGCGGCGGTGTCGTCGTCGGCGTGGCTCTCCTTCGTGCTCTTGGGCCCGCTCTCGGGCGGGACGCTCTCCGCGGCCTCGACGCGCTCCGCGGCCTCGACGGCGCCCGCGGGCGCGAAGTTGGCGGAGAAGTCGACCGACGGCTCCACCGTCGACGGCTCGGCGATCACGTGCGGTGACTCGCTCGGCTTCGTCTTGGCCTCGCTCGTCGCGCGTGCGCGCTTGGGCTCGGCCTTCTTGGGCTTCTTCTTGCTCATGCGGAGGTCACTGCCTTCGCGCCCGTGGCGCCCACGGTGTCCTTGTCAGGGGTGGCCTTGTCGCGGTCGTGGATCAGCCGCACGTCGCGCAGGAGCTGGACGCTCGCGAAATCGACGAGGGCCTCGCGGGTGGTGTAGGTGGCGGTGAAGCCGAGCTCGCGCTGCGCCTTGCGCCCGTCGGCCACGCAGAGGAAGCGCAGGTAGTCGATGAACGACGACGGCGCCTCGGCCACGTGGGCGACCCACAGCGCCTCGAGCGCCGGACGCGCGAGCGGGTGCGGCACGGGCACACCCGCGCGACCCGCGAGCTTGATGACCGTGGAGAGCGGGAGCACGCCGTCGGCGACGATGTTGAAGATGCCGGGCGCGTCGCGGTCGATCGCGCGCTTGAACGCGGCGATCGCGTCGACCTCGTGGAGGAACTGCACGAGCGGATCGAACCCCATCATGGTGGGGACCAGCTTGCGACCCAGGTACTTGGTGAGCGTGTTGTGCACCGTGGGGCCGAGGATGGGCGCCGTGCGCAGCACGGTGACCAGCGTGCCCGAGCCGCGCTGACCGAGGCGCAGCGCCTCTTGCTCCGCCTCGATCTTGTCGGCGAAGAACGGGTCGTCGCGGCGGGCGCGCAGCGGGTGGCGCTCGGAGAGGAAGTTCGGGTTGGTGGGCCGCGCGCCGTAGAGCAGGGTGGTCGACGCCTGCACGAGCTTGCGCACCCGCGCGGAGCGGCACGCGGTGACCACGCGCATCGTGCCGACCGACTCGAGCTCGTGCGAGTACGCGGGTGCGTGCGAGGGAGACGAGAGGAACGCGAGGTGGAGGAACGTATCGACGTCCTCGGCGCGGAGCACCTCGGCGATGCGCACCTCGGCCGACGGCCGGGTGAGATCGATCTCGTAGAAGCGCGTCTTCTTGCCGGCGGTCGGCGGCGCCTGCACGTCGAGCGCGACGATGCCGGCGACGGAGGCATCTTCTTCGAGCACGCCGACCAGGTTGCGCCCGAGGAACGAGGCGGCGCCGGTCAGCGCGACGACACGCCCGCGAGGGGGGACGCGCGCGGGGCTGCGTCCCCCGCTGTTCGACGCGGGAGATCCCGCCGCCGGTGGTTCCGTCGATCGCTTCGGTCGTTCGCCCTGTCCCGCCACGGGGCGGACCGTAGTTCCGCCCCCGGGACTCCGCAACGAGAAGGGGCGGACATCGACCGCAGTGGTCCCGAGCAGCCTCGGTGCTAGGTGGACCGTCGTGCGCGCCACCGCAGCGATCGCCCTCGCCGTCGCCACCACGTCGCTCGGGGCCGCGGCCGACGACGTCCCGCTGCAGATCGACGCCCACGGCCGCCCGTTCCGGGTGGCGCCGCTCGATCCGGACGCGACCCTCGCCCCGCTCTCGAGGACCTGCGATGGGCCCTGCGTCCTCCGGTTACCTTCCGGTCGCTATCGGGTGACGATCGCGGAAGAGACCGAAGATCTCCGGCTCGAGCAGCCCACCAAGCTCCGCTACGACCCAGGCCACCCGACCTTCCGTTTGGCCGGTGGCGCCCTCGCCGCCGGTGGGATCATGATCACCGGCTTCACGCTGTATGCGGCGGTGAAGTTCTGCGACTCGACCGACCCGGACTGCCGCTCGCGGTTCCAGACCGCGCAGTACGTGCTGGTCGGCGCGGCGGGCGTCGGGCTCGCGATGGCGGTGATCGGCGGGATCGTCTTCTTCTCGGCGGGACATTCCATCTTCTTCGACGGCCCGACCAAGCCCGCCGCCGACCAGGGCGTGCCACTGGCCTTCGTCGCCCCGACGAAAGGCGGAGCCATCCTGGGGCTCGCCGGCAAGTTCTAGCCACCCATCCGGCCCGGGGCGCCGGGCATGCTACGGAGGCGGGGTGAAGCGGACCGACAAATGGCGCGATCTCGGCGACGTCGGCGCCGTCGGCATCGAGTTCGTGCTCTGCATCCTGTTCGGCTTCTGGGTCGGCCGGAAGATCGACCAGAAGTGGTTCGGCGAGCGCGGCACCGCCACCTTGATCGGCACGTTCTTCGGCATCGCGGCCGCGTTCAAGGCCATCTGGGACGCCGCCAAGCGCGCCCGCCTGCGCCTCGAGGAGCTCGAGCGCGAGGAGAAGGCCGAGGCCGCGGCGAAGCGTGAGCGCAACCTGCACCGCGACCAGGACGAGCGATGACGCCCGCCGAGGGCGGCCAGGATCCCACGATCCGCGCCGTGACCGTGGCGGTGATGGGGTCGGGCGTGGTCATCGCGGCGCTCGGGCTGCTCCTCGCGAGCGTGCGTTTCGCGGGTTCCGTGCTGGTCGGCACCGCGATCACGATCGTGAACTTCCTCGTGCTCGCGCGCGTGGGTCGCGCGATGACCAGCGAGAGCAAGCGCGCGGGCCTGTGGGGGCTCGCCTATCCCGTGAAGATCCTTGCGCTTTTCGGGGGGTTGTTCCTCTTGCTCCGCTCGGGCCACGTGAGCGTGCTCGGCGTGCTGTGCGGTCTTTGCTCCCTCGTGCCCGGAATCGTGCTAGGCGGGGTCGCCGCTTCACGTCAGGGGCCCTAACTCCTTGGCGATCTCCGCGGAACCCCGATGCCCGAGCACACGTCCTTCCTCTCGTACCTGATCCCGCACCTGCCCCCGGCGGTGGACCACAACCTCAAGGGGATGAAGTCCCTGTTCGGGGTCCCGGTCAGCCGCTACGGGCTCGAGCCCCTGCTCTGGTCGCTGCTCACGTGCGTGATGGTCCTCGTCTTCGCGCAGATCACCCGCGCCAAGATCGAGAAGCTCGACGAGGCCGTGGTCCCCGAGAACAAGCTCTCCATCCGCACCGTCGTCGAGGTGCTGATCGAGTCCTTCTACAACATGATGAAGGAGATGATGGGGGCCAAGCGGGCCAAGCGCTACCTGCCGTTCATCGGCACCTGCGCGATGTTCATCTTCTTCGGCAACATGCTCTCGCTGGTCCCGGGCCTCTCGGCGCCCACCTCCAACCTGAACATCACCCTCGGCTGCGCCCTCTTCGTGTTCGTGGTCTACAACTACTACGGCCTCAAGGAGAACGGCGTCGGCTACCTCAAGCACTTCCTCGGGCCGGTGATCTGGCTGGCCCCGCTGCTGCTCCCGATCGAGATCATCTCGAGCTGCATCCGCCCGATCACCCTCGCGGTCCGCCTCATGCTCAACATGGCGGTCGACCACCTGGTGCTCGGCATCATGATCTCGCTGGTCCCGCTGGTCGTCCCGCTGCCGTTCATGATGCTCGGCACGCTGGTCGCCGTGGTCCAGACCTTGGTTTTCTGCCTGCTCGCCTCCATCTACGTTTCGATGGCCACCGAGCACGATCACTGATATACGGCCGCCCGCCTCCCCGAGAGAGGTGAAGCGGGGCCGTCGATTGCGTCCCTCCCGATTGTCACCAACTGCGCCCAAATCCACTAAGCGCCGCCCCGATTCTACAAGGAGACTCCGATGTCGCTGAAGAAGGCTTTCGTGTTCACCGGTGCTGCCCTCGCCACCCTCGCGACGTCTTCGCTCGCCTTTGCGCAGGCCGCCGCGGAAGAGGCCGGCAAGGTCGGCGGAACCGCCTTTGACGCGAAGGGCTTCGCGGCCCTCGGCGCCGGCATCGCCATCGCGGCCGCTGCGCTCGGCGGCACCACCGCCCAGGGCCGGGCCACCGCCGCTGCCCTCGAGGGCATCGCGCGCAACCCCGGCGCCGCCCCGCGTATCCAGACCCCGATGATCCTCGGCCTCGCGCTCATCGAGTCGCTCGTGCTCCTCGGCTTCGTCATCGCGTTCCTCCTCCAGGGCTACGCGAAGCTCTGAGCCGCGGCGGTCCGTCCTCGCGAGAGGCCGGACCGATTCGAGAGCGCTGCCGGCACCCGCCGGGCAGCGCTCTTTTGTTTTTGGTCGCTGGAGGCCCACAGGGCGCTTTGCCTCGCTGGTCGGCGCCTCGATGTGAGTATGCTCCGTCGATGCGACTCCTCCTCGCCCTCGCGCTCCTCGCCGGCTGCAATTCGTCGCCCGCGAAGACCGGCACCGAGGATCCGTGTCACCCGACCCCGCCCACGCGGTGCGAGGTCGACAAGGAGTGCGCGCCCTACCACTGCCGCAGCAACTTCTGCGACAAGGGCTGCGAGAGCTCCTCGTCGTGCTCGCCCGGGTTCGTGTGCAAGGAGCACGCGTGCGTGAAGGCGGGCGCGTGCGGGTCGTGCAGCGGTGACTACGACTGCCCCGCGGGGCAGAAGTGCGAGCTCGGAGCAGGAGTGTGTCACTGATCCACAGCCGTTCGCTCGCAGCAGCGCTGGTGCTCGGGGCTTCACTCGGAGCTCCCGCCGCGCGCGCCGAGGAGGCCCCGAAGTCCGTCACCCACGAGTACTCGCCCTACGAGAAGGAGACGATCACCAACGCGCTCGCGAGCACGGGGCGCACCCAGGAGCTCGACCCCGAGGGCAAGGAGATCGAGGCCATCGACGTGGTGCCGCTCGAGGTCTTCGAGAAGCGCGACCCGTTGCCCCAGTGGCTCAACGTCTTCCACTGGACGTCGAAGCCGTACACCATCGACCGCGAGCTCCTCACCGGCGTCGGGGAGAAGTACTCCAAGGTGGTCGTCGACGAGAGCGCGCGCAACCTGCGCAACCTCGCCGCGCAGATCTCGATCGTGCTGGTCCTCGCCACCAAGGGGAACGCGCCCGGCAAGGTGCGCCTCCTCGTCATCACCAAGGACGTGTGGAGCCTCCGGCTCAACTCGAACTACCGCTTCGCCAACGGCCGCCTCGAGAACCTCTACCTCGAGCCGAGCGAGCAGAACGCCTTCGGGACGCACCAGGTCGCCTCGGTGCAGTACTTCATGCAGCCGCTCTCGCACCTGCTCGGCGCGTACTACAAGATCCCGTGGCTCGCCGGCACGCGCGTGCAGGTCATCGCCAACGCCGCCGTGATCCTGAGCCGCGAGCACGGCGGGCCCGAGGGCAGCGACCTCGCCCTCACCGTGCAGTACCCGCTGTTCTCCTCGCGCACGCCGTGGTCGTGGAAGGTCGCCGGCGACCTCCGCAACGAGGTCACGCGGCTCTACCAGAACGGCCTGCTCGGCCTCTTCGACTCGAAGCGCACGCCCGAGAAGGACGGCATCCCGTTCGAGTACCGCAGCAAGCTCGCGACCGCGATCGCCGCGGTGACGCGGTCGTTCGGCTGGGCACGCAAGGCCGACGTCTCCTTCGGCATACAGCTCGATGGGCGCAAGTACGCGACGTACGACCTCTCGCCCTACGCCCCGGCCGCGGCCGACGACTTCCTCGGTCAGGTCCCGGTGAGCGACACGCGGGTCGGGCCCTTCGTGCAGCTGCGCACGTACCGCAGCGACTTCCTCCGCACCCTCGACGTCGAGATCCTCGGTCTGCAGGAGGATTTCCGGCTGGGGGCCGACGTGGGCGCCAAGGTGTACGCGAGCGCCAAGCCGCTCGGCTCGACCCGTGACTTCCTCGGCTTCGACGTGGTGGCCCAGTACACCCAGCGCCTGCACGACGGGTTCGTGCGCGTCTCCGCCGAGGGGATCGTCGAGGCCCAGACCGACACCGTCTCCGACGCGAGCCTCGAGGCCCGCCTCCGCGTCGTGACCCCGCGCCTCGGGTTCGGCCGTCTGGTCCTCGACCTCGGCACGTTGCAGCGGTTTCGCAACTACCTGAACGTGAACACCAAGTTCGGCGGCGAGACCCGCCCCCGTGGCTACCCGACCAACTACTTCCGGGCCCCGAACAACGTGGTGGGCTCGCTCGAGTGGCGGTCGCCCTCCGTGGACATCCTCAAGACCCTCTGGGGAGTGGTCGCGTTCGTCGACGTCGGCACGGCCTACCGGACGGAGGCGGGCGTCGAGCCCCGCTACGGCACCGGCCTCGGCCTCCGGGTCCTCTTGCCCCAGTTCGACCGCCTGGTCGTCCGCGGCGACGTCGCGGTCCCGATCGATCGTCACCGACCCTCGGACGTCCCCCCCGTTCAGTTCCTGATCACCGTCGGTCAGGCATTCTCGGTTCCCAACGTCGCGCTGTAGACTGCTCCGGCCATGAAGGTCCGCACCCAAGGGGTCCGCTCGTCCCGGGCCGGGTTCAAGCTCCCCCCCGACTCCGCGCCGGTCGTGTCGATGCGATCGGTCCCGCTCGTCGACGGGCGCTACATGCTCGACCACGAGATCGCGCGCGGCGGCATGGGGGTCATCTATCGCGCCGAGGACGTGGGCCTCGGGCGCCGCGTGGCGTTGAAGGTGATCGCCCCCGAGCTCGCGGCGCGCGCCGACGTCGTGGAGTTCTTCCAGCGCGAGGCCTCGGCGCTCGCGAGCGTGCGGCACGAGCACGTGGTGCGCATCTACGCCTTCGGCGCGCACGACGACCAGATGTTCTTCGCGATGGAGTTCGTCGACGGCCGCGACCTCGACGCCATCCTCTTCGAGCACCTCGAGCACGGCGCCCACATCCCCGCCTACCGCGTGCTCACCATCCTGCGCCAGGTGGCCTCGGGGCTCGCCGCCGTGCACCAGCAAGGCCTCATCCACCGCGACGTGAAGCCCGGCAACATCGTCATCGAGAACGACAGCGGTCGCCCCGTGCTGGTCGACTTCGGCCTCGCGCTGCCCAACGACGGTCGCATGAGCGAGATCGTCGCTGGCTCGCCGCACTACATGCCGCCCGAGCAGGCCAAGAACGAGCTGATCGGCCCCACCGCCGACGTCTACGCCTTCGGCGTCACGGCGTTCGAGCTCCTCACCGGGCAGCTGCCCTTCCCGTTCGAGGACGTGGCCGACGTGCTGCACGCCCACGCCGAGACCGAGCCGCCGCTGCTGTCGTCGATTCGCCCGAACTTGCGCGTGTTCGACCGCATCATCGCGCGCATGCTGCGCAAGAACCCCAACGACCGCTACGAGGGGTTCGCCGCCGTGACGGCGGCGCTGGACCACGCGATGGCCCACTGGCGCTCCGGCGAGGAGGAGCCGGCGCCCTCGCAGCCCGAGGGCGGGCAGGGCAAGGACATCCTGCGCATCCTGGTGGTCGACGACGACGAGAGCTTCCGCAAGGTGGCGGCCCGCGCGGCGATGCTCGCGTTCTACCGGCGGCAGGTGCGCGTGTCGGTCGCGAAGTCGGGCGCCGAGGCGATCGCGATCGCGGAGCGCACGGCCCCGCACCTCGTGCTGCTCGACCTCGGGGCGAGCGGCATCGACGGCGTGGACACCCTCTCGATGCTGCGCGCAACGCCGAACGGCGCCGAGGCCCGCGTGCTCGTGGTGACCGCCAAGGACGACCCGGCCGACCACTGGCGCTTCTCGATCCTCGGCGTGCACGACTTCTTCGCCAAGAACCAGGGCCTCGTGCCGCTGGTGAACCGCGTGACGGAGATCGGCCAGCGCTGCGGCTGGTTCGTGGGCCCCGACCCGTCAGAGCTCGCCCCCGGCTCGACCTGGGGGTAGGCGCTCACGGCGCCCCGAACACCCCGCGGAGCAGATCTTCGCGGACGAAACGCTCTTCGCAGAGCTCGTAGCGCACGGCGAGCGCGCCGAGGCGGCACACCGGGTAGTCGCGCACCTCGCCGAAGCCGACGAAGCCGCCGTCGGGCGCAAACGCGTAGCCCGCATCCGTCTGGGAGATCCCGCGCAGGGTGAGCTTGCGCTGCGCACCGGGGAGCGTGAACACGTGGGCGCTGCCGTCCTTGCTGCCGGTCGCGAGCAGGCCGCCGTCCGCCGAGATCGACAGCGCCGTGACCACGTCGGTGTGCGCCGAGAACTTCATCAGCTCCTTGTGCGCGGCCGTGAACGCGCGGATCGAGCCGTCGGCCGAGCCCGTCACGAGCCACGGGCCGTCGCCCGACGAGACAGGCCGGAATGCGAGCGCGTGCACCGGCTCGCCGTGCGGGAGCGTGGCGAGCGGCGCGCCGTTCTTGGCGCTCCACAGCCGCACCGTCTTGTCGGCCGAGGCCGAGGCGATCGTCGCGCCGTCGGCCGACCACGCGACCGCCGTGACGCTCGCGGTGTGCCCCATCAGGCGGAGCTTCTCGTCGAAGGAGTCGGTCTCGCGCACCACCACGACCTTGCCGATCGCCGCGAAGGCGAGCCGCTTGCCGTCGGGGGAGAACGCGACGCCGTAGGCCCCCGGCCCTTTGCCGTCGTCGATCGTCGCGCCGAACGGGTCGAAGCGGCGCAGCGACTTGTCGGGCGTGGCGACGGCGATCGTCTTGCCGTCCTTGGCGATGGCCGCCGCCTGCACGCTGCCCGCGGGGACGTCGAACACGGGGCTCGGATCGTAGGGCGCGAGCGTCCAGCGGCGGAGGTGGCCGTCGAGGCCGCCCGACACGAACCAGGTGCCGAGCGGGTCGGCGGCGACCGCCGTGACCGTGCTCGTGTGGCCCACGAAGCGGCGGATGCCGGCGATCGACCACGCGCGCACCGCGCCGTCGCCGGTGCCGACGAGCAGCGTGTGCTCGGCCGCGCCCACGAAGGCGAGCGACCCGACCGGGTGGGTGTGCCGCTCCACGCGCGAGAGCTCCGTGCCCGCCGCGGCGTCCCACACGTGCACGGTGTCGAAGTCGCCGGTCGCGAGCGACTTGCCGTCGGGCGAGAACCCGAGCGAGAGCGCCATCGCGGTGTGGCCGCCGAGGACCTTCTCGGGGGCGAGCTGCGCCGACCACGTGCGCACCGTCTGGTCGAGCGAGGCCGACGCCAGCCGCTTCTTGTCGGGTGAGAGCGCGAGCGCGACGACCGGCCCCTGGTGCGCGGCGGTGTGCTTCTGCGCGGAGGACTTGCGGTCGAAGACGCGCAGCGTGCCGTCCTCACCCGCGGTGTAGACCAGCGCGCCCGTGTGCAGCACCGCGCGCACGGCGCCCTTGTGCCCGTTCAGCGTGGCGAGCTTGGCGCCCGCCTTCCACTCCCAGACCAGCACCTTGCCGTCGTCGGTGGCGACCGCGAGCTCGGTGCCACCCGGCGAGAACGCGACGGCGCGCGCCGAGCCTCCCTGGGAGAGCGTGGCCAGCGCGCCGCCGGTCGCGCGATCGAACACGCGCGCGGTGCCATCGGCGCCGACCGTGGCCACCAGCGTCTCGTTCTCGGACACGGCGAGGCCGTGCACGGCGCCGTCGTGGCCGGCGAAGCGGTGTCGCTCCTTGCCCGTCTTCAGGTCCCACGCCCGCGCGGTGCCGTCGCGCGCCGCCGTGAGCACGGTGGCGCCGTCGCCGAGCACCTGCACCGCGATCACCGTGGCGGTGTGCCCGCGCAGGCGCACGCGCTCGCGGAGGCTCTGCCCATCGAGCACCGACACCTGGTTCTTGTGCGCGACCGCGAGCACGGGCTTGCTGCCATTGCTGCCAAGGGGCTGGAACAGCTTGGTCTGGCCGTAGGCGAGGGCCTCGACGAACCCGCCGAAGCCGTTGGCGAGCTCGTGCTCGAGGGTGAGGCCGGTGCTGCGCTCGAGGTCGACCGCCGCGCGATCGAAGAGGCGCCGCGCCTCGACCGGCTGCTTGAGCGCCTGCGCGGCGACCGCGGCGCCGAGGAGCGCGGGGCCGTTCGGGTGATCGAGCTTCCAGGCGTCGAGGAACGCCGCCTTGGCCGCCGTCGGGTCGCTCGCGGCGACCGTCGACGCCGCGACGAGCTTCTTCTCCGCCTCGGCGCGCGCGCTCGGGTTCGACGGGTGGTCGAGGTCCGCGAGGCGCGCCTTGGCCTCGATGACCGCGAGCCGCGCGTCCTCGGGGGCGTCGGGGGTCGCGTCGATGCGGGTGGCGAGCGCGCGCGCCTCGGCCCACTTGCCCAGATCGACGAGCGTGGACAGCAGGAGCGGCCAGGTGAGGGGCGCCTCGTCGGGGCAGAGCTGGTCTGCGTCGCCGAGCACCCGGACGGTCCGCTCCAGCTTCCCTGCCGAAAGGTGGCTCCGCGCGGCCTCGCGCAGCGCACGCCCCTGGGCGCAAGGCGTCGAGGGCGTGGCGGTCGGCACGAAGGTGGCCGGTCGAGAGGCCAAGGGTGGGTTCGGCGAAGGAGGTGGCGCCGGCGCGCAGCCAATCAACGTCAGGGACGCGAGCAGGCCGTGCGTGCGCATCGCGGCCACGCTAGTACGCGGGGCGATGCAGGTCGACATCGTCAAGCCGCCGCCGATCGTCATTGGAATCGCCGGCGGCACGGGGTCCGGCAAGACCACCGTGTCCCGTCGCATCGCCGAGCGCATGAAGGACAGCTGCGTGCTCATCGAGCACGACAGCTACTACCGCGATCTCTCGGAGCTCTCGTTCGCGGAGCGAGAGAAGGTGAACTTCGATCACCCGGCCTCGCTCGAGACCGAGCTGCTCGTGCGCCACCTCGAGGAGCTCAAGGCCGGTCGCTCGATCGAGGTTCCGGTCTACGACTACGCGAATCACGGCCGCAGCAAGGACGGCGGCCGCGTCGTCGCGCCGGCGCCGATCGTCATCGTCGAGGGCATCCTCGTGTTCGTCGAGGCGGAGCTCCGCGCGCAGATGGACATCAAGGTGTTCGTCGACACCGACCCGGACATCCGCGTGCTGCGCCGCGTGCGCCGCGACATGGAGCACCGCGGGCGCACGTTCCAGTCGATCCGCGACCAGTACTACGCGACCGTACGCCCCATGCACCTGCAGTTCGTCGAGCCGAGCAAGCGGTGGGCGGACGTGATCGTCCCCGAGGGCGGCAAGAACGAGATCGCGCTCGACATGATCGTGGCCCGCCTCGCCCAGCTCCTGCCCTGAACGGGGACCGGGGTAGGCATTTTCCCGACACATTTGCGACGTTTTTGCCCAGGTCCCTGCGCAGCGCTACACCTTCGGCCGATGCGCGGGACTCGCAGCCTCGTGGTGCTCGGTGTGGTCGCGGCCACGCTGACGGGCACGTACGTGCTCGATGCGGCGCCGAAGAAGAAGACCGCCTCGCTCGCGCCCGCGCCGGTGAAGACGAACAGCAAGCTCGTCACGGCGAAGGTCGTGGGCAGCGCGCCCAAGGGCTGCCCAGCGGGCATGGCGCCGATCCCCAACGCGAGCGGCGGCTACTGCATCGACAAGTACGAGGCCGGTGTGGTGGAGGTGCTCCCTGGTGGCAAGACCAAGAGCCACTCGCCGTACACGCCCGTCGCCGGCCTCAAGGTGAAGGCCGTCGTCAAGAAGGGCATCGTCCCGCAGGGCTACATCTCGCAGGTCGAGGCCAAGGCCGCGTGCGAGGAGGCGGGCAAGCGCCTGTGCACGCCCGACGAGTGGTTGAACGCCTGCCAGGGGAAGAACCCCACCAAGTATCCCTACGGCGACGACGAGGTGGCCGGTCGCTGCAACGGCGACGGCACCCGCCAGCACCCGGTGGTCGAGCTGTTCGGCCCTGGGCCCGACGCGTTCGCCGACCCCAACAAGATGAACGACCCGCGCATCAACGCGCTGCCGAAGACCTTGAGCAAGACCGGCGCGCTCACCAAGTGCAAGAACGGCTGGGGCGTGCACGACATGGTCGGCAACCTCCACGAGTGGACGGGCGACGGCGCGGGCACCTCGCACTTCCAGGGTGGCTACTACATGGACACCCACAAGAACGGCGACGGCTGCTTCTACAAGACGACCGCGCACGGCCCGACCTACCACGACTACTCGACCGGCTTCCGCTGCTGCAAGTAGGTGAGGAGCGCTTTACACCGCGGGAGGGCGTGGCATCCTCGGAGGATGCGTCCGTTCGGCGTCGCCCTCCTGTTCGCCTTCGCCCTCGGGTGCGAGAGCGAGAGCGCGCCGCTCGCCGCCGACGCTGCGATCGACGCGGTGACCGACACCGCCCGCGCCGACAGCGCCCTCGCCGAGACGTTCGACGCGCTCGTCGAGACGGGGTTTCTGGAGACGGGCCTCGGTGAGACGGGCCTCGATGGGGGTGACGCCAGCGACGGCGCGGGCGACGGCTTGCTCGCCGACGCGAGCGACGCCCCGACCTGTGACCCGGCCACCACCTGCGTCGGTGCCCCGATGCCGACCTGGGAGCTCGAGGACTTCCAGCCCAAGAGCGCGGGCTTCAAGACCAAGTATGGCCTCTCGGCGTTCAAGCCCAAGGTCACCGTCGTCGCGCTGTTAGCGGCCTGGTGAGGGTTCTGCCAGAACCAAGCGTCCAGGTTGGATGCGATGCAGAAAGAGCTGAAGCTGGAGGGCAAGGACATCGCCTTCGTCGCGGTGAACTCGCTCGACGCGGTGGCCGACCAGCCCAGCCTGGTGAGCAAGTGCGACTTCCCCCTGCTCCAGGACACCGACGCGGTGACCGCCTGGAAGAAGATGGGCGGCGCCAAGGACGACCTCTACGTCTACGGCACCGACGGCAAGCTCGCGCGCTTCCTGCCGTTCGGCGGGCCCGTCTCCACGATCCTCTCCGACCCGATCGACTACGCGAACCTGAAGAAGATCGTCGCCGAGACCAAGTGATCTAGGCGCGGTTCAGCGTCGGGCGCTCGGCCGCCTGATCGGGCGGCACGCACTTCTCGCAACGACAGAGGCCGCGCAGGTAGCGGAACGTGTAGATGCCCGTGGCGTGGCCGTCACCCCACTCGAACGAGAGGCCGTAGTCGCCGACCGGCTCGATCTTGGCGATGCTGGTGTCGCCCCCGGGGACGAACGCGATCTCGACCTTGTGGCCCTGGCAGCCCGCGCACGGGCAGTAACCGCGCAGGATCTCGTGCGGGTAGATCGCCGTGTGGCCGTCGGCCCAGTCGATCTCGGTGGTCTGCGCCTTCCAGGGAGAGCGCACGGCGGTGGGGGTGAAGCGCGGGTCCGGCATCGCGAGGTGGTGGATGCTAAGCATGGCGACGATGGCCCGAGAACGTCCCGAGGTGCTGGCCCCCGCCGGCGACGCCGCCGCGATGCGGGCGGCCGTGCGCGCCGGCGCGGATGCCGTGTATTTCGGCCTCGAGGGCTTCAACGCGCGCGCCCGCGCCACCAACTTCGACGCGGCCTCGCTCGGCAAGACCATGGACGAGCTCCACGCCCACGGGGTGCGTGGGTACGTCACGCTCAACACGCTGGTGTTCGACGCCGAGTTGCCGGCGATCGAGGCGGCCATCCGCGCGTGCGCCGCGGCCGGGGTCGACGCGGTGATCGTGCAGGACCTGGGCGTCGCCCGGCTCGTGAAGGCGATCGCGCCCACCCTGCCCCTCCACGCCTCCACGCAGATGACCTGCACCGACGCGGGCTCGGTCGAGCTGGCCCGCGAGCTCGGCGCCGAGCGGGTGATCCTGGCGCGCGAGCTGTCGGTCGCCGACATCGCCAAGATCCGCGCCGAGACCGACGCCGAGCTCGAGGTGTTCGTGCACGGCGCCCTGTGCATCTCGTACTCGGGCCAGTGCCTCACCAGCGAGGCCATCGGGGGCCGGAGCGCCAACCGCGGCGCGTGCGCGCAGGCGTGCCGGCTGCCCTACCAGCTCGTGGTCGACGGCGTCGTGCGCGACCTCGGTGACGACGCCTACCTGCTCTCGCCCGAAGACCTCGAGGCCTCCGCGCTGATCCCCGAGCTGATGGCGATCGGCGTCTCGTCGATCAAGATCGAGGGGCGCCTCAAGGGCCCGGAGTACGTCGCCGCGACCACGCGGCTGTACCGAGCTGCGATCGATTCCAGCATCGAACCCGCGGTCCGCGAGCAGGCGCTGCAGACCTACTCGCGCGGCTCGGGTCCGGGGTTCCTCGCCGGCGTCGACCACCAGCGGCTCGTGGAGGGCCGCGCCTGCGACCACCGCGGCCTGCCGGTCGGCGAGCTCGTGCGCCTGCACCCGGGGCGACGGCAACAGCTGGAGATCGTGCTCTCTCGCCCGCTCAGCAAGGGCGACGGCGTGCTCGTCGAGGGCGGTCGCGAGGGCGCGGGTGAGGTCGGCGGGCGGGTGTGGGCCATCGCGCGCGGGGGCCTCGAGGTCGAGCGCGGCGAGCCGGGCGAGCGCGTGCACGTGTGGCTCGGGCCCGACCACGACCGCGAGGCGCCGCTCGTCGGTCACCGCGTGTGGAAGACCAACGATCCGCAGGTGGAGCGCGCCGTGCGCGACCGGATCGAGCAGGAGCCCCACCGCGTGCCGCTCGACCTGTCGCTCACGGGCGCGCTCGGCGAGCAGCCCTTGCTACGCGGCTCTTCGCGGGGTCGCACCGCCGAGGTCACGGTCGATACGCCCCTCGCCCGCGCCGAGAACCGCCCGCTCGACGAGGTCACGCTCCGCGCGCAGCTCGGTCGGCTCGGCGACACGCCGTTCGTGCTGGGGGCGCTGTCGCTCGCGCTGCCCGAGCAGGTGATGCTGCCGGTCTCGGCGCTCAACCGCGCGCGTCGCGCCCTCGTCGCGGCGCTGGGCGAGGTCGCGCACCGCTCGCACGCGACCACGGGCGTGACCGCCGTGTCGCTCGCCGAGCGCCCGTTGCCGGTCACCACGCCTCCACCCGCGGGCCTCTTCGCGCTCTGCCGCAACGTCGCGCAGGCCCGCGCCGCCCTCGCCGCCGGGGCCGACGGCGTCTACCTGGATTTCCTCGAGCTCACGGGCACCGGCGTCGCGCTGCGGGCGCTGCGCGAGGAGGGCGCCCGCTTCGTCGGCGTCGCGCCGCCGCGCATCCGCAAGCCCGGCGAGGAGAAGATCGACCGCTACCTCGCCTCGCTCGAGCCCGACGCGGTGCTCGTGCGCGGGCTCGGCGCGCTCCGCGATCGCAGCGGATCCGCGCTGCGCATCGGCGACTTCTCGCTCAACGTCACCCACCGCATCAGCGCGCACGAGGTGCTCTCGCGCGGCCTCGCCGCCTTCACGCCGTCCTTCGACCTCGACGCGAGCCAGCTCGAGGCGCTCCTCGCGAGCGGGCTCGGGCCGTTCGCCGAGCTCGTGGTGCACCACCCGATGCCGCTGTTCCACATGGAGCACTGCGTGATCGCCGCGCTCCTCTCCGAGGGGAAAGACTTCCAGGACTGTGGGCGCCCGTGCGAGCGGCACGCGGTCTCGCTGCGCGACCGCGCGGGCATGGACCACCCCGTCGAGGCCGACGTCGGGTGCCGCAACACCGTGTTCCACGCCGCGGCGCAGAGCGCGGCGGGACTCGTCGCGGGCGCGGCGCGCAGCGGGGTGCGGCGCTTCCGCGTCGAGCTCGTGCGGGAGACCGACGAAGAGGTGGGCCGCATCGTCCGGGCGTACCGGTCGCTGCTCGAGCAGAAGACCTCCCCCGCCGAGGTGTTCCGCGCGCTCCGCGCCGAGGGTGGCTACGGCGTCGTCCGCGGCTCGCTCCGGGTCCTGTCGAGCTAGCGACCGCAGTTCTTTCGC
>JAEUKC010000309.1:0-32077 GCA_016794445.1 Myxococcales bacterium
CGAGCACGTCGAGGAACTGCTCCTCTCCCTCGGTCTGAAAGCGCTCGATCCACTTGTACGCAGTCGTGCGACTCACGCCGAACGCGCGACACAGGGCCGACAGCGTCGTCAGGCTCCTCTTCCACTCAATCAAGAATGAACTCCACCCGTTGCGAGTACACGCAGGTCTCTTTCCACGGCACCGGAAGCACCCTCCCGGAGACCGTCTGGTAGACCTGTCAACCCCACTCCCGGACTCTGTAAACCATGCTCCCGGTCTGATCTGTAAGGGATCTACCCGGTCTGCACCGTCGTGGCGCGCGTTGACACCCTTCCGCAAGCCATTATAGTGCTCTTTCAAGATGGCGCGCCGCCCTGCCCAGCTCGAGCTGCCTCGCACAAAGGGGTGGGGCGGTCGTCGCCCCGGGGCCGGCCGCAAGCGCATCTCCGCGCGGCCGCTCGTCCCTCACCGTCCTCGGCCGCTGCATGCGCGCGCGCACCCCGAGCATCTCACCTGGCGCTGTGTCCCCGGCCTCCGCTCTCTGCGCTCCGCCGAGGTGTTTCCTGCGATCGTGGTGGCGCTGCAGCAGGGCAGCGGGCCGGCGTTCCGCGTCGTGCACTTCTCCGTGCAGGACGACCACGTCCACCTCGTGGTCGAGGCGCACGACTCGGCCGCGTTGCGCGCGGGTGCGCAGGGCCTCGGCATCCGCCTCGCACGCGCGATCAACCGCGCCCACGCGCGCCGCGGTCGCGTCCTCGCCGACCGCTTCCACACGCGGGCCCTGCGCACGCCGCGCGAGGTCCGCATCTGCCTCGCCTATGTGCTCGCGAACTTCCGCAAGCACCAGGTCCGGGTCTCCACGCTGCTCGACCCGTGCTCCTCAGCCCTCTGGTTCGACGGCTTTCGCGGGATCGCTCCGGCCCCGCTCGACAACGCTCCCGTCCACGCGCCGCGCACGTGGCTCGCGCGCGTCGGGTGGCGGCGTCACGGCTTGATCTCGCCCCGGGAGGGGCCTCGTGAGCAGCCCGCGTCGGCGCGCTAGCCTGTCTCGTGGCCCTCTGGACAACGGACGCCGATGGTTCGCGCGGGCCCTACCGCGCGCTGCCCGGCCACGAGGTCTTCCGCCACCGCCCCGGGCGCCGCCGAGCCTCGCCTGGCGTTCCTGTTCGCAGCCGCCTTCGCCCTCGTGGGCGCGCTCGTTCGCTTCGCTCGCACGACGATCGTCGAGATCACCGACACCGAGCTCGTGGTGCACTCGCCTGGGGGCAGCAGCGAGCACCATCTCCGCGCCGAGCTTCGCGCCGACGCCGAGCGCCTGCTGTCGCGAGCGCTCGACCTTCCGTGCGGCTGACATTGCCTGACCGCGTTCGTCTCGACGCAGCCGCGGCCCGTCGCTTCGCTCGCGGCGTGCAACTCGACGTCTTCGCGAGGCTGTCCCACGCGCTCTCCCTGGTCGGCTCGTACATCACGCGCCGCGCCGCCGAGCGGCACCTCGAGGGCCTCTCGAACCTGCTCGTCGATCCCGCGCGTGACCGCGAGGCCATCGACGCACGCCACCCCCCGCGCATGGTGCTCGCGTGGGACTACCACGGCGCCACCACGCTCTCGCGCCTGCGCATGCGCGACGGGTCCGTCGGCTTCCTCGTCGAGCGGCGCCAGGGGCAACGTGTCTTCGCCACGCTCTACGCCTCACCGTCGATGGTCTCCCTCGCCTGGGCCGCGCGACGACGGCGGCTCGCCGCGCACTACAAGGCTTGATCGCCCTGCACCCCGTCGGCGAGCTGGTTCACTCCCCACTGCAGGTAGGGCACGCCGAAGAACCAGAGGGCGAGGTCGGAGATCTCGACGTCGAGGCGCCGGGCGTACGCCGCGCTGGTGATGATGTGACCGAGCTGGCGCTGCACGAGGTAGATCAGGATCCCGCCGACGACGCTCGCGGCGCGGAACACGACCGCGTTGGCCGGTTGGAAGTACACGCCGAAGGTCCCGCCGAACCCGAGCCCATAAGCCGCGACGACCCCGAGCGGCGAGAGCGGCGCCTGGCGCAGCGCCTCGAACAGCGGCTTGCGCAAGAAGTACCAGACGAAGGAGAACAGGCCGAACGTCACCACGGAGAGGCCGAGCGCGACGAGCACGCTCATACGGTGGCTCTCGATGTCGACGTCGGGTTCGGCGCCCTCCGCCTTGCGGCGCTTCTTCTTCTTCGGCGCACGTGGCGCTTCGTAGGGATTGACCTCGCTCACCAGGGCACCATACCGAAGGGACCCGGCGAGCAGGCGCGGCGCGAGCGTGCTTTCCTCGCATCGGAAACCGCCGTAGATCTCGGCCAAGCCCGTACGTCGGTCCGGGTCGAAGCCGCTCGGAGGTCCCCATGCGCCCCTCGTCGTTGCTCTGTTCGTGTCTCCTGCTCGCGGCCTGCGGTGGCTCCACGCCGCCCCCGAAAGAGCCGCCCGCCAGCAACGACGGCACCGCCGAGGGCACGAGCGGCGCCATCGCGGCGAGCGACGGCGCGAAGCCCGCGACGAACGACGCCGAGCCCACGGCTCCGCCCCCGGCGGTCCCCGGCAAGCCCGTCGAGGTCAACACCAAGGAGACCCCGGTGCTGCGCTGCGGGCCCAAGGACAGTTACGTGTACGTCGCCAAGGAGTTCAAGTGCCCCGACGGCACCAACCCGCTCGGTGGCAACCCGCAGGCGGGCGCCGCGGCGCGCGTCGGCAACGTCGGCGCCAACTCCACCGGCCACATCATCGATCTCTACGAGGTGCCCTGCGCCTCCGGGCCGCAGCGCGTCTACGTGGACATGTACGGCTGCAAGGGCGGCGGCGGGAAGGGCGGCGGCCCGAACCCCGGGTACTGAGCGCTCACGTCGACAGCGCGAACCACAGCACGAACGTCTTCTTGCCCGCGGCGCGCAGCCACGCCTGCCCGAGGTAGAGGCCCGGGCGCACCTCGCGGATCTCGTCCTCGATCGCGCGGATGAAGAACGGGTTGCCCGCGTGGTCGTAGTCGAGGTCGATCACCGGCTTGCCGTCGTGGCGCGACGGCCCGACGCGGGTGTCGAAGCGGAACAGGTGCAACTGCTCGGAGACGACGCGGTTGTCGCCGCTGCCGGCGTCGGCGCCGCGCGGGGCGAAGCTCTTGCCGCGCCACGGGAAGCTCCTGGTGCGCGCCCACGCGGCGGGCAGCGCGTACAGCCACGCGGGCAGCGCGGGCGAGGCCAGCATGCGGCCGCGGAGGTCCCCGCGGATGGCCGCGAGCTCGGGGAGGGTGGCCGCCTCGTAGAGCTCCACCAGCGCCGCGTGGTCGAGGTCGAGGAGATCGTCGAGCGAGAGCGCGGTGGCGCGGCGCGTGGACGGACGGGCGGTCGTGGTTGCGTCGGACGTGGTCAACATGGCACCCTCCAGATACGAGTTCGTATGTGAGATGTGTTTTTCACATACGGACTCGTATGTCAAATCATGCCCAAAAAATCCGCAAAAAAGGCCCCACTGAAGCCCCGATCCCGGGCCGCCACCATGGCCGAGACGCGGACGGCGCTGCTCGACGCGGCCGCCGCGCTGTTCGCCGAGCAAGGCCTCGACGCGCCGAGCCTCGATGCGATCTGCGCGCGGGCCGGGTTCACGCGCGGCGCGTTCTACGTGCACTTCGTCGATCGCGACGCGCTCGTCGCCGAGGTGATGGAGCGCGACGCGCCGGCGCTGCTCGACGCGCTGCTCGGCAAGGAGGGCGAGGCGCTCGGCATCGACGAGATCGTGGTGCGCGTCGCGAGCACCCTCGCCCGAGGCGACTACCCCTTGCTGCGCGCGGGCGGGATCATGCCCCACCAGATCGTCGACGCCGCCGTGCGCTCGCCGCGCATTCGCGCGCGCTACGCCGACGTGATCGCGACCGCGGCCCGCCGCCTGGAGGCGCTCCTCGAGCGCGCGCGCGACGAGGGCCGGGTGCGCAGCGACGTCGACCTGACCGGCCTCTCCACGCTGCTCCTGTCGGCGGTCATCGGCGGCAAGACCCTGGCCGAGCTCGGCGTGCCCCTCGACCCGGTGCGCGCCGCCGCCACCGTCGTTTCTCTGATGCGCGTGAGCCCGGAAGGGACGTCGCGAAGGGGCGCAGCGCCGTAGCGGCGGCGCGTAGGGCGAACCATGCGAATTAGCCCTGTCACAGGCTCCCGGGGCTGACGTTCTCCTCCCCGTGACCGCGCCGGGGTCGGCGGGGTCGAAACCCTGGAGGTCTCTCATGCGCTCGCTGTCCTGCGTGCCGTTCGCGCTCGCCCTCGTCTCTGGTTGCTCGACGACCGACCCGCCGCCCGTCGCGACGGAGTCCGCGCCGCTCGGTCGCTACGCGTTCGTGCTCGAGGAGTCCGACGTGTTCGCGAAGATCCAGGCCGGCTGCCAGAGGGAGAAGGAGCCGAAGGTGTGCCTCGCCGGGATCGCCGACGAGGCGGGCCGCGAGGGCATCCGCCTGTCGCTCGACGCCGACGGACACCTCGTGTGGACCTCGTACGGCCTCGAGCCGGACGGCAAGACGGAGACGGTCTTCCTCGAGGCCACGCTCGCGGCCCACTGGGACGAAACGAAGGTGAACGGGACGGTCGTCGGGGCGCTCCGCGGCCGGGACGCCCAGGGGTCGGACTTCGTCGGGCTCTCGCTCGTGCGGGTCGACGACCGGACGGTCGCGATGATCGACCCCCGCAAGGGCCGGCTCGTGTTCCGCAAGAGCCCCTGAAACGACGGGCCCCGACCCCCCTCGCGCGGGGGAGGAACCTGAGCTACACAGCCCGCCATGCGGTCCCGGTCCCTCCTCCGCGCCTCCATCGCCGTCGTCGTGGCGGCGCTCGGCCTCACACCGATCCTGTTCGCCGCCCCCGGCGAGGCCCACGCCCAGCAGCAGATGGCCGTCGTCTACGTCGACACCGACAAGGTGATCGCCGACATCGACGAGGGCAAGCAGGCCCACGAGGCCCTGGTCAAGGAGCAGGAGAAGCGCCAGAAGGAGATCTCGGCGCTCGAGTCCAAGCTCAAGAAGCTGCAGGACGATCTCGAGAAGCAGGCCAAGGCGTTCAGCAAGGACGCGATCGAGAAGAAGGCCGCCGAGTACCAGCAGGCCGCCGCCGAATACCAGGCGATCGTCGTCCGGTACAACAAGGAGCTGCAGGACAAGGAGAAGGATCTCTACGACCCGATCGAGAAGAAGGTCAAAGACCTCCTGCGCGCCATCGCGCTCCGCGACGGGTACGATCTCATCCTCAACAAGCGCAGCGTGCCCTACGGCCGCAAGGACCTCGACATCACCGACAAGGTGATCACCGAGTACAACAAGGTGAACCCCGTGGCGGTCAAGCCGGGCGCCAAGCCGGCCGCGTCGACCAAGGCCTCCGACACCCCGAAGAAGCCGGCCCCGAGCGCCGCGCCCAAGATGCCATGAGGCGCGCGTTCCGGAACCTCGCCCTCGCGATCGCCTGCGCGGTCGTGCCCGCGTTCAGCGCCGTGGTCGTCGCCGCGCCGCCGATGATCAAGGTCAAGATGGCCTACGTCGACACCGAGCGCTGCGTGAACGAGACCGAGGACGGCCTCCGCGCCAAGGCTTCGCTCATCAAGCTCAAGGTCAAGCGCGAGAGCCAGCTCCTCGCGATGGAAGACCAGCTCAAGGCGGCGCAAGAAGACCTCGCCGTCCTCTCCAAGTCGTCCAAGGGCCCGAGCCCGCAGCTCTCCGCGGCCGTGTTCTCCTACGACAAGATGCTCCGCGCCTACCAGGACCAGCTCAAGGCGACGAACCAGGAGCTCGCGCGCCGCGAGGACGAGCTGTTCTACCCCATCGAGAAGAAGGTCAAGGCGATCTACAAGCGCATCGCCGAGGCCGATGGCATCGACCTCGTCGTCGACAAGAAGACCGTGCCCGTGCCCGGCCTCAAGCCCGAGTACGACCTCACCGAGCGCGTGCTGCGCGAGTACAACTGGGGGCCGCCGGCGGGCGCCTCGTCGGCCTCCGCCTCGGCTTCTGGCAAGTGATCCTCCTCGCGCGGCCTGGTCGGCTGCGCGATCTGCTCGCGCGACACGGTGGGGTGATCGACGAGACCCTCGACCGCGATCTGCCCATCGCGCGCGTCGGGCCCTCCGACGGCAAGGACGACACCGACCTCGCCCCGGTGCTGCACGATCGCGGGGCTGCGCGCCTTTCGTCGTCGGCGCGGGTGCTGCTCGTGTCGGCCAAGATCGCCGGACGCGTCGAGCCAGGGCGCCGCTGGGTGCACGCCCACGCCGAGCGCGTGCTCGCGGAGCTGCTCGAGGACGAGCTGCCGAGCTTCGTCGATCATGTGCCCCTCGGCGTGCGGTGCGAGCCCGGCGCGCGCATCGCGCTCGGGGCCATCGTCGGCGAGGGCAGCCGCATCGGCGCGGGCGCCGTCGTCTACCCGCACGCCCGCCTCGGGCGCGGCGTGGTGATCGGCGCCGGGGCCGTCATCGGCGGCCAGGGCTTCGGGTTCGTCGAGGGCGAACACGGTCCGCTCCGCATGCCCCACCGCGCGGGCGTCGTGCTCGAGGACGAGGTCGAGGTGGGCGCGCTCTGCACCATCGACGCCGGCATCCTGGTCCCCACGCGCGTGGGTCGCGACACCAAGCTCGACGCCCAGGTGCACCTCGGCCACGGCGTGGTCGTCGGCGCGCGCTGCCGCTTCGCGGCCCAGGTCGGCCTCGCCGGCAGCGTGGTGGTCGAGGACGACGTCTGGATCGGTGGGCAGGCCGGCATCGCCGACCACGTGCGCGTCGGCAAGGGCGCGCGCATCGCGGCCAAGGCCGGCGTCATCGGCGACGTCCCGCCGGGCGAGACGGTCGCGGGCTACCCGGCCGTGCCGCGCGCGCGCTGGCTGCGAGGCCAGGCCAAGCTGTATCGTGGCCGGCCATGACCGACTACGCCGCCCCGCACCCCGCTCCTGCCAAGGCCCCTGGTCTCGTCGTGGTGCAGGAGTGGTGGGGGTTGAACGATCACATCAAGGATCTGTGCAATCGCTTCGCGGCCCAGGGCTTCCTGGTGATCGGCGTCGATCTGTACGGTGGTCGCGTCACCAAGGACGCTGGCGAGGCCATGCAGCTCATGATGGACCTCAAGACGCGCGATGCGCTCGAGATCATCGGTGCCGCGGTCGACCGCCTGCGGGCCGACCCGGGGTGCAACGGCAAGGTGGGGGTGGTCGGCTTCTGTTTGGGCGGGGCGATGAGCCTCGCGTCGGCGTGCAACCTCGCCATCGACGCCGCCGTGCCGTTCTACGGGCTCCCACGCGCCGAGTACGCGGACTGGACCAAGGTGCGCTGCCCGATCGAGGGGCACTACGCCGAGCGCGACCCCCACGTCACCAAGGAGCGCGTCTCGCTCGTGCGCGACGCCCTCGTGGCTGCTGGAAAGTCGGTCGAGTTCCACTTCTACGACGCCGAGCACGCCTTCGCGAACGACACCCGTGGTGAGGTGTACGACCGCGCCTCTGCCGAGCTCGCCCTCTCGCGCACGACGGCGTTCCTCCACGCGCACCTCGGGTGAGCCGAGCGGAGCGAGGCGAACATCGGCCGCCTCCATGGGCGGCCGAGGATGCAAGACTCTGAGCGGCTCGACGCGGGGCGCGCGCCACGGCAGACTCGCACCGTGCAACTCGACATCCGCAAGATCCTCGCGATCCTGCCGCACCGGTACCCGTTCGTGATGGTCGATCGGGTGACCGACATCGTCGCGGGCGAGGTGATCCACGGGTACAAGAACGTCTCCATCAACGAGCCGTTCTTCGCCGGGCATTTTCCGGGGGATCCGATCATGCCGGGAGTGCTCGTGGTCGAGGCGCTCGCGCAGATCGGCGGCATCCTCGCCTACGCGAGCGACCCGTTCGATGCGCAGGGGTCGCTCATGTACTTCCTCGGCATCGACCGCTGCAAGTTCCGGCACCCCGTGCGCCCCGGCGACCGGCTCGATCTCGAGGTGCGCGTGATCAACCACCACTCGAACGTCTGGAAGCTGCGCGGCGAGGCCACCGTGGGTGGCACCCTCTGCGCCGAGGGCCAGCTCCTCGCCAGCATCGTCGAGCGCGAGCGTTGACCACGCGCGTCCACCCGACCGCCGTCGTCGATCCGAGCGTCGTCCTCGGCGACGACGTGGAGGTAGGCGCCTACTCGGTGGTGGGGGCGGGCGTGTCGCTCGGGCGCGGCGTGCGCCTCGGCGCCCACGTGGTCGTCGAGGGGCCCACGACGCTCGAGGAGCGCGTGCAGGTGTTCCCCTTCGCCGTCCTCGGCACGGCGCCGCAAGATCGCTCCTACGCAGGCGAGTCCACCACGCTGCGGGTGGGCGCCGAGACCATCGTCCGCGAGCACGTCACCCTGCACCGGGGCACACGCAAGGACCGCGGTCACACGGACGTGGGCGCGCGGTGCCTGTTGATGGTGGGCGTGCACGTGGCCCATGACGCGGTCATCGGCGACGACTGCACGATCGCCAACGCGGTGCAGATCAGCGGCCACGTCGTGCTCGAGGACGGCGTGGTGGTGGGTGGCGTGGCGGCGTTCGCCCCGTTCGTCCGCGTCGGCACCCTCGCCTTCGTGGCCGCGGGGGCGCGGGTCGAGCAGGACGTGCCCCCTTATCACGTGGCGCAGGGCGACCGCGCGCGGGTGCGGGCGCTCAACGTGGTCGGGCTCGCGCGGAACGGCGTGCCCGAGGAGCCGCTGCTCGCCGCCCACCGCATCCTCTACCGCTCCGGCCTCCCCCGCGCCCACGCGCTCGAGCACCTCGCGGGCGACCCGGACCCGAGCGTCCGTCGCCTCGTCGCGTTCCTGCACGAGCACACGACGCTGCCCGGTCCTGTCTCCCGGTGACGCGCCCACAAACTTGGTATGCTGGCCCGCAGATGAGCCGAGGGCGGGGGTTACTGGCGCTGCTGGTCGGGGGGGCTCTGCTCGCCTTCGACGCGTCGTGCAGCTTCGTCGTCGACACCTCGGCCGACCAGTGCCAGACCGACGGCGACTGCGCCTCGCGCGGCTTCGACGGCTGGTTCTGCGCCGCCGACAAGATCTGCCGCTGCAAGACCAACAAGGCGTGCAAGGTGCGCCTCGGGACCGACGCCGTCTGCTACGCGGGCAGCTGCGCCGCGCTCAAGTCCGAGGACTGCCAGACCGTGTACATGCGGCCCAACGATCTCGACCGCGACGACGCGGTGGTGATCGGGTGGATGGCCCCCATCGTGGGCGAGAACAAGTCGCTCGTCGAACCGCAGCTCAACGCCGTCGACCTCGCGCGGCGCGACTTCGCCGACGGACTCCCCCCGGTCAAGGACGGGAGCCCCAACCGCCCCCTCGTGGTGCTCGCCTGCAACGACGGCGCGAACGCGCTGCGGGCGGCGAAGCACCTGGTCGAAGACGTGCACGTGCCCGCGATCATCGGGCCCGCGTTCAGCGGCGTGCTCAAGACGATTGCCACCGAGGAGACCATCCCCAAGAAGACCCTCCTCCTCTCGGCCTCGGCCACGAGCCCGCTCATCACCGGCCTGGTCGACGACGGCCTCGTGTGGCGCACCTGCCCGTCGGACGCGGCCCAGGCCATCGCGATGGCGCAGCTCGTCTCGACGAAGGTGGAGGCCGACGCGCGCAAGGCCTTCGGGCTCGCCGTGGACGACCCGAGCCTCCGCGTGATGGTGGTCGCCAAGGGCGACGCCTACGGCCTCGGGCTCGCCAACGCGCTGTTCGATCGCCTCGTCTTCAACAAGAAGAGCGCCGCCGACAACGGCCCTGCGCTCTACAAGCGGGTCAACTACGGCGACCCCACCAAGGACGACGCTGCCACGCTCACCGCCAGCTACGCGAACGCGGTGAAGGCGGCGCTCGACTTCAAGCCGCACATCCTGCTCACGGTGGGCACGAGCGAGGCGGTCACGTCGATCCTCACCGAAGTCGAGAAGTCCTGGCCGGCCGGGGCGCGGCCCCGCCACCTCGTCTCGGACGGCCTGCAGCTGCCCGAGCTCGCCGCCCTCGCCCGCGGCAACGACATGCGCACGCGGCTCTTCGGCTCGATCGCCGGCACCGACAGCCCCCTCGGCAAGAAGTTTCGCGACGCCTACAACGGCGCGGGCTTCACCGCGAAGCCCGACGCCTACGCCGCTTCGGCGTACGACGCGCTCTACCTGCTGGCCTATGCGGTCGTCGGCGCCGGCGCCAAGCCCATCACGGGGCCGCAGCTCGCGACCGCGCTGGCCCTCACGATCCCCGGGACCGGAGCCGTCCCGATCAAGGCCGGCCCAGAGGCCATCGGCACGGCCATGACGGCGCTGCGCACGGGGGGCCGTATCGACTACGACGGCGCCTCCGGACCGCTCGACTTCGACCTGGCCACGGGCGAGGCGGTGGCCGACATCCAGATCTGGTGCGTGACCCCGTCGGCGGCCGCCGAGCCGTTCGCGAACGTCGGGATCTTTCGCGCCGCGGGCGGCGTGATCGACGGCACCCTGGTCTGCCCGCCCTGACTTCCGGGTCGGCTCCGAGAGGCCTGCAGGCGCAGGGCGGCCGATCCTTTCGTGATGTCAAAGGGTTACTCCCTCTTGACAGCAAGTCCGATCCGGTGTCTAGAGGGCGCGACCCGCAGCCAAGGAAACCGCGCGATGGGATCGGAAAAAAAGGGGAAGGGGGCCGACACCAAGCCGGTCGCCAGCAAGAAGGTTCCGGCGAAGGTCCCGCCCAAGCCGTCGGCGGCGGCGAAGAGCTCGCCGAACGCCAAGGCCAAGGCGCCCGCCGCCAAGGCCGGGGCCGGCAAGCCCGCGGCGCCTGCCGCACCGGGTGGGAAGGCCACGCCAGGCAAGCCAGGTGAGCCCGCAGGCGCGCCCAAGCGCAAGCTCGGGATCAAGGGCGCCGCCCCCTGGGCCGCCCGCCACGCCGCCAAGCACGCCGCCGAGGCCCGTGCCCGCGCCGCCGAGCCCGCCCCGCCCGGGAGCGCCCGCGCCACCATCCGCACGCCGACCGGCGCCAACGAGATCAAGGAGCGCCTCAACGAGCTGCTCCGGCTCGCCAACCAGCTCAAGGCCCTGCGCAAGAACCTGGCGCGCAACTTCTTCGAGATGGGGCTCCTCCTCCGCGAGGTCCAGACCAAGAAGCTCTACGAACCGCGCGGCTACACCACGTTCGAGGCCTTCGTCGAGCGGGAGACCGATCTCGGCAAGGAGCTCGGCGGGCGCCTCGCGCGCATCCCGGTGGTCTTCACCCGCGAAGCCGCCACCGAGCTCGGCCTCGACAAGCTGCTCGCCGGCCTCGGCTCGATGGAGCCCGCCCGTGAGAGCGAGTCGGCGGTGCCGGCGCCCGTGCGTCCGTCGTCGACGGTGCGCATGCCCGAGCCGAGCGGCCGCGCGTTCTGAGTCGCACGGTGTCCGGAGACGATTGCCACGGAGTCCCCGTCGCGGTCGTCTTTCTTTTTGCGTTGTCGTGAGCTTCGACACCGCGCGCGGTACGATCGGGTCCATGCGCCCGCTGGTCCTCTCGCTGATCCTGGTCGGCTGCGCGGGTGCCAAGACGACCCACGCGCCCGCCACGGAGCCCACCCCGACCTCGACGAAATCCACGACGGCTGCGCCGGCAGGATCGCCGACGGTGATCACGACCACCAAGATGATCCCGGCGCCCACGCCGCCCGATCGCCCCGCGGACCCGCTGCCGAGCGACGCGCTGGTCAAGTACAACCTCGATCTGCTCAACGCCTACCGCAAGAAGCATGGCGCAGCGCCGCTCCTCTACGACGCGAAGATCAGCGCCTTCGCGCTCGCCGGCTCGCAGCAGCTGATGAAGGACCACACCCCGCACGCGCACTTCAAGGCGAAGGTCAAAGGCGCGATGTCCGACCCGGAGGCCATGAAGGGCGGCTCCGGCTTCGGCTCGAAGGCCGCCGAGAACCAGGGCGACTGGGAGGGCATCCCGGAGCTCGACCCGGATCCCGTGAAGAACGGGCGCCTGCAGGTCGAGGGCACGATGAAGCTCATGTACGACGAGGGGCCCGGCGGTGGGCACCACGACAACATGCTGAACCCAGCGTTCAAGCGCGTGGGGATCGGCTTCGTCCGCGATGGCAAGAAGCTCTATCTCACCAACGACTTCAGCAACTGACCGCCAGAACGACCAGCCGCGGTGGAGGGGCGCGGTCACCGACGCGCGGCGGCGACCACGGCGTCGAACCGTGGCAGGAGCAGCGGCGCGTGCGCTTGCAGATACGCGCGGATGGAGTCGAACGGCAGGTTGCCGGTCGCGAGCTCGCCGACGTCTCCGAAGTCGCGTGGGCGGGCGGCGCGCAGCTTCATGTAGACGAGCGCCTCGATGGAGATCACGGGGACGCCGTCGGTCACGACGGCGTCGTCGAGCGCGCGGTCGAGGAAGCCCTCGTCGGGGTCGGGCACGATGACGTCGACGCGCACCTCCGCGTTCGCCGTCGCCGCGAGGACCTCCGGCTTGAGCGTCACGAGGCCAGCCGGCGTCTCGTCGTAGCCTTCCCGCCCGATCAAGAAGTCGACGTCCTTGGTCCCTCGGGGCCAGCCGTGCACGCCGACCGCGAGTCCGCCGACGAGCGCGTGCCGCACCCGAGAGGCCGCAAGGCGCTGCGAAGCGACGTGCATCGCCTCCAGGGTCCTCGGCGGGATCGAGCCGTCGAGGTTGCGGAGGCTCGACCACGTGGGCCGAACCTCTTCGCGGGCGACGATCTGACGCGGCACTGCAGGGACAGGATACGTCGAACCGACCGAGACGCTACGGGCCAGGCCCGCCCGTCGGCCGAGTGCCGCGCGGAGTTGCGCACAAAAGGACAGCGGCCGCCTCGAGGGCGGCCACCGTTCGAGACCAGGCGCCGCTACTCGGCGGCGATGGGCTCGCGGCCGTGGGCCTCGTGCGCGGCCTCGTGACGCTTGAGCATCGAGCGGCCGATGGCCAGCCACTCGTCGCCGATCTTGCCCTCGACCACCTCGCGCACGACCGTGAGGTCTTCGCGGGCGCGCGCGAGCAGGTCGGCGCGGTCGGCCCACACGGCCTTCGCCGTCGCGGCGACCTTGGGAGCGGTCTCCTTCGCGGCCTTGCCGAGCTTCTTCGCGCGGGTCACGGTGCGCGAGAAGACGTTGCCGGTGATGTACGGCGCGACCTCGTTCACGAGGTCGGCGGCGGTGCCGGCGTAGCGGTGGTCGGGCTTGCGCAGCGAGTGGCCGAAACGCGGGTTCTTCTCGAGGAACGCCTGCACCTGCTCGAGGGTGACGCCGTTCTCGACGAGCGCGCGGTCGAGCTCGTCGCGGGCCGCCTGCTTGGCCTTGAACAGGAACATCTGCACGCGCGACTGGAAGTTCACGCGCCCGTCGCCGCTGGTCTCGACCGGGCAGAAGATGGTGCCGGGGTAGCGCTCGGTGATGAGCGACTGGATGCCGTCGGAGACGCCGGCGCTCGGCATGCAGCCGAACGGCTTCACGCTGAGGGTCATGTGGGCCTTCTGCTTGATGAAGTTGAGGATCAGCTTCCCCACCTCCATGTGGCCCTCGCCGCCGCGGAGATCGTTGTCGTAGTACTGGTGGGAGACCTCGGCGATCTCGTCCATGTTCGGCAGCGTGTAGTTCTCGAGCCCGCCGAACCACGCGAACGTGTGGAACACCACGCGCAGCGCCTTGTCGGCGACCGACAGGATCGCGCGCTTCTTCTGGATGTCGGTGACGCCCTCGAGCTTGTTCAAGCCGTATTTGCCGCCGTCGGAGCCGCGCAGGTTCATGCGGTTCTTGACGTCGTTGCGGCCCTCCCAGATCGTGTAGAGGAGCCACGCCGAGATGAGCTGGATGTCGGCCTCGGCGCCCTCCTGCTCGAGGAAGCGCTGCAGCTGGTAGTTGCCGTCGCCCTCGGTGGTCATGGCCCAGAACTCGCCGATGATCGAGACGCGCGGCTTCGGGCGGAGGCGGTCGACCTTCACCGCGCCGAGCTCCTTGCGCGCCGTCCACAGCGCGCCGAACACGCTCTTGTTGTTGGCGAGCGCGTCGTAGACGTTCTTCTTGATGCGATCGAGCGCGGCGTCGGTGGAGCCCGGCACCACCTCGTAGGGGCGCACGCGGTAGCCGAGCGCGTTGACGACGTCGCCGGCGAGGAGCGCCTTGACGATGCCGATGAAGAACGGCGGCTTCATGTCGAGGCCGGCCGCGTCCTCGCCCGTGGCCTGGTCGAACCCGCCGGTCTGCTGGAACAGGAGCACGCGGAAGCCGTCGAACCCGGCGTCGCGGAGCGCCTTGCGGTACTCGGTGACGTACATCCCGAACCGGCAGGGGCCACACGCGCCCGCGGTGAGGAACACGTACTTGTTGATGATCTCCTCGGAGGTCATGCCCTGCTGATCGCGGAGCGTGCAGAGGAACTTCACGAGGTTGCCGACGGTGAAGTAGGTCGGGTTGCACTGCCCGCGGTTGCCGAACTCCTTGCCGTAGCGGAGCGCGTTGGTGTCGGGGCACTCGAGGTGCATCACGCGGTAGCCGAGGCCCTTGAGCGCGCCCTCGACGAAGTAGTCCTGGGCCATCGTGAGGCCCGAGACGAGCACCGTGGTGTCGTACTTCTCGCGCTGGGCCTTGGTGAACTTCAGGTCCACCATCTCCTCGATCCACTGCGTCTGCTCGGGCTTGTCGAGCCCCAGGCGGGCGCGCTCCTCGGCCTCGAACTTGGCGATCTCCTGGTCGACGTCGAGGACGACGAGCTTCTTCTTCGAACCGGTCTCGGTGGTGTGCGCGGCCATGCTGGGCTCCCTTGCGGTGGGGGTCATTCAGCGGCCGAGGCCGCGTCTTCGGTCTTGGACTTCAGGCGATCGATGCTGCCGTCCGCGGCCTTCTTGCCGAGGCGGACCAGGCTCTTGTCGACGGGGACCTCGGCCTTGTTCGGCGCCTGGTAGGCGCGCAGGCGCTCCTCGAGGGCGTGGAGCTGGGCGTCGAGCTCGGGGTCGGGCTTGCGCAGCTGCTGCTTCTTGAGGGCGAGTAGCTCCGCGCGCTTCTTGTCGAGGTTGTAGGCGAGCTCGGCCTTCTTCGCGCCGAGGTCGGTCAGGCGCTCCTCGTGCAGCTTCAGCGAGTGCGCGTAGGTCTTCACGCGGATCTTGATGCTGCCGCCGGGCTTGTTGGCGTCGATGTCGTGGAGCGCGGCGTAGGGCGTGGCGCTCGTCTGGATGATCGAGTCGATGAGGCCGTAGGTGGGCGCGTCGTGGCCGCACTTGAACGACGACAGATCGAGCACCACCACGTTGGGGTGACGCGCCGCGAACTTGGCGGCCCACACCTTCTGCGAGGAGTTGACCGAGTAGTTCTCCGGCCACACGTCGCGGATGTCGAGCGGCGACATCCCCTTCTGGATCTCCTCCTTGAAGTAGCGCGCGAGGTACTCCTTGTCCTTCGGGATCGAGCGCACCGAGAGGATCGGGTACCCGAGCACCTGGAACTCCTCGGGGATGCCGTGGTTGAGGCCCGGGTCGCTGTGGTAGGGGCGGCCGAGCAGGAGGATCGCCACGCGGTCCTCGGCCTCGACGGTCTCGAGGATCGCGCGGCCCTTCTCCTGCACGTCGCGGTCGAACGCGTCGAGGGCCTTCCACGCCTGCTCGGCGGCGAAGTCGCTCTCGTCCTCGGTGACGCCGAGCAGCGGGCCGAAGGTCTCGAAGAGGCGGCGGCGCAGGCGGACCGGCTCCTTGAACGAGAGCGCCGGGTCCAGATACTTGATGCCGCGGGTCGCGAAGAAGTCGACCTCCTTGGTGAAGGCCGCCTTGATCACGTTGGGCGAGCCGGCGACGATCGGGCACGAGGCGTCGTCCATCGTCTCCTCCACGAACGTGTTCACGTGCGTGAGGCTCGGGAAGAAGATGTAGTGGAGCGGGCGCTTGCGCTCGGGCTCGTGGTAGTGGAACAGCAGGTTGTGCACGTGCGCCTGGGCGACCTTGCTCGGGTAGCAGGGGTCGACCGAGCCGTACTTGCCGCCCTCGACCCAGAGCTCCTCGCTGGTCGGGTCGCTGAACAGGATGTTGTGCTTCTGCAGCCCGAGCACCTCGAAGTAGGTGCGGAAATAGGGCGCCGTCGAGTACACGTTGAGCACGCGCGGGATGCCGATGCGCACCTTCTTGCGCGCCTCCTGCGAGTCCTTGCTGGAGCGCTGGAACGTGCGGGTGACCTTCACGCGACGGATGCCGAAGAGGCCCTTCTTCACCTCGACGTCCTCGACCGCCGTGCCGTGCGTGGGCATCGCGGCGGGTTCGTAGGCGTGGATGAACGCGCGGCGCGCCTCGTACTCCACGCAGTTCGGGAACTGCTTGGCGAGCTCCTTGCGCTCGCGGACGAGGTCGAGCATCGCCTCCTTGGACTCGACGGTGCCCTTCTCGCAGGAGAACCCGCTGATGTAGCGGCTCGTGCTGCCGTCGGGGCGCTCGGCGTCGATGAACGTGCGCTTGCACTGGTTCGGGCAGAAGTGACAGACGGTCTCGTCGTCGTTCTTGGTCGAGTAGGCGATGTCGATCGCGGCATCGAGGCCGATGAAGGTGCTCTTCTTGCGGCGCTCCACCACGCGCAGGGTCTCGAACGCGGCGCCGATCGCGCCGGCCTCGCCGGTGTGCGGGTGCACGAACACCTCGGCGTCCGGCACGCGCTCCTTGATGTAGTCGACCTGCGCCTTGACCGCCGCGAGGTTGTACTGGGTGCCGCCCTGCAGCACGAACCGGCGGCCGAGCGCCGCGAGCCGCGGGATCTGCACGACGTACTGCCAGACGTTCTTGGGCAGCACCTGGGCGAGCCCGGCGAGGAGCTCCTCCTTGCTGTAGCCCTCCTTCTGGAAGTTCACGCGGTCGGTGTCGAGGAACACCGCGCACCCGTAGGAGAACTTGGGGGAGAGCTCGGCGCCGAAGGCCACCTCGGCGTACTGCTTCACCGGCACACCGAACTGGTCGGCCATCGCCTGCAGCAGCATGCCGTTGCCGGCGGAGCACTGGTTCGAGAGGCGGAAGTTGGAGATGTCTCCGTTCTTCATCATCAGGACCTTGATGTCCTGGCCGCCGATGTCGCAGATGACGTCGATGTCGCCGAAGAAGTGCACGGCGCTCATCATGTGGGCGACGGTCTCGACCACGTTGACGTCGGCGCGCAGGGTCTCCTCGAGGACGTCGGCCGCGTAGCCCGTGCCGCCGAAGCCGAGGATCTCGAGCTCCGCGCCCTGGCTGGTCACGGCCTCGCGGAGCTGGAGGAGCAGCTCCTTCATGTCCTGGATCGGGTTGCCCTTGGAGAGCTGGTAGGCCTTGGCGACGATGTTGCGCTGCTCGTCGACGAGCACGGCCTTGCTCGAGGTGCTGCCGCCGTCGAGGCCGATGACCGCGCGGACCTTCTGGCCGGGCGAGAGCGCGGCGGGGCGCCACTCGGGGATCTTGTAGAGCTCGCGGAACGCGGTGAGCTCGTCGTCGGTCTTCGAGAGCGGGGGCCCCGCGTTCTCGCCGAGGCGGGCCTTGCGGCCGTTCTGCACGTAGTCGAGCAGGCCGGCCATGCCGGTGTAGACGCCGACGTGGGCCTCCTCGGTGAGGCCGTTGAGCACCGCGCCGAGCGCGGCGTAGTACTGCGCGTTCTCGGGGATGATGATCAGCTCCTCGATCGGCACGTCCTCGGGGAACGCGTAGCCGCGCTCGCGCCAGGTCTCCGGGATGCGCAGGCGCCAGCACTCCTGCAGGAACGGCAGGTAGGTGTTGGGGCCGCCGAGCAGCAGCACCTTGTGGCGCAGCGTGTTGCCGCGCGTGAGCACCGAGAGGTTCTGCAGGACGATCGCGTCGGCGAGCGAGCAGAGCACCTCGTGGCTCGGGATGCCGCTCTTGATCAGGTTGACGATGTCCGTCTCGGCGAACACGCCGCACTTGGCGGCGACGTGGTGCAGCTTGGTCGCGTCGAAGTGCAGCTTCACCACCTCCTCGTTCGGCATGCCGACCTTGAGGAAGCACTTGTCGATGGTGGCGCCCGTGCCCGACGCGCACTTGTCGTTCATGGAGGCGATGGCGGTCTTGCCGCCCTCCTTGCCCTCCTTGAAGATGATGATCTTCGCGTCCTGCCCGCCGAGCTCGATGACCGAGCCCACGTCGGGGTGCAGGTGCTCGACGGCGAGCGTGACCGCGTTGACCTCCTGCACGAACTTGCCGCCGAGCGGTGGCGCGAGCGGGCCGGCGCCCGAGCCGGTGACGAACATCCGCGCGCCGACCAGCTGACCGGGGAACTCGGCCTCCATCGCGCTCAGGAGCTCGAGCACCTTCTCGGGCTGCTTCGTCAGGTGTCGCTGGTAGTCACGAAAGAGGATCTCCTTCGTCTCGACGTCCACGAGGACGGCCTTCACCGTCGTCGAGCCAACGTCCATCCCCACCGCGAGCTGCCGTCCCATCGTGGCTCCTGCACTGACGTGTCAGTCCCGGGAGAGGGGGTCCGAGGCCGGTTGCGGCTCGGATCCTGGGACCGGGGAACTAGACTGACGTGTCAGTCCAGGAGTGGTAGCGGACCCGAGGGGGACCTGGCAAGGGCGCCGGGGGCCGAGAAACACGGTCGTGCTAGGGTGCGGCGCCGTGACCCAGCGCGAGATCCGCCGGCAGCAGATCCTCGACCGCGCCCGCGACGTGTTCGCGAAGAAGGGGTACCACCTCGCCAAGATCGACGACGTGGTCGCCGCCGCCGGGGTCGCGCGGGGCACCTTCTACCTGTATTTCCACGACAAGCGGTCGATCTTCGAGGAGCTGGTCAGCCGGTTCTTCCAGCGCGTGGCGCTGGCCGTCGCGAGCATCGACACCGACCAGCCCATCGAGCCGCAGATTCGCGCCAACTTCTCCCGGCTGCTCGACGTGTTCCTCGGCGACCCGGGGATGGCGAAGATCCTGCTCACCGACGTGACCGGGCTCGACGTGGAGTTCGACCGGCGGCTGCTCGCGTTCTACGCGGACATCGAGGCGCTGCTCTTGCGGTCGCTCCGCGAGGGGCAGGCGCTCGGGATCGTGCAGGACGGCGACGCCCGCGTGGTCGCGCACTTCGTCCTCGGCGGCGTGAAGGAGGTGCTCTTGCAGCTCACGCGCGCGCCGGTGCCGGTCGACCGCGACGCCATCTGCGAGAACGTGTTCGGGATCCTCGCCCGCGCGGTGCTGGTGCCGCGTCCGCCGAAGGCGACCAAGAAGGCCGCGAAGAAGCGGGCCTGACGGCCATGGACTGGGACGACCTCCGCTACCTCGAGGCCATCCACCGCACCGGCAGCGTGCAGAAGGCCGCGCGCGACCTGCGCATCTCCGCGTCCACCGTCTACCGCCGCCTCCACGTGCTCGAGGGCTCGCTGGGCTACCCGTGCGTCGTGCGCGGCCTCGAGCCGGCGGTGCTCACCGACGCCGGCCGCGCCCTCGCGCTCGTCGGCGAGCAGACCCGCCGCGCGCTCGCCGAGGCCGCGGGGACCGTGCGCGCCAAGGAGACGGCGATCCGCGGCGAGGTGAGCCTCACCACCGTCGAGGGCCTGCTGCCGTTCCTCGTCGCGCCGATCGCCGAGCTCGCCCGCCTGCACCCGGCCCTCCAGGTCTCGCTGCACCTCGCCGACACGGGCCCGAGCGTGCGGCAGCGCGAGGTCGACGTGGCGATCGGCATCATGCCGCGCCCGCCGTCCGGCTGCTGGGGTCGACGCGTGCTGCGGCTCCCGTATGGCGTGTTCGGCACCAAGGAGGCGGCGCACCGCAAGAAGCTCCGCTGGGTCGTGCGCGGGCAGGGGCTCCTCCACTCGCCCGAGGCCGCCTGGGAGCGGGCGCGCGCGACGGACGTCGCCGTCACCAGCAACCTCCTGAGCGGCGTGGTGGCGCTCGTCGCGGCGGGCGTCGGTGTCGGCTTGCTGCCGCGGCTCGTGGCGCAGCGCACGCCGGGCCTCGTCGAGCTCGAGGCCTTCCGCGAGCAGGCGGCGCCGCTCGAGCGCGTGGCGTGGGTGCTCACCCACCCCGACCAGCGCAAGACCCCGCGCGTGGCGGCGCTCGTTGCCGCGCTGACCGCTGCCCTCGCGCCCCTCGGGAAGTGACCGTTCGCAAATCTGCGAACGGCGTCTTCCGGATCGATCGTGGCGGAGCCGCGCGGTCGTGGGCAGATCGTGGCGCGTGAAGCCGCTCCACCTCGCCCTGATCCCCATCGGCCTCCTCGGTCTCGTCCTGTTCGGCTCGACCGGCCGCTACGCCGCCTACCGTGGCAACCGCTTCAAGTGCGAGCCCAGCGGCGCGACGGCGCTGACCAAACTAGGGGTCGGTCTGCCCGCCGGCGTCGAGGTGTGCGGCAAGGAGGGCAAGCACGCCCATCGCCTGCTCGTCGAGACGCCCCCGACCGTCTGCATGGCCTCGTACGGGCTCGTCGGCTGCCCGAGCTCCAAGAAGAAGGCGGTCGCGTTCGTCACGGCGATGGCCGACGAGGGCTGGGACTCGGGCGACATCGACGTGAAGGGTGACTTCGTCGACGCCAGCTTCCGGCGCGGCCCCGAGCGCGCCCGCTTGCACCTCTACCAGTCGCCCTACGGCGAGATCTCGGGCACGATCGAGGTCGACCGCTGACCCGGGAGGGACCCAGGACTACGGCAGCCACCGCCGCGGTCGCACGCGTAAGGAACCCTCGACGCCGATCCGATCGCACCAGGTGAGGAACTGCGCCTTCGGGGTGCCGAGGTACGCGAGCGCAGCGAGGTCCAGGTCGATCGGCGCGTCGGTCGCGAGCGTGGCGAGCTTCTCGTAGAGCAGGGCGTCGTCGCGCTGGGCGGCGAGCGCGGCCGCCAATCGGTCCTTGCCGCGCAACGAAAAGTCCCACTTCGCCGGGTCGTCCGGGATCGCCGCGAGGCTCCCGAAGTGCGCGAGCACCGCGGCCGCGCCCTTCTCGCCGAAGCCGGGCAGCCCCGGGATGCCGTCGGCCGTGTCGCCGGTGAGCGCCAGGAGCGCGGGCAGCTGCGCGGGAGACACCCCCCAGCGCGCGCGCATCGCGGCCTCGTCGATCTCCTTCTTGCGCATGCGGTCGACCTGGACGATGCGTCCCTGTCGGAGGCACTGGCCGAGGTCCTTGTCGGGGGTGAGGATGCGCACCTCGTCCACCTGGTCGGCGAAGCGAGCCGCCGCGGTCGCCAGGGCGTCGTCGGCCTCGTGGTCTCGCATCGACCAGACCTTGATGCCGAGGGCCGACACCGCCTCCTCGACGGGGTCGAACTGGGAGCGCAGCTCGGGCGGCACCCCATCGTCCGTCTTGTATCCGGCAAAAAGCCGGTTCCGGAAGCAGGTGATCGGGTTGTCGAAGGCCACCGCGAGGTGGGTGGGGGCCTCGGCCCGGTCCTCGAGGAGGGCGAGGAGTGACTGTACGACCCCGACCGTCGCCTTCCGATCCCGGCCTTCCGGGTCGAAGTGGGCGGGGCGATGCGAGAAATGTGCGCGGTACAGCTCGTATGTCCCGTCCACCAGGTGGAGTCGCATCGCACGGCTATAGCCACAGCGGCCCTTCGCGGATATGTATCGAGAGCGAATGGGCGGCATGCTCTGGGTCGGTGTGGCGATCGCTGCGGCATTGGTCCTCCTCCTCGTGGTCCGCGCGATGGGCGGCGACGACGAGGAGCCGGCGGCTGCGCCAAAGGCGGAGCCCAAGGCGGAGCCGCGCGACAAGGTCGCGACGCCCGTCAAGGTGCTCACGCCGTCGCCCGCCGAGACACGCAACAGCAAGAACGGGCGTGACGAGGAAGAGCCGGAGGGCACCAAGGTCGCCTCCATCCCGCCGCCGCCCGAGGCCGAGAGCCACGCGCACCCCAAGGTCCACGTCACCGAAGAAGAGGTCCCCCTCGAGTTCGGGTTCGCCGACGAGGACCCGACCGGCCCCCAGGCGTTGATCCTCGTGAGCGGCGTCGGGCGCACCGATCCGGGTCGTCGTCGCAAGCACAACGAGGACGCCTACCTCGTACTCGACGAGCACGCCGTGTTCGCCATCGCCGACGGCATGGGCGGCTACGCGGCGGGCGAGGTCGCGAGCCAGCTCGCGGTCGACGTCATGGCGGAGGCCTTCAAGACCAACACGTTCGCGGGCACCCCGGACCCGGAGCGCCCGCCTCGCGGCGACGAGCTGTGTCAGGCCATCGAGATGGCCAACCTCGCGATCCTCACGCAGGCGCGCGCCAACGAGGCGCAGGCGGGCATGGGCACCACCGTCGTGTCCGCGCGCTTCTCGCCCAACAAGCAGCGCGTCTACATCGCGCACGTCGGCGACAGCCGGCTCTACCGCCTGCGGGGCGGCGAGATCCGTCAGCTGACCACCGACCACACCCTCGGGGCGGCGGGGATCACCGGTCCCTCGGCCTCCAAGCTCTCCCGCGCCGTCGGCATCATGGACGTGGTCGAGGTCGAGCTCACCATCGATGCCCCGAAGGTCGGCGACTACTACCTCCTCTGCTCGGACGGCCTCTCCAAGATGGTCCCCGACGAGATGATCAAGCAGATCATCGACGAGAACGCCGAGATCAACCGGGCCTGTGAGCGGCTGGTCGAGACCGCCAACGAGCGAGGCGGTCGCGACAACGTCAGCGTCATCCTCGTCCACGTCGAGCAGCCGCCCTCCTCGCAGCGGCCGCCCGAAGTCTCCTGAGCGCGGAGCCCGCGGTGCACCTCGTCCTGCATCACTACTGGCGGTCCTCTTCGTCGTGGCGCGTGCGCTGGGCGCTCGCCCACAAGGGGCTTGCCTGGGACGGCGTGGCGGTCGACCTCCTCGCCGGCGCGCAGCGCGACGAAGTCTACGTGGCCGAGCGCAGCCCAGCCGGGCTCGTGCCCTGTCTGGTCGTCGACGGGCGCCCGCTGACCGAGTCGGTCGCCATCGTGGAACTGCTCGAGGAGCTCGCCCCGACCCCGTCGCTCTACCCCGCCGAGCCCTTCGCGCGGGCGAGGGTGCGCCAGCTCGTCGAGCTCGTGAACGCGGGCACGCAGCCGATCCAGAACCTCTCGGTGCTGCGCCACGTCTCCTCGCTCGTGCAAGGCGTGGACGCCGACGTGCAGCGCGCGTGGGCGCGTCACTTCATCGAGCGTGGCCTCGCCGCCGTCGAGCGCGATCTCGGGCTCGTCGCCCGAGAGGGCCTCGGTGGGCGCTTCGCGGTCGGCGATGCGCTCACCGCCGCCGATCTCTACCTCGTGCCGCAGCTGTACAACGCGCGCCGCTTCGGCGTCGATCTCGCCTCGTTCCCGCGCCTCCTCGCGGCGGAGGCGGCGGCCCTCGACACCGACGCCGCGCGCGCCTCGCACCCCGACCGGTTCGCGCCGTGATCTTCCGCGACCTCTACGACCTCGCGCGCCTGCCCTGGTTCGCGGTCCGCGACGGGCGCCTCGTCGTCTCCGATCGCGCCGGCGTCGGCGAGATCATCGACATGCACTCGCACCTCGCGCTCGCGTACGTGCGGCCGATGCAGCTCGACCTGTACGGCGCGGGCCCGCCCACCCAGCACTACCTGCCCTCGTGCTGCGCCTTCGACCTCGACGTCTACATCAACCGCAACTTCTCCCCCGAACGGCTGCACGCGCTCGAGCGCGATCTCACCCTCGGCAGCCTCGGCAAGAGCGGCATGCGCGCCACGCACACCGTGCCGAACCTCACCCGCGAGATGGACGAGCTCGGCGTGATCAAGTCGGTCATCCTGCCGATCGACTTCCCGTACATCTCCGACAACGCGAAGGTGGCCGCCGACGCCGCGCGCCGCGACGATCACCTGATCGCCTACGGCTCGGTGCACCCCTACCAGTCGCGCCTCGGCGAGAAGCTCGACGGGCAGGCCCACGCGGGCGCGCTCGGCGTGAAGTTCCACCCCAACGTGCAGTCGGTGCGGCCCGACGATCGGCGCGCGATGGAGCTCTACCGGCTGTGCGCCGCGCGCAACATGCCCGTGCTCTGGCACTGTGGGCCGGTCGGGATCGAGCCCGCCCTGGGCCGCTACCTCTCGCAGGTGCGGCACTACGAGAAGCCCATCGCGGAGAACCCGCGCACCACGTTCGTGCTCGGGCACGCGGGCGCGCTGCAGTTCGAGCAGGCCCTCGCGCTCTGCAACAAGTACCCCAACGTGCTCCTCGAGACCTCGTCGCAGTCGCTCACCAACGTGCGCGCGATGGTCACGCGGGCCCACCCCGATCGCGTGGTGTTCGGCAGCGACTGGCCTTTTTATCACCAGGCGGTGCCGCTCGCGAAGGTGCTGCTCGCGACCGAGGATGCCCCCGACGCGCGGCGTCGGATCCTGTTCGCCAACGCGGCGCGCGTGCTCGGTCTGTGATTGCGCTCGCGCACTGCGTGGTCACCGAACAAGTGGTTGCGATCGAAGCGTCGCGCATGTTCGTCTAGCGGCCTCTCAGGAGGGACCCATGCCCGACGACATCATGAAGGACGACGACAACGACGTGACCGATCCGCAGCGGCTGATCGCGCGCCTGAATCACTTCGCCGACCAGATGGACAAGATCAAGGCCCGCCTGAACAAACTGGCCGGCAAGAGCCAGGGGCCCCTGCAGGACCCCGCGCCGCTGGCTCGGCTGGTGGGCCTCGGCAACGACATCGCTCAGGTCGCGGGCGCCTGGCAGCAGCGTCCGTAGCTCGGCGCGAGCAGCAGGGTGCCCGTTCGCCTCGGCGTTTGGGTAGGCTGAAGCTCCATGGCGGGGCGAGGGCGCGGAGTGTTCGGGTGGGGAGCGCTCGGCGCGCTCGTCGCTGCCTGTCACGCCGAGTCCTCGCCCGCTCCCTGTCCAACGGGCACACAGCCCTACGGCGAGCTCTGCGCCCCTCGTCTCGATGCGTGTGACGACCTCTCGAGTCCGCTCGTGGGCGGCGGTTGTGCGCCGGTGGGGGTGCCTGCTGGCAGCTGTGGCGCGGGGTTCGACTCGGACGGGGCAGGAGGCTGCGTCGCGCGTCTGCCGGCCGCGGCCTGTGGCCCCGGAACGCTCGCGGTGCCCGGCGACACCACGTGCCGTCCGGTCGGCGTCACCGCGTGTGGCGCCGGCTTCACCGGCGAAGGCGGCGGGTGCGCGCCGATTCTCCCCGCCACCGCGTGCGCCGCGGGCCTCGTCGCGCGGCCAGGCGAGAGCGCCTGCCACGAGCTCGTGGAGTGTGGCACCGACCCGTACGGCACTCCGCCCTCGGACGCGCCGGTCCTCTACGTCGACGCCTCCTTCAGCGGGGTTGGCAGCAATGGCAGCAAGAGCAAGCCGTTCGTCTCGCTGACCGACGCGGTGGCCGCGGCCGACACGAGCAAGCCGACCACGCTCGCCCTCGCCGCCGGCACGTACGTGGAGTCGGTCACGGTCGACCGGCCCGTGCGGATCTGGGGCCGCTGCCCGGCCAGCGTCCATCTGCGCGGCACGGGCACCACACCGGCGCTCCGCATCACCAGCGCCGCCGAGATCCAGCGGATCGCGATCACCGGCCCCGCCGGCGGCGTCGAGATCGTGGATACCACCGTCAACATCCAGTCGACGCGCATCCACGACACGGGCGGCGTGGGTGTCCTCGTCACCCGCAAGGACGCGACGACCACCCTCGTCGCGAAGGACGTGCTCGTCGAGCGCGCGACCACCACGGGCATCGAGCTGGTCGGGGCCACGGCCACGATCGAGGCGACGGTCGTACGCGACACGCGCGTCCGCGCCGATGGCGCCTACGGTCGAGGGATCCACGCCGGGTGGAGCGCGCTCGCCAAGGCGCGCGCCGAGCTCGTGCTCCGCGGGTCGCTGATCGAGCGAAACGTGGAGGCGGCGGTCTTCGTCCTCGGTGCCACGGCGACCGTCGAGGCAACGGTGATCCGGGACACGGCGGGCGCCGGTGCGATGGCCCTGCTCGAGGAGGCCGCCGAGCAGGCCTCCACGTTGACGCTGAAGAGCACCGTGATCAGCGGGAGCGCCGACCGCGGCGTGCGGGTCGTCGGCTCGAGGCTCGACGCCTCGCAGACCACCGTGCGCGAGACGCGTCCTCGCGCCGACGGCAAGTTCGGGCAGGGCGTCTACGGGACCTCGAGCCTGCTGGCCGACGGCAGGGTCGTGCGCGCGGAGCTGTCCTTGCGCGACAGCCTGGTCGAACGGGCGACGAGCTTCGGTGTCGTGGGTTTCGGATCGCTCGTCCGCGTCGAGCGCACGCTCGTCTCGAAGACCCAGCCCCGCCTGGACGGAGGCGGCGGAGGGGGCGTCGGGATCCTCTACGATCCCACCACCAGGACCCGCGGGGAGGGCACTCTCCTTTCCTCCCTGGTCGAAGGGAACCTCGAGCAGGGCGTGCTGGTCTCGGGGGCCACCGTGCGCGTCGAGTCTTCGGCGATCCGCGGCACGCGCGCCCGCAAGGTCGACGGCCTGCTCGGGATCGGTGTCGTCGCCCAGAACGACGACGTGGCCATCGCGGAGCTCGCGGACCTCACGCTCGTCGGAACCCTGATCGACGACAACGTCACCCTCGGCGTCACCGTCCTCGGCTCGAAGGCCTCGCTGACGGCCTGCCTGATCCGTGGCACGAGCGCCGGCCCCCACGGTCGCCAGGGAGTCGGGGTGTTCGCGGACAGCGACCCGCGCGGCGCGAGGGCCAGGCTGGTGATGAGTGGCTGCGTCGTCGACGGCAACACGACGACCGGCCTCGTCGTTGCCGCGTCCGATGCCGACGTCGACACGACGGTGATCCGCGCGACTCGGCCGCAGCCCTTCGACGGGGACTTCGGCTACGGAGCGCTCGTCGCGTTCGACGCAGACACCGAGCAAGAAGGCACGCTCGTCCTCCGCCGCTCGCTGCTCGAGCGGAACGCCGGCGTCGGGCTCTTCGTCTCGGCGAGCACCGCCTCGCTCAGCTCCGTCCTCGTGCGCGACACGGCGGAGGGCATCGGTCCGAGCGCAGGCATCGCCGCCGTCGACGAAGTCGGCAAGCACCCAGCGCACCTGGCCCTCGAGGCCTGCGTCGTCAGCCAGAACGCCTCCGTCGGCGTGATCGTCTCGGGTGGCGACGCGAGCGTCGCGCGTTCGAGCGTTCGGCACACGCGTGCGCGACTCGCCGACGGCACCTACGGCGACGGAATCTCCTCGATCGACGGCCACGGGCCGAGCGCGATCACCGTCGAGCAGACCACCGTCGTGCACAATGCGAGGGCTGGCGTGAGCGCGTTCGGTGCGAGCGCCGCGCTCCACCACTCGCACGTGACGTGCAACGTGTTCGGCCTCGTGGCCGAGACGCTGAACGGCAATACACCGCTGTTCCGCGACGACGGCGGCGTGCTCTGCGGGTGCGGCGAGAGCCAGGTCACCTGCAAGGCCCAGTCGTCGAACCTCACCCCGATCGAGATCCCCCGTCCCCCCCGCCTCTAGCGCCGGCGCAGCTCGGGCGGGGCCGCCGTGCGCGGGTCGTCGGGCCAGGAGTGTCGCGGATAGCGCCGCCGCAGCTCGCTGCGCACGGCCGCGTAGTGGCGGTCCCAGAACCCGGCGAGGTCGGTCGTCACCTGCACGTCGCGGCCGTTCGGGGCGAGCAGGTGCAAGACCACCGCCACACGCCCCGCGAGCACGCGCGGGCCGTCGGCGCTCCCGAAGAAGTCCTGGAGCCGCGAGCCGATGGAGGGGGGGGCGTCGGCGGCGTAGGTGACGGTGACCTTGCGCCCGTTGCCGAGCACCACGTGGGTCGGCGCGAGGGCGTCGAGCTTCGCGAGCGCGGCGTGACCGATCGCGGTGCGCAGCTCGCCCATGAGGTCCGCGCTGCGCAGCTCGGCGAACGACCGGCGCCCCTCGCAGGCGGCGGCGACGAGCTCCTGGGTGTGGCCTGGATCGAGCGCGGCCAGGCCCGGCACGAGATCGGGCGCGGTGCGGGTGACGAAGGCGATGCGGGCCGAGAGCTCCGAGAACGCACCCCCCACGAAGGCGTCGATGCCGACCGCGATCGCGCGCTCGGCGAGCAGCTGCGCCACCTCGGGTCCGGCCTTGCCCGGGCGCTCGTCGAGGGTGAGCTTGTCGTACGCCATGCGCTCCACGGCCTCGACGCGCTCGCGCTCGCCGTCCCACCGCACCTCGGTCGTCTCGGCGATGCGCTCGGGGAAGAGATCGATGAGCCACTCGGGCTCGATGGCCGTGGCCATGGTCACGGTGGTGGCCCCGCGTCGATCGAGCGCCTCGACCGCCACCAGCCACGGCGCGGTCCGGACCACGCTCGAGCGCGCGAGGGTCGCCTGTCCACCGCCCGAGAGGACGAGGGTCTCCCCGTGGCCGCGGCGCCGCGCCACGCGATCGGGGAAGCCGGCCAGGATCGCCGTGCGCAGCGCCACCTCCGGGTCCATCGCGCCCTTCTGCGTGTCCACGTGCCGCAGCAGCTGCTTCTGCACGCGCCGGATCGACGCGGCGAGCCCCGGCTCCACCACGTGCCGGTCGCCGAGATCGCGGAGCCGCACGCTCGCGTCGCACGACTCGTCGACGCGCGCCTCGCGCTCGCGGCCGTACACGTCGCGGCCGAGGGACAGCATGGCGGCGACCCCGCACGCGTCCTCGGCGACGCCCCGCGCGCTGCCCTCGACCACGAGGCGCGCGAGCCTCGGCGAGAGCGGGAGTCGGGCCATGGCGTGGCCCACCTTCGTCGCGGCGCCCGCGTGGTCGATCGCGGACAGGCGCAGGAGCAGCGCGCGCGCGGCCTCGAACGCCGCCTCCGTGGGGCGCGTGAGCCAGGGGAACGTCCGCGGATCGTGGCCGGCCGCGGTGAGCGCGAGCACCGTCTCGGAGAGATCGAGGCGGGCGATCTCCGGCGCGTCGTGCTCGGGGCGGGCCTCGAAATCGCCCTTGGTGTAGAGCCGGAGGCAGCGCCCTTCGCGCACGCGTCCGGCGCGGCCGGCGCGCTGGATGGCCGACGAACGCGCCACCTTCTTCACCTCGAGCGTGGGCCGACCCGACCAAGGATCGTGGCCGGCGACGCGCGCGAGGCCGCTGTCGATCACCACCACGACCCCGGGGATCGTGACCGAGGTCTCGGCGACGTTGGTGGACAGGATCACCTTGCGGCGCGCGGAGGGGGCGATGGCACGATCCTGCGCGTCGGGTGGGAGCTCGCCGTAGAGCGGCAGGCAGTCGGCAGAACCCTCCTCGCACACCTTCGCGCAGGCCTCGGCGCAGGCGCGGATCTCGTAGGTGCCGGGGAGGAACACGAGCACGTCACCGTCCGACTCGCGGAGCGCCCGCCGCACGGCGCCCACCACCTGCAGCGGCAGCGGCCGCTCGTCGGGCCGCTCGGCGTGCTCGATCTCGACCGCGAACGCGCGGCCCTCGCTGGTCACGAGCGGCGCGTCGCCGAGGAAGCGCGCCACGGGCTCCGCGTCGAGCGTGGCCGACATCACGACGACGACGAGCCCGGGGTCGCGCGCCTGCGCCTCCCGTGCGAGGCCGAGCGCGAGGTCCGACGCGAGGTGCCGCTCGTGGAACTCGTCGAGCACGATCGCCGAGAGGCCGCGCGGTCCGCGCTCGAGGAGGCGACGCGTGAGGATGCCCTCCGTCACGTAGGAGAGGCGTGTCTCCGGGCCCATCGCGCGATCGAAGCGGACGTCGTAGCCGACGAGACCGCCGAGGCGCACGCCGCGCTCATCGGCGACGCGCTTGGCCGAGTGCCGGGCGGCGAGGCGACGCGGCTCGAGCACCACGATCTCTCCCTCGGGGAGCGCGTCGAGGAGGGCCGCGGGCACCCGGGTGGTCTTCCCGGCGCCCGGGGGGGCCTGCAGCACGGCGGAGCGCCGCTCGAGGAGCGTGCGCACGAGATCGGGCAGCAGGGGGTCGATCGGGAGCGCGAGCACGCTAGCGGCAGACGCGGAACCCACCGAAGACGGGCTGGCAGGTGTTCGGGGCCTTGCACTCCGCGCTGGTCTTGCAGAGCTGGATGCCGGCGCAGACCGGCGCGCACTTGGCGCTCGGCCCGCCGCCGCCGCCGAGGCCGCCGAAGCAGCAGACCTGGCCGGTGGGGCAGCTCGTGCTGTCGGAGCAGCTCAGCGTGCCGCCGCCCGTGCACTTGCCCTTCGGCACGCAGCTCAGGCCGGTGAACGAAGCACAGCAGTCCTGGGTGAGCCCGTCGCACGTGGTGGCGCCGCAGGTGATGCCGCCCTCGATCGGCGTGTCGGTGGGGGTGTCGGGCGGCGCGTCGAAGCCCGTGTCGAAGCCCGTGTCGAACACGGTGCTGTCGGTGACGCCCGTATCGAGGAGACCCGTATCGAGGAGACCCGTGTCGAGATCGCCCGTGTCGATCACGGCGGTGTCGAACGCGCCAGTGTCGACCACTGCAGTATCGAGGACGGCGGTGTCGAAGCCCGCCGTGTCGAACGCCGCCGTGTCCTCGCCGACGATGCTGTCGAGGACGACGATCGAGTCGGGGGGGAGGTCGGTGTCGAACAGGACGCCGGTGTCGAAGTCGGTGTCGACGCCTTCGTCGAACGGCGGGATGTCGGTCTCGAGGCTGCCCGTGTCACCGCCGTCGGTCGTGGTCTCGAGCGTCGTGTCGGTGGCGGAGTCGACCGTGGGTGCCAGCTCGTCGTCGGGGAAGCCACTCCGACCGCACGCGGACACGAGCAGACCGGCGCCGAAGAGCGCGCTGACGAGCAGGGGACGACGGCGCATCCCCGAACGCTAGCGCGGAACTTGCCGCCGCGACACCGCTGGACGAAAGCTCCCGTCGTGCGTCGCCTCGTCGCCCTCGGTGTCCTCGCCCTCGCCGCGTGCCCTGCGCGTCGGCCCGAGGCCACCGTCGCCATGACCACGCCCTCGGTGAGCGCGTCGACGAGCGTTTCGGTCAGCGCCTCGGCCAGCGTCGTGGAGGAGCCCGCTGCGGTCGTCACGCCCAGCGAAGGCGTCGGCGTCGTCCTCGGCCCCGAGGGTCACCTCGGCGCGTGGCTCGCGCTCGGCCCGTTCCGGCTCGATGACAAGAAGGCCGACGCGACGACGTTCCGTCCGACGGGGGTGCTCGACGATCGGGCCCTCGCCCCGCGCTACGGCGCCACCGAGGGCAGCGCCCGCGTCGACGTCGCGCAGAAGGACGACAAGGGCAAGCTCCTCAAGTGGACGACCGCGCCGGCCACGTGGCAGCTGGTGTCGAGCGGCGACGGCCCCGTCGATCTCGAGCGCGCGCTGCCCACCCTGGGCAAGCCCTCCATCGCCTACCTCGGCGCGACGCTGCGGCTCCCGAAGGCCCGCGACGTCGTGGTCCTCCTCGGGGTCGACGACGGCTGCGAGCTCATCGTCGACGGCAAGTCGGTCCACGCGCGCGACGTCCCGCGCCCGCTGCGCGACGACGACGACGCCGTCCCGCTCTCGCTCGCCGCCGGCGATCACACGCTCCTCTTGCGCCTCCACCAGCGAGAGGGCGCGTGGGCGGTCCGGGTGCGCATCGTCGACGATCGCTTCCTCGCGCCGCCCGGTGTCCGCGCCCTCCTGCGCGGCGTGCCGGAGAGCGCCGGGCTCGAGCTCGTGAAGGCCATGTCGTGGGTGAAGGTCGAGCGCCCGCCGACCGCCACGGGCTACCACTTCTCGACGCTGGTGCAGTTCCCCGAGGGCCACCCGAGCCTCGGCGCGATCCCGATCACCGGCAGTGTCCTCGACGCGCAGGGCAAGCTCCTCCTCGGCCCGGTGACCGCCAGGTTCGAGGGCAAGCCCGTGCCGCTGTCCCTCGGTGACCTCGGCGCCGTCGTCGACGAGGGGGACGCCCCGCCCGACCTCACGGTGCGCGTCGACGTCGGCGGCCGCGTCGTGGATCGTCCGCTCCATCCACGGCGCGCGGTGCGGCTCGCGCTCGCGCGGGCGGCCGCGGCGCTCCCCAAGGCCAAGGCGCTCCCCGACGACGTCGCGGCGACGCTCTCGTACCTGCACCGCCGGCTCGAGGACCACGTCTCGCGCGGCGACGGCGATCTGCCCGCGCAGCTCGCGGACGCCGCCGCGCTCGACGCCTACGCGGCCCTCGCCGAGGCCGGCAAGGACCCGCTCGCGAGCCTCACCGGCGCCCTGCGGCTCGCCCACGTGGCGCGCGCCGACGACCGCCCGCAGCCGCTCGCGCTCTACGTGCCCGAGGCGCTGCACCAGAGCCCGACCAAGAAGTTCCCCGTCTACGTGGGCCTGCACGGGATGAACGGCGGGCCG
>JAEUKC010000320.1:0-9125 GCA_016794445.1 Myxococcales bacterium
GCCGAGACCGCACACGAGCGTTCGTCACGCGCGGCGTGGTGTCGTGCGCGCGCGCCGACGCGATGGTCGCGCACGACTTGGCGCGTCACCGAAAGGCTCTTGCGCCTCGCGCGGTTCCGACGAAGTGTCCGCGCCGCCAACGCTGGGAGCCTTCATGAGCGCGACCAACCCGACGCAGGAAACCAAGTCCACCAACGCCGGCTCCGCAGCCGAGCCCAAGTCCAACGGAGGCACCGCCGTGCAACCAACGCCGCGAGGGGCCCTGCCCGGGGTCACCCACGAACCGATCCGCGTGATCCGTGACGACGGCTCGCTCGACCCCGCGTGGGACCCGAAGCTGTCCGACGCGCAGATGGTCGCGCTCTACGAGCAGATGGTGCGCACGCGCATCATCGACGAGCGCCTCGTCACGCTGCAGCGCCAGGGGCGCATCGGCTTCCACATCGGCTCGCTCGGCGAGGAGGCCACCATCCTCGGCTCCGCCGCCGCCTGCCGCCCGCAGGACTGGATCTGGCCCTGCTACCGCGAGTTCGGCGCGCTCTTGATGCGCGGCATGCCGCTGCAGGCCTACGTCGACAACATGTTCGGCAACGCCAACGACCCGGTGAAGGGTCGCCAGATGCCCGACCACTACAGCGGCAAGCCCTACAAGTTCGGCTCGGTCAGCTCGCCCATCGGCACCCAGATCACCCAGGCCGTCGGCTTCGGGTGGGCGGCCAAGATGCGCAAGGACGACCTCGTCACCCTCGTCTACTTCGGCGAGGGCGCCACGAGCTCCAACGAGTTCCACAACGGCGCCAACTTCGCCGGCGTGTTCAAGACGCCGACCGTGTTCCTGTGCCGCAACAACGGCTGGGCCATCAGCGTGCCCGCGCACAAGCAGTCCGGGTCGCAGACCTTCGCCGACAAGGCGGTGGCCTACGGCATCCAGGGCGTGCGTTGCGACGGCAACGATCTGCTCGCGGTCTACGCCGCCACCCGCCAGGCCATCGAGCGCGCCGCGCGCGGCGAGGGCGCGACGCTCGTCGAGAGCCTCACCTACCGCCTCTCGGGCCACTCCACCTCCGACGACCCGAAGGCCTACCGCAAGGACACCGAGGTCGACGCCTGGAAGAGCAAGGACCCGAACGTCCGCTTCCGCGCGTTCCTCGACAAGCGCGGCCTCTACGACGACAAGCGCCAGACCGCGCTCGAGGAGCAGACCGCGGCCGAGCTCGCCGACTGCGTGAAGGCGGCCGAGGCGGCCCCCCCGCCCTCGCTCGAGTCGATGTTCGACGACGTCTACGCCGAGCTGCCCTGGCACCTGCGCGAGCAGCGCGCCGAGCTGCTCGCCGGCCCGCGCGCCAAGGGCCACGGTCACTGAACCCCACTGAGTCTTCGAAGGTCGGAGCGAACGATGCCCCAGATGAACATGGTCCAGGCGATCAACGACGCGTTGCGCCTGGAGATGAAGAAGAACGACAAGGTGGTGCTGCTCGGCGAGGACGTCGGCAAGGTCGGCGGCGTGTTCCGCGTGACCGCCGGCCTCTACGACGAGTTCGGCGAGGACCGCGTGATCGACACGCCGCTCAGCGAGGGCGGGATCATCGGCACCGCGATCGGCATGGCGCTCTACGGCCTGCTCCCGATCCCCGAGATCCAGTTCGGTGACTTCATCTTCCCGGCGTACGACCAGATCGTCAGCGAGCTCGCCAAGTTCCGCTACCGCTCCGGCGGCGAGTACCCGAGCAAGCTGGTCATCCGCACGCCGGTCGGCGGCGGCATCCGCGGCGGGCACTACCACTCGCAGTCGCCCGAGTCGCAGTTCATCCACGTCGCGGGCCTCAAGGTCGTCTGCCCGACCAACCCCTACGACGCCAAGGGCCTCCTGCTGGCCAGCATCCGCGACCCGGACCCGGTCCTGTTCTTCGAGCCCAAGCGCATCTACCGCGCCGCCAAGGGCGAGGTGCCCGAGGGCGACTACACGGTGCCGCTCAGCAAGGCCGCCGTCGTGCGGCCCGGCAAGCACCTCACCGTCGTCACCTGGGGCGCCATGCTCTACGAGGCGCTCGACGCCGCGAACCAGGCCGCCCAGAAGGGCATCGAGGCCGAGGTCATCGACCTGCGCACGCTCTGGCCGCTCGACATCGACACCATCGTCGAGTCGGTGAAGAAGACCGGCCGCGTGGTCGTCGTGCACGAGGCGCCCAAGACCTGCGGGCTCGGCTCCGAGGTCGTCGCGCTCATCAACGAGAAGTGCTTCCTGCACCTCGAGGCGCCTCCGGCGCGCGTGTGCGGCTTCGACACGCCGTTCCCCTACACGCTCGAGATGGAGTACCTCCCGCTCGCGCACCGCATCCTGCCGCAGCTGGTCACCACCGCGCAGTTCTGAAACGGGCGAGGAACGACTTCCATGGCACGCTGGGAATTCAAGCTTCCGGACATCGGCGAGGGCGTCACCGAGGGTGAGGTCGTCGCCTGGCTCGTACAGGTCGGCGACGTGGTCCGCGAGGACCAGCCGATGGTCGAGGTCATGACCGACAAGGCCACCGTCACCATCACCTCGCCCAAGGCCGGCTCGATCGTCGAGCTGTTCGGCAAGGTCGGGCAGGTGGTCAAGGTGCACGCGCCGCTCGTCGCGTACGAGCTCGGCGGCGCCGCGCCGGCAGAGGCCGCGAAGGCGGAGGCCCCTGCAAAGGCGGGCGAGTCGAAGGGCCCCGCCGCGACTGCGGTGGGCGACATCAAGGAAGACCTCCCGGGCATGTCGATCGGCGGCACCACGATGGGCGCGCCGTCCGTCGCCGCCGCGCCGGCCGCCTCGTCGGGCTACTTCGCCGACAAGCCGCTCGCCACGCCGGCCACGCGCAAGCTCGCCCGCGACCTCGGCGTCGACCTCAAGCGCGTGCCGCCCACCGGCTCGAGCGGTCGCGTCACCAAGGACGACGTGCAGCGCTTCTCGCAGACCGGCGCGTCGAACGGCGCCGCGGCCGCCGCTCCGGCCGCCGCGGCCCCCTCGCGCGAAGCCCCGCGCGGGCGCGACCCGGTGAAGATCGCCGCCGCCGCGCCGGAGCTCGCCGCGCTCGAGGAGCGCATCCCGTTCGTGGGCGTGCGCCGCAAGATCGCCGAGCGCATGTCCAACTCGAAGAACACGGCGGCGCACTTCACCTTCGTCGAGGAGGTCGACTGCAGCGCGCTCAAGCCGCTGCGCGAGCGCCTCAAGGGCAAGGCCGAGAAGAGCGGCGTCAAGCTCACCTACCTGGCGTTCATCGCGAAGGCCGTCGTGGCCGCGCTCGCCAAGTTCCCCACCCTCAACAGCGCGCTCGACGAGTCGACCAACGAGCTCGTCGTCCGCAAGTACGTGAACCTCGGCATCGCCGCCTCGACCGACGCGGGCCTCATGGTCCCGGTGCTCAAGGGCGCCGAGCGCCTCTCGATCGTCGAGCTCGCGCGCGAGATCGAGCGCCTCGGCCTGGCCGCCAAGGAGAACAAGATCAAGCCGCAGGAGCTCTCGGGCTCCACGTTCACCATCACCTCGCTCGGCGCGCAGGGCGGCCTGTTCGCGACCCCGATCATCAACTTCCCCGAAGTCGCCATCCTCGGCGTCCACCAGATGAAGGAGAAGCCGGTGGTCCGCGACGGGCAGATCGTGATCGGCCAGGTCATGCTGCTCTCGCTGTCGTTCGACCACCGCATCATCGACGGACACGTCGGCGCGGCGTTCGCCTACGAGATCATCCGCTTGCTCGAGGATCCGGATCTGCTCCTGCTCGAGGGCTGAGCTCCACGGTAGGTCCGGGTAGGTCCCGGCACCTTGGGGCAGCCCGAAACGGCCATGTTCGCGCCCCTGCTGCCGGTGGGGCGCGATAAGCTGCTTGTCCGAAGCACGGATGGCCACCACGCTCGACGACGATCCGCGCAGGGTTTCCCTGGCCGACGCCACGGCCGGCGAGACCCTCGGGGGTCGCTACGAGCTGCTCGGCCTGCTCGGCAGCGGCGGGATGGGCACGGTCTACCGCGCGCACGACCGCGAGCTCGACGAGGTGGTGGCGCTCAAGGTCATCCGCCGCGAGCTCGTCGCCCAGCCCGACGTGGTCGAGCGCTTCCGCCGCGAGGTGAAGCTCGCGCGCAAGGTCACCCACCCGAACGTGGCCCGCGTGTACGACCTCGGCGAGCACCACGGCGAGAAGTTCCTCACGATGGAGCTCGTCGAAGGCCGCTCCTTGCACGAGCACCTCCGCGAGGCAGGCCCGCTCGATCTCGGGTGCGCCTCGACGCTCGGCCTCGCGATGGGCGAGGGCCTCGCGGCGGCGCACGACGCCGGCGTGGTGCACCGGGACCTCAAGCCCGAGAACGTGATGCTCGCGACCGACGGGCGGGTGGTCCTCATGGACTTCGGCGTCGCGACCGCTCTCGCGACCGGCACCGAGGTCGGGCTCACCCAGCGCGCGGCGATCGGCACGCCGGCGTACATGGCGCCCGAGCAGTTCGGTGGCGACGCGCCGGTCGATGCCCGCACCGATCTCTACGCGCTCGGCTGCATCCTGTTCCAGCTGACGACGGGGCGCCTGCCGTTCCCCGGCGCCACGGTCTCCGCGGTGCTGAAGGCGCGGCTCGTGGGGCCCGTGCCCGACCCGCGCCGGCGCCGCCCCGAGCTGTCGGACGCGTGGGTCGCGCTGATCCAGCACCTCCTCGCGATCGAGCCGAGCGCGAGGCCCGCGAGCGCGCGCGCCGCGCTCGACGCGCTCCGGGAGATCCATGGCGAACAGGGCGTCTCGACCCGGGCGCCCACCGTGCTCGCACCGATCGAGAGCTTGCGCCTCTCGGAGCCGCTCCAGCACACCCTGGGGCCGCCGGCCGGCGCTCCGGTGCAAGTTCCCGCGCTGCTCGCGACGACGCCCTCGGGCGCCGCGGTGGGTCGAGCGAGCACTCCCTCGCGCGGGATCCGGTCGGTCCTGGAGCCGCAGCAAACGCCGAGCGCGGCGCACCGCACGGGGCCGCAGACGGGGCCCCAGACAGGACCGCAGACGGGCCCCCTGAGCGGCCCGCCGTCGGGCAAGACCGTCGCGGTGTTGCCTTTCAAGAACGTCGGCGCACCCGACGACGGGTTCGTCGCGGACGGGCTCTGCGAGGACCTCACCGACACGCTGTCGATGAGCGGCGGCCTGCGCGTACGCCCGAAGAGCACCGTGGCGCGCTACGCGGATCGGCCGGACCTCGACGGCCAGGCCATCGGCCGCGAGCTCGGGGTGGTCGCGGTGGTCGAGGGCTCGGTGCGCCGCGCGGGCAACACGCTACGGGTGACGGCGCGCGTGATCACCGTCGAGGACGGCTTCCAGATCTGGGCCCGTCGCTTCGACTCGAGCATCGGCGATCTCCTCACCCTGAGCGATCAGATCGCGCGCGTCGTGGCCGAGGTGCTCGCCACGAGCCTCACGGTGCCGGAGCGGCAGTCGCTGACCGATCCGCTGGCGGTCGAGCTGTACCTGAGGGCGCGCCAGGCCTACCACGGGCTCTTCGAGGAGAGCGCCATCCGCGCGCTCGATCTGTTCTCGCAGGCGCTCTCGCGCGCGCCCGACGATCCGATGATCCTGTCCGGCTACGCGCTCGCCGCGGCGCGCCGCGGGTTCTTCGGCGACGGTGGCCTCGAGGGCGCGCGGGTGGCGGCCGAGCGCGCGTTGACCCTCGCGCCCGATCGCGCGGAGGCGCTGCTCGCGCTCGCGGCCGTGGCCTTCCAGGACGGTGATCTCCCGACCGCCGTGCGCACGCTGCGCCGCGCGCTCGCCCGCACGCCGAACCTCCCGGAGGCCCAGCTCACCTGGGGCCGGATCCACGCCGAGATCGGCGCCCACGCCGAGGCCCTCCGCGCGATCGAGCTCGCTCTCTCGCTCGATCCGACGATGCTCGCCGCGCACCGCGAGCGCGCCCGGCTCCACTGGTTCCTCGGCAAGAAGGACCGCATCGGCCGCCCCGACCCGAACGACGCGTCGGGCCGGTACATGGACCAGTTCCGCTTCCTGTGCCTCTGGGAGCGCGACCGCGAGGCGGCGGGCCGCCTGCTCGCGGAGATGCCCACACGAGGGGTCGTGTTCGAGCGCGCGCGCAGTGTGCTCGCGGCGTTCGTCGGCGGCGCGCCGGTGCGCGATCAGCACTTCCGCAACGAGGCCTCCACGGCGAGCCGGCGGCGCCAGGCGTTCGACGCCCAGCTCGACGCCGAGCTCGCGGCGCTCGACGGGCACGACGAGGCGGTGGTCGCGGCGATCGCGCGCGCGGTCGAGCACGGCCTCGTCGACGGCGCCTGGCTCGACGGGTGTCCGCTGCTCGCGGGCGCGCGGGAGAGCGCTGTCTTCCCCGCGCTGCGGGCGCGGGTCGAGCACCGCATCGACGACATCCGGCGAGCGCTCCGCGAACCCTGAGGGTTCAAGAATGGCCCGAGCCCGGCTATGACGCCGGGGATGACCGAAGGCCACGCCCCGGACGACCAGGCCCCCGAGCCTGGAGCGCCGCCCGTGGTCGCGGAGTCCATCCGCGAGGAACCGCCGCTCGACCCCGAGGTTCCGGAGGTCCCGGAGGAGATCGTCGGCCTCGCGCCCCCCACTCCCCGCGCGCGCGCCACGCGATGGTTCCTGATCGGCGCCGTCGCCCTCGGCCTGCTGCAGATCCCGCTCGCGCTCACCGGGCGGCGGGTGCCGTCCGCGCGGGCGGCGGCGAGCGCGCCGGGGTCTGCACCGCGCGCGGTCGCGCCGGTGCCGTCGGTCTCCGCGTCGGCGTCGGTGGCGGCGAGCCCCAGCGTGATGGCGTCGATCGCCCTCGTCGATCCCGACGCCGGTCCCCCCCCCTTCCGGCTCTCGTCGCTCGACGGCGATCCCACCCTCGAGGCGGTCACCGCCAAGGTCGGCAAGCGCACCTGCGGTCAGGCGCTCGAGGCCATCGGCGTCTCCAAGCCCGACGTCGCGCGCCTCGCCGCGGCCATCGCCAAGGTGCGCAAGCTCGACGTCTGCCACCCGCAGGATCGCCTGGTGGTGCTGTGGAACAAGACCGACCACGTGCTGCGCGGGTTCGAGCTCGAGTGGACCCCGGGCGACATCGTGCGGGCGTACGACCCGAGCTTGCCCGTGCCGAGCGCGCCGAGCGCGGGGGATGCGGGCGTCGACGGGGGCAGCGTCGCGCCGCCAGGATCGCTCAAGGTCGAGCACGTCCTGCTCCCCGTGAGCCACCGTCGGCACGCGGTCGCGCTGGTGGTCGGCGCCGATCTCACGGCGTCGATCAAGGAGGCGGGGCTCGACGCCTCGCTCGTCGAGGAGCTCGACGACGCCTTCGCCTCGCGCGGCGACCTGCTCCCGCCCGCCAAGGGCTCCATCCTGCGCGTGGTGGCCGACGCCACCTACGTCGCCGGCCGCTTCGACCGCTACGACGAGCTCGTCGCGTTCGACTACGGCCCCCGCCCCGGCCTGCCCTCGGTGCGCCTCTACCACACGCGCGACCCGAAGCTCGCGGGCAAGTCGCACGGGTGGTTCGACGGCAAGGGGCACCAGCCGGTGCGCGGCAAGTGGCGCATGCCGCTCGCCTTCCCCCGCGTCACCTCGCGCTTCAACCCGAAGCGCATGCACCCGATCCTCAAGGTGGTCACGCCGCACAACGGGTGCGACTTCGGCGCGCCCGCCGGCACGCCGGTCTACAGCATCGGCCCGGGGATGGTGATCACCCGCGGCGACGCGGGGCCGAGCGGCAACCTCGTCACCATCCTGCACGAGGGCGGCTACGAGTCGGGCTACGCGCACCTGTCGCGGTTCGCCCCCGGGATCGTGCCGGGCACCCACGTCGAGGCGCGCACGCTCATCGGATACGTGGGCTCCACGGGCCGCTCCACCGGCGCCCACCTGCACCTCTCGGTGAAGAAGAACGGCATCTTCGTCGACCCGCTGGTGCTGAAGATGGACGCGACGCGCGTGGTGCCGCCCGCCGAGCGCGACGCCTTCGCCAAGCGCAAGGCGGAGGCCGATTTCGCGCTGGACTCGATCGGGTGGCCGAAGATCGACGCGAGCGCCGCGCCGTCCCCGAGCCCCTCGGCGTCGGCCCCCGCCCCGGAGGGCGAGGAGCTCGATCACTGATCACTTGCAGACGGCGCTCTTCTTCACCACGCCGTACGCGATGGTGCGAATCGGGTGGCTCGGGGTGAACGCGCCCGCGGGCAAGGCGTCCCAGACGAGGCCGTCCTCGCTGCGGTAGAAGACCTGCTTCTCGTACCACACCATCCAGCCGCCCTTCACGCCGACGAACGTGCCGGTGGAGGCGCTCCAGGCGACGGGGCCGAGATCGGGGCCGTTGCCCGCGACGCTGCGCACGCTGGTCTTGGACTTCGTCCAGACCTTGCCGTCGGCGCTCTCGAAGCGCTGCCGCGCGCCGCCGACCGAGCCCCACGCGTAGAACGTCTTGCCCGTGAACACGGGCGCCGCGTCGATCGTGCCGCCCACGTTGCTCGCCGTGAAGGTCTTGCCCCCGTCGCTCGAGACGCACACCACGCCGTCCGCGCCGAACACCGCGAACGCGGTCGCCCCACCCGCGATGCCCTGCACGTTGTTGCCGCACGTGGCGGGGAACGTGGTGGGCTTGCGCCAGGTCTTGCCGAGGTCGGCGCTGATCACGAGGTCGGGCTTGGAATCGGAGAGCAGCATCACGGCGCCGATGCCCTCGACGAAGGCCGCGCTGCGCACGTTCCACTGGTCGGTCGGCGCCTCGGTGACGTTGGTCCACGAGAGCCCGAGGTCCTTGGAGACGCGGCCGGTGCGCGAGGCGGCGAGGAAGCCGTCGTTCCAGACCATGCCGCCGAAGGTGGTGCCCTCGAGCACCTTGGTCCAGGTGACGCCGTCGTCGCTGCGCCGGATGGAGCCCGGCTTGCCCCACCCGAAGGTGGCGAGGAAATAGCCGCCGCCGAAGGTGATGCCGCGCCCCGCGCCGGGGTCGTGGTCGCAGTCGTTGCCGCCCTCGAAGCAGCGGATCGTGGGTGCGTCGGAGCGATCGGCGACCCACGTGCGGCCGTCGTCGCAGGAGACGGTGGTGCGGCCGGCGTGGCCCTGCGCGACGAAGGCGGGGGTGGTGCCCGCCGGCGCCTCGGGGACGGTCGTGTCGGTGGCGCTGCCGGTGTCGAC
>JAEUKC010000371.1:0-11749 GCA_016794445.1 Myxococcales bacterium
GGCGGGCGGGAGCTTCGCGCGACAACGGCCTTTCGGGGGCTCGAAGTCGAGCTCGTCGAGTACCAGGGCGTCGGTGGCGGCGTCGGTGTCGGACACGTCGGCGACATCGGCTTCGGCCTCAGTGTCCGTGGACGCGCCGTCCGCGAGCGACCCGCCGGCTTCGCTCGCCGCGGCGGGGGTGGGGCTCGGCGGCGGCCGCCTGCGCAGGACGAGCGAGACGAGCGCGACGACGCAGGCCAACAGCAGAGCGACGCGAAGCGATCGCGAGCCACGCATCGCCGATCGAACGACCGGCGCCGCGGAGGTATGCCACCAGGGCGTCGGTTACGAGGAACACGTGCTGCTCCTCGTCGAAGACGAAGCGGTCGTCGCACTCGGTCGAGCGGGCCCCTGGCCGAACCAGGCCGGCGGCGGCAGCGACGAGGTCCGACGGACGCACGAAAGGAGAAGAACGCACCTGCTGTGCTGGGACAAGGCCGCGACGGAGCGAACGATCGGCCTCGACCACGTGACGCTCGTGATCACCCCACCCTGAAGCTCAACGCGCGACCAGCCGCATCGGCAGCGCGCCCTTCGGTCGCAGCGTGATCATCGGCTCCGGGACCACCCGGTGCCCTGGCACCAGGTCCAGGTGGAACCGCTGCGCGAACGTCGCGAGCAGGAGCTGCGCCTCCATCATGGCGAAGCCGTTGCCGATGCAGAGGCGCGGCCCGCCGCCGAACGGGAAGAACGCGAACGGATGCCTCCCCGCGCTGCGCTCCGGCGAGAACCGGTCCGGATCGAAGCCCTCGGGGTTCTCCCACACGCGCGGGTTCCGGTGGGTGAGGTAGGGCGAGACGAACGCGAGCGTGCCCTTCGGCAGGAAATACCCGCCGATCTCGTCGTCCTCGACCACGTTGCGACCGATCACCCACGCGGGTGGATAGAGCCGCAGCGACTCCTGCACGATCTGCTTGGTGTAGGCGAGCTGGGGCAGGTCCTCGATCGTGGGAGACCGCCCGCCGAGCACCGCGGCGAGCTCCGCGTCGAGGCGCTCGCGCACCGTCGGGTGCAGCGACAGCAGGTGGAACGTCCACGCGAGCGCGTTGGCCGTCGTCTCGTGGCCGGCCATGAAGATGGTCATCACCTCGTCGCGCAGCTGGCGGTCGTCCATCGCCTCGCCGGTCTCCTCGTCGCGCGCCTCGATCAGCATGGCGAGGAGATCGTCGTGCCGCCCGCTCTCCTTGCGGCGGGCCGCGATCATGTCGAGGACCACGCGGTCGATCACGTCGGCGGCGCGGTGATACGAGCGGTTCCGCGGCGTCGGCCAGTGCAGCGGCACGTCCACCGGCAGCGTCATCCGCGCCTGCACGTTCTCGAGGAGCGCGGTGATCGCCGTGCCCACGTGGTCGGCCTCGGCGCTCACGTCGCGCCCGAGCAGCGTCTCCGACACGATGCGCAGGGTCACCGCCATCATCTGCTTCGAGACGTCGATCTCCGGGTCCGTGCGCCGGGCCCACGCGTCGGCCATGTCCTCGGCCGCCTTCACCATGCCCTTCGCGAATCCGGCGAGGCGGGCCTTGTGGAACGCTGGCTGCGCGATCCTTCGCTGGCGCAGCCAGAAGCTGCCTTCGCTCGTGAGCAAGCCGTTGCCGAGGAAGATGCGCAGCTGGTCGAACCCGCGCGTCTGCTTGCCGAAGTTCTCGTGGCGGAGCTGCAGGATCGTCTTGACGTGCTCCGGGTCGGTGAACACCGTCGCGTGCATCCACGGCACCTGGATGCGGAAGGTGTCCCCGGCCTGGTTCATCCCGTCGACCAGGATGCCGACCCGGCTCCGCCGCAGGGCCGGCAGGTGGCCGAGCAGCGGGTGGAGGTCGGGAGCCAGCGGCGGGAACACCTTGCCGGCCGCGCGGCCCGCGGCGCTGGCCTGGTTCCACGGCGCCTTGCCGACGAGCCAGCGCAGGGTCCCCCCCGCCGGTCGGAGCTTCGTCCCGTGTTGCGTGCTCACCTGGTTCATCCGGACTCCCCCGAGGTTCGTGCCTCTCGACGCTCGGCCATTGTCGCACCATCTTGGGCGGATGCCGAACCCGCTCTACGAGTCCGAAATCCATGCGCGGTTGCGCGAGCAGGCCCGTCGGTTCGCCAAGAAGGAGATCGCGCCCAACGCCCACGCCTGGGAAGAGGCCGGGATCTTCCCGCGGGACCTGCTCCCCAAGCTCGCGGCGGCCGGCATCATGGGGGTCGGCTACCCCGAGGTGGTCGGCGGCGGTGGTGGAGACCTCTCCCACGTGCTCGCGGTGGCCGAGGAGCTCGTGGTGCACGGCGAGTCGGTCGGCACCGTCGTCGGCTCGGGCAGCCACGGGATCGCCCTGCCCCCGATCATCCGCGGCGGCACGCCCGCGCAGATCGACCGCTTCGTGCGGCCGGTGCTCACCGGCGAGAAGATCGCCGCGCTCGCCATCACCGAGCCCTCGGGCGGCAGCGACGTCGCGCGCCTCCGCACCCGCGCGGTCCGCGACGGCGACCACTACGTGATCGACGGCGACAAGACCTTCATCACCTCCGGCACCCGCGCCGACGTCGTCACCGTGGCGGTGCGCACCGGCGGCGAGGGCCACGGCGGCATCTCGATGATCGTGGTGGAGAAGGGCACGCCAGGGTTCACGGTCGGCAAGAAGCTCGAGAAGATGGGCTGGTGGGCGTCCGACACCGCGGAGCTGCGGTTCGAGAACTGCCGGGTCCCCGTCGAGAACCGCATCGGCGAGGAGGGCGAGGGCTTCGTCGCCATCATGATGAACTTCGCGACCGAGCGCCTGATGCTCGCCGGCAACTGCGTCGCGATCGCCGAGCTCGCCCACCGGAAGGCCATCGAGTACGCGAAGGAGCGCGCCGCGTTCGGCAAGTCGCTGAGCGGGTTCCAGGTGGTGCGCCACAAGCTCGCCGACATGGCGAGCAAGCTCGCGGCGGCCCGCGCCCTCACCAACGAGGTCGTGCAGCGCCACACCCAGGGCGAGCAGGTGGCCTCGCTCGCCGCCATGGCCAAGAACGTCGCGACCGACATGGTGACCGAGGTCTGCGATCAGGCCGTGCAGATCCACGGCGGCTACGGCTACATGCGCGAGTACGTGGTGGAGCGCCTCTACCGCGACGCGCGCCTCTACGCGATCGGCGGGGGCACGCGCGAGATCATGAACGAGATCATCTCCAAGTTCGAAGGATACTGACCATGCCGGACCTCCTCGCGCGGGCGCGCGCGTTCCACGACGCTGACTTCGATCCGGAGACCCGCGCGGAGCTCGCCGCGTGCATCGACGCCGCCGAGCGCGGCGAGCCGGCTGCGCTCGCCGACCTCGAGGACCGCTTCCGCGGCCCGCTCGAGTTCGGGACCGCGGGTCTGCGCGGCGTGCTCGGCGCCGGCGAGACGCGCATGAACCGCGCCGTCGTCGTCCGCACCACCGCCGGCCTCGCCATGTACCTGAAGGCGGCCGGCCTCGACGGCCGCGGGGTGGTCCTCGGCCGCGACGGGCGCCGGGGCAGCGCCACGTTCGCCGACGACGCCGCCGCCGTGCTCGCCGCCGCGGGCATCCGCGTGTGGCTGTTCCCGGACGTCGTGCCGACGCCGCTCGTCTCGTACGCCGTGCGTACGCTCGGCGCCGGCGCTGGCGTGATGGTCACCGCGAGCCACAACCCGCCCGAGTACAACGGCTACAAGGCCTACGCGGCCAACTCCGCGCAGATCGTGCCGCCGATCGACACGGACATCGCGAACGCGATCGCGAAGGCCCCCGCGGCCCGCGTGGTCCCGCGCATGGACCTCGACGAGGCGCGCGCGCTCGGCCTCGTCCGCGAGCCCGACCCGAAGGTGCTCGAGGGATACTACGCGGCGGTGCTGGCGCTCTCTCGCCGCAACGAGGGTCGCACCGACCTGCGCGTCGTCTACACCCCGATGCACGGCGTCGGCGACCGCTACGTGCACGAGGTGATGCGTCGCTTCGGGTTCGGCCGCGTGGTCAGCGTCCCGGAGCAGTCCGCGCCGGACGGTGAGTTCCCGACCGTGCGGTTCCCGAACCCCGAGGAGCCCGGCGCGCTCGATCTGGCCATCGCGCTCGCGAAGAAGGAGCAGGCGCACGTGCTGCTCGCGAACGATCCGGACGCCGACCGGCTCGCGGTGGCGGTGCCGGACGGCGACCGCTGGGTACAGCTCTCGGGCAACGAGGTGGGCGTGCTCCTCGCGCACTACCTGCTCACCGACGACCCGAGCCCCGCCGAGCACCGGCTGGCCGTCACGACCATCGTCTCTTCTCCGTTGCTGGGCCTCGTGTGCAAGGCCCTCGGCGTCCGCTACGCGGAGACCCTGACCGGCTTCAAGTGGATCGCCAACACCGCGATGCGCCTGGAACAGGAGCACGGGTGCGCGTTCGTGATGGGGTACGAGGAGGCGCTCGGCTACAGCCTGGGCACGGTCGCGCGCGACAAGGACGGCGTGTCGGCGGTGGCGATCTTCGCCGAGTTCGTGGCCTCGCTACGGGCCCGCGGCGAGACGGTGCTCGGCCGCCTCGAGGCGATCTACCGGCGGTTCGGGCTCGTCGTGTCGCGGCAGCACAACGTGACGCGCAAGGGGCTCGACGGCGCGGCGGCCATCAAGGCGCAGATGGGGGTGATGCGAAAGTCCCCACCCACGGCGTTCGGGACCGAGAAGGTGCTCGCGGTCCGGGACTACCTCGACACCGCGGCGACCGGCCTGCCGAGCTCGGACGTGCTCACGTTCGACCTCGGCGGCGGCTCCCGGGTGACGATGCGTCCGAGCGGGACGGAGCCGAAGGTGAAGTACTACTTCGACGTGGTCGAACCCTTGCATGAGGGGGAGCCCTTCGCTGACGGAAGGTCGCGGGCCACCGCCCGGCTCGACGCCCTCGAAAAAGAATTCGTGCACGTCGCGAAAGCTGCCTTAGGCTGAGGAGTGGAGGTAGCCAGAGATGAAGATTCGTACTCGTAAGAACAGCTGCAAGTGGTGTGGTGGTTTCTGCGGCGACTCCGGCTGCGGCTGCGCTCGTTAGCGCACGCTGTCTCGGTTGTTGGGCTGCCTCCTGTTCGTGACTGACGTGGAGTTCGTGACGGTTCCGTGGTGACTCCGAAGTCCGCAGCGATTCCGCCGTGTTCGTTGTGACTGTGTTTCTGGTGTCTCCTGAGTGATTCTGTCTCGATCCGGTCTACGAAGGGGCCGCCGCCTCTCTGACACGAGTTCTCTCTGACACGACGTTTCGATACGGATACGTGAAGCCCTCGACTCCCGAACGGCGGGATCGAGGGCTTCGTTTTTCCGGCCCGTGTCTGCGCGAGGGCTCAGACGAGTCTCCCGCCGCGCAGCGGCGCGCGGGGGCGTTCGGCCGAGCTGCGACGGGCGAGCCTGCGAGCCCGGCGCGGGCGCCGAACCGTGGGGGGCGCGAGCCCCCCACCAGAAACTAAGCGGGGGGCTTCACCTTGGTGGAGCAGCCGAACTCCACGGTGAGCTTCGAGCCGAGGTCGGCCTGGGCCTTGGCGCAGGCGGTGCCGCAGAGCAGGATCTTCGTGCCGTCGGGCGAGTATTGCCAGCCGTTGGCGCCAGCGTCGCACGGCTTGGACTTGTCCTGGAGGACGTCCTCGGATTTTCCGCCGGTCGGCGTCCAGACGACGTTGACCTTGTCGGGATCGAGCTTCTCGCCGGTGGGCGGCGGCGGCACCGTGAGCTCGCAGGCGACCTTGGTGGCCAGCGTCTTGGCGATCTCCTCGAACACGGGCCCGAAGTCCTTGAGGCAGATCGGGAACCACTTGCCCTTGGTCAGCTTGGCGAGCGCGATGTACTCGGGCCCGGTGTTCACCGCGTTGGTGCCGCACTTCGGCGACTCTGCCGGATACGCGGGCGCGCCCATGATCGGATACACCACGTAGTTGCGCTTGGCCGCGGTGCCGAACTGGCCGCCGGGCTTGGCGAGGAGCCCCTTGTCGAAGTCGACCGCCGTGATGCCACACCCCGTCGAGGAGGTGCACGGGTTGGAGTTGTCGTCGGTGATGGGGATGAACGCCTTCACCGCGCCCGTGCGCAGCACGTCGGACCACGGCCCCGGCGCCTTGTCGTAGGTGGCGAGGACGAGCTTGAGCGAGTCCCACGACTGAACGTTCTGGTTGATCTGTTTGAAGATCGGCTTGTTCTCTGCGCCACAGGCGGCCGCGCCGAGCGGAGGCGGCACGCAGACGCTGTACGTGCCGGTGCCGGGCTGCGCGACCATCACCACGCGGTAGTCGAGGCCCGTCTTCTTGAGGAAGTCGGACAGCTTGTTGACGTTGGCCTTCACGTTGGCGATGTCGTCGCTCATCGAGCCCGACTGGTCGATGCTGACGATGATGTCGACCGGCGGCTTGATGGCCGCCGCCTCGCTCTTGGCGCAGGCCGCGTCGCCGCCGGAGAAGCGGCCGTCACCCGGGTCGGTGTCGTCGCTGCCGTCGAGCGCGAAGGTGCCCGTGTCGTCGAGGACGAGGCCGTCGCTCCCGAACCCGCCGCCGGTGTCGGCGGTCCCGACGTCGAGCTCGGTGAAGATCGGTGCGTGCTCCGCGCTGCAGGCGGCGCCGACGGCGACCAGGAGGCCCAGGGAGACATACGCAGGCAAAGAGCGCATCTCGTGGAGTCTACCCAGGAGCGCGCCTCGAACAAGGAGCGTATCCGCGCTCCGTGATCCTGGTACTGTCACGCGCATGGGACAGTTCACTGCCTCGCCCGCCGATCGGAGCCGCCCATGGAGGTGATCCCCATCCCCTGTCTGCGCGACAACTACGCGTGGTTGCTGGTGGTCCACGACGGCTGCGTCGTCGTCGATCCGAGCGAGGCCGGTCCGGTCGAGGCGGCCATCGCCGCCGCACGCGTGCCGCTCCGTGCCATCCTCGCCACCCACCACCACCCCGATCACGTGGGCGGGATCGAGGCCCTCGTCGAGGCCCACGGGGTCCCCGTCTACGGCCACGTCCACGACGAGGATCGCATCCCCCGGCTGTCCCGCCCGCTCTCCCACGGCGATCGGTTCGATCTCCACGGCGGCCTCGCCTTCGAGGCGCTGCACGTCCCCGGGCACACGCTCGGCGCGGTCACCTACGTGGGCCACGGCTGGGCCTTCACGGGCGACACGCTCTTCACCGCGGGCTGCGGGCGCCTGTTCGAGGGCACGGCCGCGCAGATGCACGCCTCGTTGAACGGCGTGCTCGGTGCCCTGCCCGACGACACGTGGATCGCCTGCGGACACGAGTACACGGCGAGCAACCTCCGCTTCGCGGCGCACGTGGAGCCGGATCAGCCCGCGATCCTCGCCCGCATCGCGCACGTCGCGGCGCTGCGGCGAGAAGGCAAGCCGAGCGTCCCGGCGCGGCTCGGGGAGGAGCGCGCCACCAACCCGTTCCTGCGGGTCGACGTTCCCGCGGTGCGCGCGCACTTCGGGCTCGGCGCCGGGCCGACGGACGCCGAGGTCTTCGCGGCCCTGCGCGCCGAGAAGGACAGCTTCCAGTGAGCCCCGCGTAGCGAGGCGAACATCGGCCGCCTCCATGGGCGGCCGACAGGGATTTCTCGAGAAGCTACGCCGAGCGCGAAGCGCGTCGGGCGACCACCACGGCGCCGGCGGCGAGCGCCACGAGCCAGCCGAGGTCGAGCGTCGCGGTGCGTGCGTCGCCCGCGATGGTGGCGCCGCTGCAGACCGGGGTCCCCGTGGTGCGGTCGGCCACGACGATCCGGTTCAGGTCGGTCTGGTTCTCGTCCTCGACGAGGCGCAGGTCCTGGTCGAGGTAGGCCGCCGGGATCTTCCCGTAGAAGCGCGTGACCCGCCGGCTGACGTAGGTGCCGTAGGCGACCTCGAGGTCCGTCGCGGAGGGGGCGATGGCGGGGGGCTCGCCGGCGTCGATCGGTGGGGTCGTGTCGGTGGCAACATCGGCCGGAGCAGCGTCGGCGGCTGCGTCGGCGCCTCCGTCGGCCGCGTCGGCGAGGTCCGCGTCGGGAGGTGTCGTCCCCGTGTCCGAGGGGGCCGTATCGACGAGGGCCCCGGCGTCGATCACGCTGCCCTTGCCGATGGTCCCGAGGTCCGACTTCTTCACGATCGAGCTCGACTCGAGGGCGAAGGCACGCCCCGCGTACGCCTCCGCCGCGCGCGCGCGAGCCTCCACGTAGTCCGAAGTCTGCTTGTCGAAGTCCCAGGTGAGCTGGCTCGGAGGGAGCGCGTTGGAGGGGTAGTTCTCGGGCTTCCAGCGGCGATCGCTCACGACCATCAGCTTGATGCCCACGCTCGCCGAGATGCCCGCAGCCGCCATGCGCAGCGGGATGGACACCGGGTCCTTCGAGGTCCGGCTCCAGCTGACGCGGATGGGGCGCATCGCCTTCACGCCACTCGCCGGGTTGTCGAGGCGGACCGCGAGGAAGTCGTAGCCCTCCTTCACGTACTTCGCGAACACGGGCTTGAGCGAGGGATCGACGTTGAACTTCTGACTCCCGAGCCAGCTGAGGATCGCGGTCTCGTCGGTGCTGCGGATCTGCACCTGGAGGTAGTCGCCGATGACCGACCGACCGAGCTCGACCACTCCGGTGTCGCCGCCATCAGGGCCGGCCGCTGCCTCGTCGCTGCTGGCCGCACACCCCGCTCCCCCACAGCCGCTGGTCGGGCAGTAGCGGGGCGGCGGGTAGACGCGGAGCGCGGTCTTGTCGTCGAGCTGCTGGGGGAAGTCGTCGGAGCCGACGCCGACCGCGACGCGCCCGCGGATCGGCATGACCCACGCGAACGCGCGGGGATCTCCCGAGAACTCCACCTGGTCCCACACCGTCACCAGGGTGTCGGCGATCGCGACGACGAGGCGGTGGTCGGTGGCCACCGAGATCGACTGCCCTGGCGGTGGCGTGGGCGGGAAGTAGCCTCCACACGCCTCGGCGGCGCGGGGCTGGCTGACGACGGCGACCGCGAAGGCGAAGACGGCAGCGATGCGTCGCATGATCGACGGCTCCTTTTCACGCAGCGTACCAAGCCTCGTGGCCCGGACCGTGCTTGCTTGTGAGGTCCGCCGGCGCGGATCGAGAACGGTGGAAGCCACCCCTGTGATCGCGATGTCAGGGGAGCGTGGCCGTGCCGCTGGGCCGGTCGACCCCGACTCCCTTCGCCGGACCGTCGAAGAAGACGCCGCCGTCCACGCCCGCGTCGCCCGCCGGCACGTTCTCGGGCGCATAGCTCCAGGTGCCCCCGGCGACGCGACCGGTCGTGCCCGGCACGTCGTAGGTGCCCGTGCCACCCGCCTTCACGAACAGGCCGAAGGTCTTCATCTTGCCGCGCGCGCTCGCGAAGACCTCGGCCGCCGCGGCGCCACCCAGCGTGAAGGCGCCGCTGGCCTTGAAGCTGTCGTTGCCGCCGACGTTGACGAGGAGGCCCAGGCCGTTGGCGTGACCGCTGCCGAGCGAGAGGCCGGGCGCGAAGTACTGGTCGTCGCCGCCCTCGTCGAGGTGGAGCGACACCGAGAAGTCGTGCCCGACGCCGATCGAGGTGGCCTTGATCGGGAACGTCGGGTCGTACTTGTCGTTGCCGCCCGCGTCATGGAACAGCGTGAGGCCGAGGTGGGCCGCCGAGCCCTGCACGTACCAGAGGCCCTCGTAGGTGTCGTCGCCGCCGCCGTCGAGGAGCATGCCGAACCCGAGGAAGCCGCTCGCCTGCGCGAACACGCTGCCCGTGTACTTGTCCTTGCCCTTCTTGTCGCGCAGCAGCCCGAGGCCGCCGAGGAAGCCGATGTTCTCGGGGACCGAGTCCCGGCGCCGACCCATGCCGCACCCCTGCGACATCGACGTGTTGCCCTTCTCCGGGAGCTGCGCCGAGGCGTAGAGCGGGTCGCCCCCGAGGTCGGGATCGCCCGGGTCGACGAGGTAGGTGTCGTCGCCGTCGAGATCGACCAGCGCGCCCACGCCCTGGGTGAAGCCGAACCCCTGGAGCTCGTTGTAGCCCGTGTATCTGTCGGTGCCCGCGCGATCGAGCAGGAGGCCGACGCCGAAGCCGGCGGCGCCCTGCGAGAGCGTCTCGGCCGAATACGCGTCGTCCCCGCCGTCGTCGAACAGCACCCCGACGCCGAGCACGCCGCTGCCCTGCGACAGCGCGAGCGACTGGTAGGTGTCGTTGGCGCCGCCGAGGTCCCAGAGCATGCCGACGCCGAGCACCGCGCCCCCCTGGCGCGCGACGCGCGAGAGCGTGCGACCGAACCCGCGCCCGGCGTCGTCGCTCGGGAGCCGCCGGCCGACCTTGTCTTCGTCGCGCGGCTTCTCCACGTAGGCGTAGGTGTCCTTGCCCCCGAGATCGACGCCGATCGAGACCGGTCGCGCGAACGAGGCGCCGCCCACGGGCACGCGGTAGACGTCGTCACCGCCCGTGTCGAGCAGCAGCGCGGCGCTCGCGGCCTTGCCGGTCGGCAGGTAGGTGTCGTTGCCCTTTCCGTGGAGCACGATCGCACCGAAGGGGGTGTCGATCTCGACGGGCTTCAGATCGAGCCCCTTGAAGCGCGCGAGATCGGCGGCCTCGACGGCCGTCGCGAGCTGCACCGCCGCCGTCGTCATCGCGCCCACGTCGACCGCGTCGAGCGCCGCGAGGAACGCCGCATCGAGCTTGAGGGCCCGCGAGCCGATGATCCAGCTCGGCACCTGCCCGAGCAGGTTGAGCAGCTTGGGGTCGTCGGTCTTGCGGGCCGCGATCACGTCGACGTGCGCCTGGGCCAGCGCGCGCACGACCGGCGCGAGCGCCTTCTGCAGGTCGACCGGCACCACGGCCACCGCCGCGCGCAGGTCGTCGTCGACGGGGGCACCACCGGTCAGGGTGATGGCGAGCGAGAGCGCGGTGGCGAGCGGCGCCGGGTCGGCGGCGTCCACCTTCGAGAGCCCCGCGTCGGCGCACGCCGTGACGGGCGTGCCACGACGCACCGCCATCGCCGCGAGCGCGCGGGCGACGGGCCGATCGGAGGCGACCGCGTCGTCGAGCCACTGCGCCGTCTCGCGCCCGTAGGCCGGCAGACGCAGCGGCGCGAGCAGGAGGGGCTCGAAGTCGGGCAGTCGCCGCTTGTCCTTCAGGTCCCAGCCGCTCGCGGGCACCTGCTTCGGATCGAACGCGAAGGTGCACCGATCGAGGCCGACGAGCGCGAGGGCCTCGTCCACGCTGTCGGCGGTCGCGGGCTTCGGCACCGGGCACGCGCCGGTCGGGAACGGCGCCGGCGTCGGCGAGGTCACGCACCCCGGCACCGGGCCCGCGTCGAGGTCCGCGTCCGTCGCGGCCTCGTCGGCGTCCGCGCCCACGTCCTCGACGGCGGCGACCGGGTCGTCGTGCCCGCACCCCCCGAAAGCCTGCAGGCCGAGGAGCGTGACGAGCGCGAGCAAGGAAGGCGCGAGGCTGTGGCGCATGCGTGGGATCGTGCCCGCGAAGGCGACCCTCCACAAGGGAGCCGCCGTGCTACCTACGCCGCGTGGGCGCCGATCCGTTCCTGATCGTGCTGACGGCCGCGGCGCGGCTGCTGCCAGTCCTCGCCGTCGTTGCCTACGTGCGCGGCGCGCGCGCCCCGCCCCTGGTCGTGATCGGCGCGGTTGCGTGGCTGCTCTCGAGCGTCTCGGCGATCCGCACCCAGGTGGTGCAGGCCGCGGCGCGCTCACGGGCGGTGGAGGAGGCGGCGACGGGGATCGTCGCGCGCGCCCCGACCCGGGTCGGGTCTGCCCACCAGGACGCGTGGATGTCGCGGCTCCTGCGGGCGA
>JAEUKC010000374.1:0-2597 GCA_016794445.1 Myxococcales bacterium
TCCGCTCCGAGCTCGCAGACGACGGAGCCATGCTGCGGCTCGCCCGGGAGGCCGGGTGCTGCCTGATGTCCTCGGGCTACGAGTCGGTCAACCAGGGCTCGCTCGACGCGCAGCGGAAGCGGGCGACGGCTGCCGAGTACAAGCGGCGCATCAAGGCCATCCAGGACGAGGGCATGATCGCGTCCGGCAACTTCATGTTCGGGTTCGACGACGACGACGTCGGGACGTTCGAGCGGACGCTCGAGTTCCTCGACGGCTCAGGCATGCTCCACAGCAACTTCACGACCGAGATCCCCTTCCCGGGCACGGCCGCCCACCGTCGCTACGATCGCGAAGGCCGGCTGCTCACCAGGGACTACGACGACTACGTGGGCAAGGGGCAGATCGTCGTGAAGCCGGCGCGCATGACGCCGAGGGAGCTCGAGGACGGCATCCGCTGGCTCGCGCTGTCCTACTACAGCCCCCGGCGCGCCGCGCAGCGGGCCCGCGTCGCTTACGACAACAAGAGGCTCTTCAGCGAGCTCGTCGGCGGGCAGCGCGCCGCGGCGATCGTGGGGCTCAGCGCCTACCAGGTGTACCAGTGGCACTACCGGATGACGAAGGTGGGCTATGGCCTGTACCAGCGCATGCTGCCCTGGGCGAAGTACTCGTACCCGGCGGAGTGGGTCCGGCGGAGCGACTTCGAGCGCGACCGAGCCCCCGCTCCCTCGTGAGGCCCGCTCGCCTCGAGGTCACCCTAGCGAGGCCACCAGCGCGGCCACCGCCCCCACGTGGACGCCGAAGTCGAGCGGGCTCCCCACCGTGAGATTGGCGCCCTGCAACCACTCCGTCACGACTCCCCGACCGCTCGACAGGCGACGTCTACATGGTGAAGTTCCTGTTCAACGGCACTCCCGGTTCTCCGGTTCGATCTACAACAGCCCGGCACTGCGACGCTCGAGCGTGGGCATGGACCCGCCGTCGTGCTCCTCCACGCAACCCCTGGCTACGAGGAGCGACTTCTCTCGGGAGTGGACGAAGCCTATGGTGGCACCGTTCCGGTCTACGGGGGCAGCGCAGCGGACGATGACCTTCGCGGTGAGTGGCGGGTGTTCGCTGGTGCGACCGTCGCTCGAGAGGGCTTCGCGCTGATTGGCTTCGCGACGCCTCGTGAGGTCCACGGGTCGTTCGTCGCCGGCTATGCGCCGACTGCCATGCGCGGCATCGTCACGGCAGCAACGGGGCGCATCGTGCAGACCATCGACGGGCAGCCGGCCGCCCGCGTCTACGACGGCTGGAGTGGTGGTCGGATCTCCGCGCAGCTCGCGACGGGTGGTGTGGTCCTTGCAGCGACCTCGTTGCAGCCCGTCGGCCGCCAGATCGATCGCGTCGGATCGGTGCCACGTTACCTTCTCTCTCACCCGCACGAGGTGCTACCCGGCGGTTCGCTCGCCTTCTTCACGGACATGAAGGTGGGCGACGAGCTGGTGCTGATGCTGGGGTCGTCGGACTCGCTGCTCGATCGGACTCGGGTGGTCGCCCACCGCGCGCTGGGTGCTGGCTCAGCACCGCTGGCTGGCGGCGTCCTCACCTATTGCGGCGGATGCGGCGGGGTGATCGAGGACACCGGAGCTCGACGCGTCGCCCAGCTCTTCGCGGAGAGGATCGGAAGCGCGCCGTTCATCGGCGCGGCAACGTTCGGTGAGCAGGGGTGCTTCCTCGACCCGACGCCGACCAATCGACACGGCAATCTGATGTGCAACGCGGTCCTGTTCGAGAGGTGAGGGACGCGTTTGCTACGGCCCTGTGTCTTGCGCGCCGCCCGTCTCTCGCGCGCTGCGCTTGCTCGTGGCTCCGCTGGCGCGCGGCTCTTCGTCGTGATTGCCAGCACGGCTCAGACTAGTACTGCGCGCCAGAAGTTCCTACCTGGGGGGCCCAACCGGCGCGAGCATCCAGGGGTAGAGCGTGATGATTTCGTCGACGAGGGCGTTCAACTCGCGCTTGTCTGGGAGCACGTCCCATCGTGAGCCGGCAGGCATCTCGAGCCGCCAATAGTGCACGCTGACCCGGCGTAGCCGCGCGTGCTTGAACGGGTCATCGAGGTCGTCGGACTCGATGACGAGGGTGTCGCTGTGGCGCCGGACACGCAGGTGCTTGAGGCCCTTCTTCTTGGCGAAGACGGCCAGAACGGCGTCGGCGTGAAAGTCCTCGGCTTTGAACTTGGGCATGCGGCTCAGGCAGCGCGTGCCTGCGCGTCGACGGTCCAACGAGTACCGCTGAAAGTCCAGCGGAACGGGTGGGCCTCGAACCTGTTCCAGTGGCGGATGAAGCCGGCGACCGCCCAGGCGAGATGCGCTGCCGTCGAGAAGGAGCCTCCACGCAGGAGGCGACGCTGCAGGATGCTGAACCAGATTTCGACTTGATTCACCCACGACGCATGAAGTGGGGTGTGCACGAACCGGAAGCGGCCACCGTGGCGCGCGTTGAAGGCTCGCCAGGCTGCGCCACCGTGGATGTTGAGGTTGTCCCAGACGACGTAGACCGTGCCGCGGGGGTAGCGCGCGGCCAGCTCCTCCATGAAGCCCATCAAGTCGACGAGGCGTCGGCGCCGAGTGACG
>JAEUKC010000201.1:0-12290 GCA_016794445.1 Myxococcales bacterium
GGTAAAGGACTCGATCGCCGCGGCCCGCTACAGTCGCCCCATGCCGCGCGAGCCCACGCGATTGTTCCCCGCGCTCCTCCGGCACTGGCGCACGCGACGCGGCCACAGCCAGCTCGACCTCTCGCTCGCCGCCGAGGTCTCTTCGCGCCACGTGAGCTTCCTCGAGACCGGCCGCGCGCAGCCGAGTCGCGAGATGGTGCTGCGCCTCGCCACCGTGCTCGATCTGCCCCTCCGCGACCAGAACGCGCTGCTCGAGGCCGCCGGCTTCTCGGCGGCGTTCTCGGAGGCCACGCCCGAGCGGCTGCCCGAGATCGAGCGCGCCCTCGAGCGCATGCTCGCGCAGCAGGAGCCGTACCCGATGGTCGTCGTCGACCACCGCTACGACGTCGTGCGCACCAACCAGGGCGCCACGCGCCTGCTCGCGCGCACCATCGCCGACCCGACGGCCCTCGCCACGGCGAACAACGTGTTCCGGCTCGTGTTCGACCCGCGCCTCGCCCGCGCCGCCATCGTCGACTGGGAGCGCACCGCGCGCGCGCTCTTGTCGCGCCTCTACCGCGAGTCGATCGGCGACCCGGAGCTCACGGGCCTCGTGCGCGCGCTCCTCGAGTACCCCGACGTGCCGTCGAGCTTCCGCTACCCCGATTTCTCCCTGCCGAGCGAGCCGACGATGGTGCTACGCCTGCGCGTCGACGGCGAGGAGCTGTCCTTCCTCACCACCATGACCATGTTCAGCGCCCCCCAGAACGTCACGCTCGACGAGCTCCGCATCGAGACGTATTTCCCCCTCGACGACGCCACGGTCGCGGCCTGCGCGCGGATGGCCGCCTCGTGATCCGCATCCTCGGGCGCCTGCGCGCCGACTTCGCGGGGCACGTCCACACGGTGGCGCCGGTGGTGCGCCACGCGCTGGTCCCGCAGGGTCACGGCGGCGAGCTCCGCGCGGCACCGTGGTCGACCGAGATCATCGACCCGGTGCGCGGTCGCGTCCGGCTGACCGGCAAGCTGCACGACGCGGGCGGCGAGACGCTGGTCGTCGTCGTGCACGGGCTCGGCGGGCACGTCGACAGCCACTACGTCCACAACGCGGCGCTCACCCTCGCGCGCGGCGGGCTCTCCTCGCTGCGCGTGAACCTGCGCGGCGCCGACCGCCGGGGCGACGACTTCTACCACGCGGGGATCATCGAAGATCTCGGCGCGGTCCTCGCGAGCCCCGACGTCGCGCGGTTCTCGCGCGTGATCCTGTGGGGGTCGTCGCTCGGCGGGCACCTGAGCCTGCGGTTCGCCGCGCTCACGCCCGACCCGCGCCTCTCCGGCGTGGTCGCGGTGTGCCCTCCGCTCGACCTCGCGGCGGGCGCCTCGGCGATCGACACGTTCCACCGTCGGCCGTACCTGCGCCACGTGCTCGCGGGGCTCGTCGAGATGTACGAGCAGGTCGCGGCGCGCGGGCCGGTGCCGCTGCCGGTGGCCGACGCGCACCGCATCCGCAGCATCCGCACCTGGGACGAGCGCATCGTCGCGCGCCGCTTCGGCTTCCGCGGCGCCGCGGACTACTACGCCCGCACGAGCGTCGCGCCACACCTCGGAGACATCCGGTGCCCGACGCTGATCGTCGTGGGCGACTCGGACCCGATGGTGCCGCGCGCGACGGTGGAGCCCGCGCTGCGTGGCGTGTCGTCGGCGGTGGACGTGCGCGTCGTCGACGGGGGGCACGTCGGCTTCCCGCGCCACGTCGACCTCGGGCAACGCGGTCCTCGCGGGCTCGAGCCGCAGGTCGCGGCCTGGATCGCCGCGCGCGCCTGACCGCTCGCGCCGAGCCGTCCCGGAACGCACGGTCGCTCCTCCACCGTCAGAGAACGCACTCTCGTCACTGACGACCGTGTCGCGGTCACCGGTGTGGGCCAGGGCAGTGGTGTCTCTGGTGCACGCGTGGCACGGGGTTTGATTGGCGTCGCGCCGATGCGCAAGGTCTGGCTCGCGAGTCCGTTCGTGGTGGTCGTCGGGGGGCTCGCGGGCTGTCCCGATCCGCAGCCCCTGTGGGCCGAAGGCGAGGCGGTCGACAGCGGGGACGACGTGCGACCGGACGGTGCGGTCAAGTGGCCCGACACCGGCGACACGGGAATCTCCCGCAACCCGCCTGGCTGGCCGTATCCCGACACCGACTCCGCGTTCTCACCCGACCCGCCGGACAAGACAACAGGCAAATCCTGTTCGTCCGACAGCGACTGCGACGTCACGGGCCATGGCCTCGGCCACTGCACGAACAAGCTCTACATCGTCAGCCCGTTGAATCCGACGGACATCTGCGTCCAGATCGACTTCGGTGGCGGGGATGCCTGCGACGCAGGCGACGGCACCACCGTCCCGCTCTGCGACGGAGACACGGGCATCTGCCTCAAGACCGGGACCAACCCGTCGGTCTGCGAAGGGCTCTGCGTGGTCGATCACGCGGGCAACGTCACCCACGCCTGCGCCGGGAAGAACGCCTGTCATCCAGAGGCCCTCGGGGTCGACGGATCCGGCGTGGCGACCCTCTTCGGCTCGTGCCAGGGCGGTTGCGCCAACGATGCGGAGTGCCCGTCGGGGAGCGTGTGCGACCCGATCATGGGTTTCTGCTCGAGCAAGAAGTGCACCTCGGACACCGAGTGCACGAAGCTCTTCACGAAGCCGCCGCCCGGGTTCGCGTGCGTGGCCGACGAGGGCGGTACCCAGAGCCACTGTCGGTTTGCCTTCGCCAAGAACGACGGGGACCTGTGCACCCCCGGCGCGACCTCGATCGAGTGGTCGAAAGACTGCCTCTGCGCCGGCAAGGTGGGCGGCGCCCCCGACTCGGGCGTGTGCGCATCGACCTGCAAGACCGTCGCCTTCGGCACCGAGAACGCCGAGTGCGCCGCCGGCTTCGTCTGTGATCCGCAATTGACCGCGAAGGACAAGGACGGGAAAGGCATCTACGATCCGGAGTTCAAGCTCCCCGCCGGCATGGCCGGCTCCTGCATGCGCGCCTGCGCCGCCGACGTCGACTGCGGCGCCACCGGGTGGACCTGCACCCAGTCCGCCGGCACTCCGAGCAAGACATGTCACCCGCCCGTCTGATCCCGCTGTTGCTGCTCGGCGCCTGCGGCGGTCGAGAGACGACGCTCGTCGAGGACGCGCGCCCCGAGGTGACCGTCGACGCCGCCGTCGTCGTGGACACCAGCACCCGCCCGGACGTGGTCGTCGTGGACAGCTCCGTCCCACCACCCTCGGAGAAGCCGTTCGGCAAGGCCTGCACCAGCGACAGCGACTGCGACGTCACCGGCAGCGGCCTCGGCCACTGCACCAACCGGGTCTACCGACTCACGCCGCTGAACCCAACGTCGATCTGCATCGACGTCGATCTCGGCGGCGGCGACGCGTGCGACCCCGGCGACGGGACGAGCGTCGCGCTCTGCGAAGGCGACCTGGGCCTCTGCACGCGGGCCGGGAGCGATCCCTCGCTGTGTCAGCAGCTGTGCACCGTCGACGACCGCGGCTTGATGACCACCGCCTGCGTGGGGAAGAACGCCTGCAATCCCTACGCGATCGGCAAGGACTTCGCGGGCAAGAGTTTGCTCTTCGGGTATTGCCAGGGTGGCTGCGCCACCGACGCGGATTGTCCGGGGCCCGCGGTCTGCGATCCGATCCGGAACCTGTGCCTCGCTCACCCCTGCACGACCGACCTCGACTGCACGAAGTTCTTCGCCGACGCGGTTGCCCCGGGGTTCGCCTGCGTGGCCGACGTGGCGGGCGGCAAGAAGCACTGTCGCTTCTCGTTCGCGAAGAAGGACGGCGATCGCTGCACGCCCGACGCGAGCCCGAACTTGCCCTCGAAGGACTGCTTGTGCCTCGGCACGCTCGGCGGCGCCGTCGACACCGGGGTCTGCGCCACGGCGTGCAAGACCGTGGGTTTCGGCGCCACGAACGCCGAGTGTCCCGCCGGCTTCGTGTGCGATCTTCACCTCGAGCCCGCGCGCTTCGACGCGAGCTTCAAGTTGCCCGCGGGCATGGCCGGACGGTGCGTCCGCGCCTGCACCGCCGACACCGACTGCGGCGCGGTCGGCTGGACATGCACCCAGTCCGCCGGCACTCCGAGCAAGACATGTCACCCGCCCGTCTGACCCCGCTCGTGGTCCTCGCGCTCGTCGGCTGCGACGGCGGCGACATCGTCGTCGAAGGCGACGCGTTCTCCCGGACGTTCGACACCGCCCCGTCGCCGGACACCGCCGCCCGCGACACCGCGCCCCTCCCGATCGATCGCACGACCGGCAAGCCGTGCACCGACGACAGCCAGTGCGACGTCACCGGCCAGCACCTCGCCCACTGTCCCTCGACCTCCGTGCTCCGCGCGCCGACCGCGACCTGCGAGCTCCGCGACCCGAAAGGCGGCGGTGCGTGCGACACGGGCGACGGATCGAGCGTCCCTCTCTGCGACGGTGGCCTCGGCCTGTGCGTCGTCGACGCCGGCGTCAACGTCTGCCTCGGCCTCTGCCAGCTCGACGACGCCGGCCGCTGGGTGCACGCGTGTGCGGGCAAGAACGCCTGCGAGCTGCTCACCGTGGCCGAGGGCGACGACGGGGCGCCTGCCGTGTTCGGCGCCTGCCGTGGTGGATGCGTCGTCGACGCCGACTGCGCGACCGGCGTCTGCGACACGCTCTCCAACCGCTGCGTCGCCGCCTCGTGCACCGTCGCCAAGGACTGCACCGCGCGGCTGCCTGCGCCCGGCTTCGGGTGCGGCGCGGGTGGCGTGTGCCGCTTCGCGTTCGCCAAGAGCGACGGCGACGCGTGCACCCCTGACCCCACGGCCACGAGCGCCTCGAAGGACTGCTTCTGCCTCGGGCGCGTCGGTGGTGTCGCGGGGGTCTGCGCGTCGGTGTGCAAGACCACCGCGCCCGGCGCGCCGAACCCCGAGTGCGGGCCCGGCTTCGCGTGCGATCCGCAGCTCGACGCGAAGGCCCCGCTGACCTTCGATCTGCCCGCCGGCATCGCGGGCCGCTGCGTGCGCACCTGCACCGCCGACGCCGACTGCGGCGCCGGGGGCTGGACCTGCACCCAGTCCGCCGGCACCCCGAGCAAGACATGTCACCCGCCCGTCTGATCTCCTTCTGCCTCCTCCTGATGGGCTGCACCAGCGAGGTCGGCGTCGCGCCATGTGCAGACCTCGACGCAGGCGCCTGTGAGCCCGGCTGCCAGGCGATCCCGCTCCAGGCCTACGACCCCACGGCGCGCTGCCTGCGACCCCGCGCACCCGCGGCCTGCGCGGCGTTGACGGGCCGATCGAACCTGCCCGCCGAGGAGCGGGGCTGCGTGCGGCGAATCGCGGATGGCGCGCGCTTCGTCGGCAGCGACCTCCGCACCCCCGAGCTCGATCCAGCGGCGTGGACCCCGTGCTCGCCGAACGAGCCACTCCTCCAGGCCAGCGACTGCCCCTGATCGGGTCCCACGACCCAGTGGGGACTCCTGCAGCGTGTCATCAATGGCAGCAGGTCGTTCCACCCTGGAAATTCCGCTCTTCGCGGCCTCGCTGGCCCTCCTTCACCTACGTCGACGCCCCGGTCGCCGACCGTCGCGCTGACCCCCCGGAATCGAGGGTTGCCCACAGTCCCGAAAGGGGACTGTCAAGATCCGAAATCGGCCATTTTGCTCGACCGAGCGATTAACTGGGCCCGCGGTCTCCCCACGGGTTATCCACACCCTCTTCATGACGCAACGCGCCGGACCCGACCGACGGTCCTGGCGCCGATGTGCGCATGCAAATCCCGGAATTTCCCCGATCCGTCTTCTTGACGCGCCCCCCGCCACCTCCGTAGGGTGGGCCAACTCGTGGTGATTGGTGGGAAGAAGTGCCAAGCCCGCCGCCATCCGAGATAGGACCGAAGACGATGTGGCAGGGTCAGCACGAGCACGCGATCGACGCGAAGGGGCGCACGAGCCTCCCTTCGCGCTTTCGTGAGGCGCTCGGGCACGAGCCCGTCTTCGTCCTCACGGCCTCGCTCGACCCGTGTCTGGTCGCCTACCCGCTCGTCGAGTGGCGCGCGTTCGAGGAGAAGCTCTCCAAGCTTCCCCGCTTCGACCCCGCCGTCGTGAAGCTGCGCCGCATCTACGTTTCGGCCGCCGTCGAGATCGTGCCCGACGCGCAGGGCCGCGTGCTCGTGCCGCCGTCGCTCCGCGCGCACGCCGCGCTCGAGAAGGACTGCCTGTGGGCCGGCATGGGGCGGTGGGCCGAGCTGTGGTCCGTCGCGCGCTGGGCCAAGGCCATCGAGACCACCGACGAGGAGCGCGCCGCGCTCGCGCACAAGCTCTCGGAGCTCGGGCTGTGACCGGGTTCCACCACGTCACCATCCTGCGCGACGAGGTCGTGCGCTTCCTCGCGCCGCACGCGGGCGCCACCTACGCCGACGTCACCCTCGGCGGCGGGGGTCACACCGAGGCCCTCCTGAAGGCCGACCCGGCGTGTCGCGTGATCGGCGTCGACCGCGACGACGTGGCCATCGCCGCGGCGAGCGCGCGCCTCGCGCCGTTCGGTGATCGCTTCTCCGTCGTGCGCGGCGCGTTCGGCGACGCCGCCGACCTGCTCCCCCCGGGCCTCGCGGGCCTCGTCGCCGACCTCGGCGTCTCCTCGCCCCAGCTCGACGACCCCGATCGCGGGATGAGCCTGCGTCGCGAAGCCTCGAGCGGCCCGCTCGACATGCGCATGGACCGCTCGAGCGGCCGCACCGCGCGCGAGCTCGTCGACGAGCTGTCCGCCGAGGCCCTCGCCGACGTGATCTTCGAGTTCGGCGACGAGCGCCGCTCGCGCAAGATCGCCCGCGCCATCAAGGACGCGGCCGAGCGCGGCGAGCTCGCGACCACCGGCGATCTCCGCCACGCGATCTACTCCGCCGTCGGCGGCAACACCGTCGGCGGCATCGACCCGGCGACGCGCACGTTCCAGGCGCTGCGCATCGCCGTGAACGACGAGCTCGGGCAGCTCGACAGGCTGCTCGCGTCGCTCCCCGCGCTGCTGGCCGAGGACGGCGTGGCCGCGCTCATCTCGTTCCACTCGCTCGAGGACCGGCGCGTGAAGCACGCGTTCGCCGACGAGGCGGTGTGGGAGGCCCTCGTGAAGAAGCCGGTCGAGGCGAGCGTCGAGGAGGTCGCGCACAACCCGCGCGCCCGCAGCGCGAAGCTCCGCGCCGCCCGTCGTCGGCGGGCCGGCGAGGCGCCGCTCGACCGCGCCGCTCGCTACGAAGAGAAGCGCAAGAAGAAGTGGGGGAAGGCATGAGGCGCGAGAATCGCTTCGTCGCGCTCTGGTCGCTCGCGGTCATCGCCACCGCGGCGTCGTTCATCCTCTACCTCGCGATGCGCAGCCGCGCCGTCGAGCTCGGGTACAAGCTCGGCAAGGCGCGCCAGAAGCAGGCCGTGCTGCGCGAGACGCGCCGCGTGCTGCAGGTCGAGGCCGTCAGCTACAAGAACCCCGAGCGCATCGAGGCCGTGGCCAAGGGCGTGCTCCGGATGGAGGAGCCGCCGCCCCAGCGCATCTTCGTCGTCGGCGCGCCGATCGAGAAGACCGAGGCCGCCCCGCCGCAGCCGAGCGTCGCCCCGAGCGCGAACGTGAAGCCCCTCCCGAGCGCCTCCGTCAAGGGAGGCCCGCCGTGAGGAACGTCGACCCGCGCCGCGCGCGTTGGATCCGCTTCCGCATGTTCGTGCTCTCGGGCTTCCTCGTGCTCGGCCTCGGCTCCGTCGTGTCGAGCGCGTGGAACATCCAGGTCAAGCACGGCGCCGAGTGGCGCATGATCGCGGAGCGTCAGCGCCAGAAGCGCCTCAAGGTGCAGCCGATGCGCGGGTCGATCCTCGACCGCAACGGCGAGCCGCTCGCGGTCTCCGTCGACGTGCCGAGCGCGGCGGTCAACGTGGCCGAGATGATCCGCGGCCTGCCCGACGTGAAGGTGCCGTCGACGCTCGACGCCAACGCCGCGCGCCTCGCGCAGGCGCTCAACCTCCCGTTCCCGGAGGTCTCCGCCAAGCTCAAGAGCAAGAAGCGCTTCGTGTGGCTCAAACGTCGGCTCTCCCAGGACGAGGCCACCGCGCTCAAGGCCCTCGCCGACCCCAAGAAGCCCGACGCGATGAAGGGCCTCATGGTCGAGGGCGAGGGCCACCGCTTCTACCCCGGCCGCGAGGCGGTCTGGGGTGTGGTCGGCTACGTCGGCGGTGACGGTCAGGGGCTCGACGGCCTCGAGAAGTCCTGCGACGACGACCTCAAGGGCAGCACCGACGCCATCACCGCGCTGCGCGATCGCCAGGGCACCCTGCTGTTCGGCGACGGCCTCGACGACGAGCGCTCGCTCGCCGGCGACGACGTGCACCTCGCGCTCGACCTCGGCCTGCAGTTCCAGGTGCAAGAGGACCTCGAGGCCGCGATCAAGGCGTTCGAGGCCAAGAGCGGCAGTGCCGTCGTCATCGACCCGAACACCGGCGAGGTGCTCGCGATGGCCACGGCGCCCGGCTGGAACCCCAACGACTACGGCGACTCGCCCCTGGAGCTGCGCCGCCACCACAGCACCGCCGACCGCATCGAGCCGGGCTCGACGATGAAGATCTTCACCGTCGCCGCCGCGCTCGCCGAGGGCAAGCTCGACCCGACCAAGGAGCTCTACTGCGAGAACGGCGCGTGGCAGATCGGCGGGGTCACCATCCACGACACGCACCCCGAGTCGATGCTCACGCCGAGCCAGGTGATCGCCAAGTCGTCGAACATCTGCGCCGCCAAGATCGGCCTCTCTCTCGGCGAGGCGGGGCTCTACGGCGCGCTCAAGCGGTTCGGCTTCGGCGAGCCCACGGGCGTCGGCCTCCCCGGCGAGACGAGCGGCGTGCTCCGCCCCAAGGGCCGCCCGTGGTTCGAGGTCGACATCGCCTCGGCGTCGTTCGGCCAGGGCATCAGCGTCACCAACATGCAGCTCGCGATGGCGATGAGCGTGATCGCCAACGGCGGCCGCCTGCTCGAGCCGATGCTGGTGCGCAAGGTCACGAGCGCCACCGGCGCGCTGGTCCGCGAGGAGCTCCCGACGGTCAAGCGCGAGGTCATCCCCGCCGCCGCGGCGCGCATGGTCACCGAGATGATGGCCGGCGTCGTCGAGGAGGGCGGCACCGGGCGCGAGGCCAACATCCCGGGCTACCGCGTGGCCGGCAAGACGGCGACCGCGCAGAAGGCCGACCCGAGCACCGGCAAGTACGACCCCGACAAGTTCGTCGCCTCGTTCGTGGGCTTCGTGCCCGCGCAGAAGCCGCGGTTCGTGATCGCCGTCGTGCTCGACGAGCCGTGGGTCGCCCACCTCGGCGGCCAGGTCGCCGCGCCCGTGTTCAAGCGCATCGCGATGCGCGCCATCGCGCGCTACGGCGTCGCGCCGACCGGCGAGGTCGCCAAGACCCCGATCACCTTCCCGCTCGAGGATCCGACCCCGCGCGTCTACGCGGACGCGGCCAAGCTCGATGCGACGGGCCCCAACGGCGCGCCGGTCCTGCCGCTGAAGGCGAGCGGGCCCAAGGCGGCGAGCCCCGCGGCGCTCACCGGCGCCAACGCGGCCATCGTGCCCGATCTCGCCGGCATGGGCGCGCGCGAGGCGATCAAGACCCTCGTGGCCCTCGGGCTCGCGCCGGTCGTCGAGGGCACGGGCACCGTCAAGGAGCAGGATCCGCCGGCGGGCGGCGCGATCCTCAAGGGTTCCACCGTCAAGCTGCGGCTCGTGCCGCCCTCGTGATCCAGTGCCGAGCGCCGTCCCCCCCCGGAGCCGCAAGGACGCGACCCTGTCGTGGCTCGCGCTCGAGCTCGGCGGCCCGCGCCGCGCGGTGCGCCACCTGGGCGCGGACGTCGTCGTCACCGACGTGCAACAGGACTCGCGCGCGGTGCGCCCCGGCGATCTGTTCGTCTCGCGACCGGGCTCGGTCGACCCCGTCCGTCGCGCGCAGTTCGTGACCGACGCGATCGCTCGCGGCGCGGTCGCCGTCCTGCGCGAACACACGGAGGAGGCTTGCGCGATCCCCGTGCTCGAGGTGCCCGCCGAGGACCTGCGCGCCGCGATCGGCGTGGTCGCCTCCGCGGTGCACGGCCACCCCTCGTACGCGCTCGACGTCGTTGCGGTCACCGGCACCAACGGCAAGACCACCACGACCGCGTTGATCGCCGAGGCCCTCGATCGCCTCGGTGGGCGCTGCGCGCGCATCGGCACGGTCGGCGCGGAGCTCGCGGGCGAGACGCGCCCGACCACGCACACCACGCCCGAGGGCGACGAGCTCGCGCGGCTGCTCGCCTGGGCCCACGACGGTGGGGCGACCGCGGTCGCGATGGAGGCCTCCTCGCACGCGCTCGACCAGCGGCGCCTCGAGGGCACGCGCGTCCGGGTGGCCGCGTTCACCAACCTGACCCAGGACCACCTCGACTACCACGCGACGATGGAGGCGTATTTCGCCGCCAAGCGCCGCCTGTTCGTCGATCTGTCGCCCGGCTCCGCGGTGGTCTGCGTGGACGACCCCTGGGGCGCGCGGCTCGCCGAGGAGCTCGGGACGAGCGCGCTGCGGGTGTCAGCGCAGGTAGGCCGACCCGCCGAGATCGAGACCCGCTCGTGCACCCTCAGCGCCCGCGGCATCGATGCCGAGATCGCGATCCTCGGCGTGCCCGCGCGGCTCTCGAGCCCGCTGCTCGGCGCGCACAACCTCGAGAACCTGCTCGTCGCGCTCGGCGCCCTCGTGGGGCTCGATCACCCGGCCGCCGAGTCCGTCGCGGCCCTCGGCGCGGCCCACGGCGTGCGAGGCCGCCTCGAGCGCGCGTCCACGGAGGGCGACCCCCTCGTGCTCGTCGACTACGCGCACACCCCCGACGCGCTCGACCGGGTCCTCGCCACGCTCCGTCCGCTGACCGAGGGGCGCGTCTTCTGCGTGTTCGGCTGCGGCGGCGACCGCGACGCCGGCAAGCGCCCGCAGATGGGCCACGCGGTCTCGCGCGGCGCCGACGTCGCGGTGGTCACGAGCGACAACCCCCGCACCGAGGACCCGGCGGCGATCATCGCGCAGATCCTCCCGGGCATGACCGGTCACGCCGCGCGCCACGTGGAGCCCGATCGGGCCGCGGCGATCGCGTGGGCCATCACCGAGGCGCGCGCGGGCGACACCGTGCTCGTCGCCGGCAAGGGGCACGAGGACTACCAGATCGTCGGCAAGGAGAAGCGTCCGTTCGACGACGTCACCGAGGCCCGCGCGGCGCTCGCGCAGTGGAGGGCCACGTGGCGACGGTGATCCCCCACAACGACGCGCGCTTCACCGCGGCCGAGGTGTCGTTCGTGTGCGGCGGCGCGCTCTTCGGCGTCGCGCCGGGATACGTCTTCACCGGCGTCTGCACCGACTCGCGCGCCATCTGGCCGGGGTGCTTGTTCGTCGCCCTGCGCGGCGAGTCGTTCGACGGGCACGCCTTCGTCGCCTCCGCGCTGCAGGCCGGGGCGGGGGGAGTGCTGGTCGAGACCGCCACCGACGGCGCGCGCGGGGTCGTGGTCGAGGACACCCTCGTCGCGCTCGGCGCGCTCGCCCGCCACCACCGGCGCCGGTCTCCCGCGATCGTCGTCGGCATCACGGGCTCGGTCGGCAAGACGACGACCAAGGAGCTCACGGCCACCGCGCTCCGCACGCGGCTCGGCGACGGCGTGCTCGCGACCCGCGGCAACCTCAACAACCGCATCGGCGTGCCCATGACCCTGCTCGCGCTCGGCCCTGGCCACCGCGCGGCGGTGATCGAGATGGGCACCAGCGTCCGCGGTGAGATCGCGGCGCTCACGGCGATCGCCGAGCCCGACGTCTCCATCCTCGTGTCGGTCGGGCTCGCGCACGCCGAGGGGCTCGCGGGCGCGCCGCGGCTCGCCGGCGACCCGTGGTGGGTCGGTCGCGTGGGCCCGCGGGAGGCCGTCGCCAAGGAGAAGGCGGCGATCTTCGCGGGCACCCGCGCGGTCGCGGTGGCCTGCGCCGACGACGAGTTCGCGCTCGCCGCGCTCGCCGTGGCGCCGGTCACGACGCGGCGCAGGAGCTTCGGCCGCGCGGCGTCTGCCGACGTGCGCATCGAGGACGAACGTTGGGACGACGAGGGCCGCGCCAACGCCACGATCGGTGGTCGACCCTTCTCCCTGGCCCTCCTCGGGGACGTCGCGCTGCTCGACGCCGCGGGCGCGATCGCCGCCGCGGACGAGGTGTTCGCGCTCCTCGGCCTCGGGCCGGTGCCCCACCACGGCCTCGGCGCCGCGCGGTCGACGCCGGGG
>JAEUKC010000459.1:0-26547 GCA_016794445.1 Myxococcales bacterium
GACGAGCTCGTGAGCATCGACGGGACGGCGGCGACGAGCCTCTCGGTTGCGCGCGCGCACCTCGGCGGACCGCTCGGGGTCGACGTGCTGCTGACAGTGAAAAGAAAGGGCGTGAACAAAACTCTGCGCGTGGTCCGTGAGGCGACTCGCCGCTGAATCGGCGTTCAGCGCGAGATGTGGAGGAACGTCCGCATAGTGCTTGTCCCTAGAAGTCCTTGAGGTGCTAACGTTCGCGCCCCGGTCCCTTCGGAGGCTTCCCATCATGCGTCGATCGCGTCTGCTTCCCCTGCGTGTGCTGTCGTCCGGCAAGGTGCTGCTGGCGCTTCCGGCCGCGGCAGGCTCGCTCTTGCTCGCTGCATCCGCGTTCGCGCAAGGGGCACCGCCCCCGCCCGCGCCCGCGCCGTTGCCGGCTGCTGCGCCCGCGCCGTTGCCGGCGCCCGCGCCTGCGCCCGCGGCCGCGCCGGCTCCTGCGGCGGCACCGGCTCCTGCAACGGCGCCCGCTCCCGGCGCTGGCGCCGGCGCGAAGCCGGCTGCCGCTGCCGAGGTGAAGGCCGAGGCCAAGGACGAAAAGGACGCCGAGCCCACCGACGTCGCGATGCACGAGATGCCCGCGTCGACGGGTCCGAGCGGCCTGCTCCACCTGCCCTCCGCGATGACCGGCCCTGCCGGCACTTTCCGCGTCGGCATGTACCTGGACTGGTTCAAGACCAGCGGGTTCCTGTGCACCGAGGAGTATCCCTGCAGCAAGGGCGGCGTCCGCCAGGCCAACGACGAGGCGAGCCACATCGGCGCGACCGCACTCGTGTCGGCGACCATCGTCGACGGCCTCGAGACCTACCTCGGCGCGCGCGTCTACGCGAACTCGAACGACCAGTCCTCGCCCAAGCTCCTCCAGGTGCTCGGCGACATCACGTTCGGCCTCAAGTACGTCAAGGCGCTCGGTGAAGGCGTGGTCAACCTCGGCGGCGGCGCCGAGGTGCTGTTCCTCAACGGCACCGGCGGCATCGGCCTCAACGGCGGCGGCACGAGCTTCCGCCTGCGCGCGCTCTCCACGTTCGCGCTCGACAAGACCGAGGCGAAGACCCCGCTCCGCATCCACTTCGGCCTGAGCTACCTGTTCGACAACAGCGCGCAGGTCGTGACCGACGTCGAGGCCGATCGCACCACGCGCCTCGGCAAGCGCACGGACATCTCGCGCATCGAGCGCTACGGCCTCGGCATCAACCGGCTCGACCGCTTCGAGCTCGGGCTCGGCTTCGAGGGCTTGCTCGTCAACGACAAGCTCCGTCCGTTCCTCGAGTACAACATGATGATCCCGGTGAACCGCCAGGGATTCGAGTGCGTGCAGGCCAAGGACATCGCCGGCGGCGGCCGCACCGACGAGTGCCTCGGCGGCGACGGCGTGGGCTTCGGCTCGCTGCCCTCCAAGCTCACCCTCGGCACCCGCATCTACCCGTTCATGGGCGGCATGGGCGGCGTCAGCTTCCTCGCCGCGGTCGACATCGGCGTCACCGGCACCAGCAAGCCGATCGCCGAGCTCGCGCCCCAGGCGCCGTACACCGTGTGGCTCGGATTCGGCCTCGCGACCGACGCCAACGATCACCCGCCGAAGGTGGTGGAGAAGGTCGTCGAGAAGAAGGTCGAGGTGCCCGTCGGCATCGCGCTCGTCAAGGTCAAGGGCTTCGTCCACGAGGCGGGTGGCAACACCCCGATCGCCAACGCGATCGTCAGCTACGTCGGCGCGGCCGGCATGGCGCCGCTCGCCACCGCCGCCGACGGCGTGTTCGGTGACGACGTCCCCGCGGGCACCTACCAGTACTCGATCAAGGCGGACGGCTTCAAAGAGGGCTCGTGCGGAGGCACCGCGGTGCCGAAGGGCGGCACGCCCGCCCCGACCACGCCCGGCAAGCCGCCGTCGACCCCGGGCACGCTCGAGATCGACTGCGCGCTCGAGGCCCTGCCGAAGGTCGGCTCGGCCACGCTCACCGTCATCGACGCCGACGTCGGGACCCCGCTCTCGGGCATCCCGGTCGAGGTCGCCGACGCGGGCGGCGGCAGCCTGAAGTCGCTCACCACCGACGGCAACGGTCAGATCAAGGTCACCGAGCTCGCGCCCGGGTTCTGGACCGTCAAGATCAACACCGAAGGCTACTTCCAGAGCAAGCAGCCGTTCGAGATCCGCGTCCGCGAGGAGACCAAGGACAAGATCGCCATCCGCGCGCGTCCGAAGGACAAGCTCGTCGAGGTCGGCAAGACCGAGATCAAGATCAAGCAGCAGGTCCACTTCGCGACCGACAAGTCGATCATCCTCGGTGACTCGACCGCCCTCCTCGAGGAGGTCGCTGACGTCCTCATCGCGAACCCCCGCATCAAGCGGCTCGAGATCCAGGGCCACACCGACAACACGGGCACCAAGGAGCACAACCAGGAGCTCTCGCAGGCCCGCGCCGAGGCCGTGAAGCAGTTCCTCGTCAGCCACGGCGTCGAGGCGAGCCGCCTCGAGGCGAAGGGCTACGGTCAGAACAAGCCGATCGCGCCGAACATCAACGAGGCCGGCAAGGGCAAGAACCGTCGCGTCCAGTTCGTCATCACCGAGCAGGACCCGGCGCCGGACGCCAAGAAGGGCAAGTGAGCCCGGGCCTCTGAGCTGCGTGGAGAGGGCCTTCGGGCCCTCTTCGCGTTTTGTGGCGCGGACGATCGGCCCGCGAATCGGGGCCGAAAACGGCTATGCTCTGGGTCAATGGCCTCGAAGGTCCACGAGCAGCAGACGGTGGTCGGGGCCGTCGATCCGAGCCTCGGGGGGAGCCACGCGCGACCGTCCCAGCTCCACCGGGAGGACGACCGTCCGGCCGACCCGATCGGCTCCTGGGCCCCGTTCGGCGAGCGCTACCAGCTCCAGCGTCAGCTCGGTCGCGGCGGGATGGCCTCGGTGCACCTCGCGAGCGACGCGGTGCTCCTGCGGGAGGTCGCCATCAAGCGCATCGATCCCCCGGCGGGCTTCACGCCCGACCCCGAGCGCTTCGTCGGCGAGGCGCAGATCACCGCGCAGCTCGACCACCCCAACATCCCGCCCGTGCACGATCTCGTGCTCGACGGCGACGCGCCCTACTTCGTGATGAAGGCGGTGTCGGGCGACACGCTCGCCGACTACCTCGACCAGCGCCCAGAGGTGCCGCGAGATTCCGAGGTGCTCGACGACCTCCTCGTCATCTTCCTCAAGGTGTGTGACGCGATCGCGTTCGCCCACAGCCGCGGCGTCGTGCACCGCGATCTCAAGCCGCAGAACGTGATGGTCGACACGTTCGGCCGCGTCTACGTGATGGACTGGGGGCTCGCCCGCGTCCTGCCGGGCAGCCAGGCCGAGCGAGTGCGCGTCGCGCGGCGAGGCTTCGCCGACGACGGCAGCGGCACCGTCTCGTACATGGCGCCCGAGCAGGCCCAGCCTCTCTGGCGGCCCATCGGCCCGTGGACCGACGTGTTCGCGCTCGGGGCGCTGCTCTACGAGATCGTCAGCGGACACCCGCCCTACTACGGCGAGAGCCACGCCGAGGTGCGCGAGCTCGCCGCGCGCGCGGACATCGTGCCGCTCGAGAACATCGTCCCCGGCGGTCACGTGCCGACCGCGCTGTCGCGGATCGTCCGCAAGGCGACCGAACGCGAGCCGAGCCAGCGCTACGCGGGGGTGAGCCAGCTCGCCCGCGACATCGAGCGCTTCCGGCGGGGCGGCCTCGGGTTCGGCAGCCGGCGGTTCGAGGCCGGTGAGCTCATCGTCCGCGAGGGGGACCATGGACAGGACGCCTTCGTCATCACCCACGGCAAGTGCGTCGCCTACAAGACGCTGGACGACCGAAAGGTCGTCCTCCGCGAGATGGGCCCCGGGGACGTGTTCGGCGAGATGGCGGTGTTCTCCTCACGGCCGCGATCGGCGAGCGTCGAGGCGCTCGAGCCCACCGTGGTGCGGGTCGTCGGGCGGCACCTCTTGCAAGAGGGCCTCGGGCTCGACACCTGGATGGGGGCCTTCGTGCGCGCCCTGACCGACCGGTTCCGCGAGGTGGAAGAGAAGCTCGAGCGGCTCGAGCGATCGCGTATGGAATGACTGTTTACCTCGGCGGAAGCGGTCGGTACGTTCGCAGCCGGAGATTGCTGGGTGGACTTCTTCTCGCTCCGCACGCGGATCCTCGAGCGCCTTCGCCAGGAGGGCCGACTCTCCTACGCGGCCATCCGGCGCCAGTTCGAGGTGGACGACGCGTTCCTCGCCGATCTGCGGCAAGATCTCCGCTTCTCGGGTGAGCCGGTCGACGAGATCGAGGGTGGTCTCGCGTGGAAGCGGCCCGCCACCGCGCGCGCCCCGAGCGAGCCCGAGCGGCGTCAGCTCACGGTGATGTTCTGCGATCTCGTGGGCTCGACCGCGCTGTCGGCGCGCCTCGACGCCGAGGAGCTCCGCGACACGGTCCTCGCCTACCAGCGGGAGACGGGCGCCGCCGTCGAGCAGTTCGGGGGCTGGGTCGCGCAGTACCTCGGCGACGGCATCCTCGTGTACTTCGGCTACCCGGCTGCCCGCGAGGACGACGCGGCGCGCGCGCTCCGCGCCGCGCTGGCGGTCGTCGAGACGGTCCGGTCCCTCGGCGCCAAGATCGGTCACCGGCTCGCGGTGCGGGTGGGCGTCCACAGCGGGCTCGTCGTGGTGGGGGACGTCGGTGCCGGCGTGCGCAAGGAGACCCTGGCCCTCGGCGAGGCGCCCAACATCGCCTCCCGCGTGCAAGGCGAGGCGGGTGAGAACCAGGTCGTCGCGAGCGCCGACACCTGGCGGCTGGCAGGGGACGCGTTCTTCGGCGAGGAGCTCGGTGAGCGCGTGCTCAAGGGCGTGGCCCGGAAGATCGGCCTCGTGCGCGTGCTCGGGGTGCGCGACACGCAGGAGCAGCGGCCTCGGGCCCGCGCAACGCTCGTCGGTCGCGAGGCGGAGCTCGCCGATCTCTGGGCCGCGTACTCGCGAGGTGGGGCCGCGCGCGTCGTCCGCGGGGAGGCCGGCATCGGCAAGTCGCACCTCGTCCAGACGCTCGCCGAACGCGTGCAGCGCGAAGGTGGCGCCGTCCTCCGCCTCCAGGCCTCCGCGTTCCACCTGCACAGCGCGCTCTCTCCGTTCGTCGACGCGCTCGGCCAGGCTGCCGGCATCGGACGCGGTGAGTCCGACGACACGCGCTTCGGAAAGCTTTCGCTCGAGCTCGGACGCTGCGGCGTCGATGCTGCGCACGTGCCGCTGCTCGCGTCGTTGCTCGGCATCCCGCCCGCGGAGGGCCGGGAGCTGCCCCTCGGCGCTTCCCCCCAGCGCATGAGAAGCCTCACGCTCGAGGGCCTCACGAGCTGGGCTCTCGGCTTCTCGGGCGATCGGCGCGCGCTCCTCGTCGTCGAAGACCTGCACTGGCTCGACCCTACCTCGCTCGAGCTCGTCGACACGCTGCTCGGGCGAATCGGGCCCGACACGTTCGTCGTCCTGACGGCGCGGCTCGAGGCGCGCTTCGAACGCCCCGTCCTCGCGGCCACGCCGGAGCTCGTCCTCGATCGCCTCTCCGAGGCCGCCGTCCGGCAGCTCGTGACCCAGGCCGCGCCGCACCTCTCGCCCGAGCTCGTCCAGCGCATCCTCGAGAAGACCGACGGCGTCCCCCTCTTCATCGAGGAGGTCACCCGCACCGTCGCCGAGGACCGCGGAGCGGAGGATCGCGGCCCCACGAGCGGCATCGACGTCCCCACGTCGCTCTACGGCTCGCTCATGGCGCGGCTCGACCGGCTCGGCGCCGGCAAGACCATCGCGCAGGCCGCGGCCGTCCTCGGACGCACGTTCGGTCTCTCGATGCTGCTCTCGATCGTCGATGCGCCCGAGGCGGTGGTGCGGCACTCGCTCGCGCAGCTCTCCGACGCGCAGCTGCTCGCGCCCATCGAGGCGATGGAGCCCAGCTGGTCGTTCCGCCACGCGCTGATCCAGGAGGCCGCCTACCAGTCCCTGCTGCGCAGCACCCGCCAGTCCACCCACGGGCGGATCGCGCGCGCCTTCCTCGACCGCTTCCCCGACGCCGCGGCCGCCGAACCCGAGCGGGTCGCCACGCACTTCGCCGAGGCCGGCGAGCCCGGGCCGGCGATCGAGCACCTGATGAAGGCCGGCATCCGCGACCTCCAGCGGTCGGCCAACGCCGAGGCCATCCACCACTTCGAGCGCGTCCTCGAGCAGGTCGCCTTGCTGCCAGATCCTGCCATGAGGGAGAACCTCGAGCTGCAGGTGCAGGGCCTGCTCGCCGTGCCGCACACCCTCACCAAGGGCTGGGCGGCGCCCGAGGTGGGGCGCGCTTACACCCGCGCGGCCGAGCTGTGCGCGCGGCTCGACAACGCGCCGCAGCTGCTCCCCACCCGCATGGGGCTCTTCACGTTCTACCTCGTGCGCGCCGAGCACGATCGCGCGCTCGAGCTCGCGACCGCCGATCTGGCCCTCGCCGAGCAGACCAATGACAGCGGGCTGATCCTCGAGGCGGCGCACAACTTCGGCGCAGTCACGCTCTATCGGGGGGGCCTCCGCGAGGCACAGGCCCCTTTCGAGCGTACGGTGGCGCTCTTCGATCCCGAAAAGCACGCCGCGCACATGTACTTGTTCGGGAAGGACCCGCGGGTCACGGCGTTCGTGCACCTCTCGATGGTCCACAACCAGACGGGCGACCTCGCGGCAGCCGAACGAACCTCCGAGGCCGGCGTCGCCGCCGCCGAGAACGTGCACCACCCGTTCTCGCTCGCCTGGAGCCTCATCGCGCGGGCGTTCTTCCAGACCTGGGTCGGCGAGCACGAGCGGTGCCTCGCGACCGCGGAGCGGATCATCGCGCTCGCCGGGGAGCAGGGGTTCCCGAACTGGGTCGGGCAGGGGCTCGTGTACCGCGGCTGGGCGCTGGCTCGTGCGGGCCGCAAGGACGAGGGGCTCGGCAGCCTGCGACAGGGCATCGAACTCTGGAAGATGACCGGCTCCGAGCTCGTCACCCCGATGTTCCACGCGTTGCACGCGGGGGCCGCCCTGCACCTCGGCGAGCTCGACGAGGCGGATCAGGCGGTCGCTGCCGGTCTGGCGCAGGCCGACCGCACGGGCGAGCACTGGATGGACGCCGAGAACCTGCGCCTGCTCGGCCTCGTGTGCTCGCAGCGCGGTGACGCCGCCGGCGCCGCGCAGGCGCTCGACCGCGCCGCCGCCGACGCCGCGGCGCGCGGGCTCGCGACCAACGCGCTGCGCATCGCGCACACCCGCCTGCTCCTCGCGCGCGGGGACGAGCGCGGCGCCCGGCGGGAAGAAGTCCGACAGAAGCTCGGTCAGGTGCACGCCGAGCGTCCGCTGCCGTTCCTCGACACCGTACGATCGTCCATCGACGAAGGAGCGTCGTGAGCCCCGCCGACCTGAGAGCCATCCTCGCCGACAAGCTGACCGTGGCCGCCGAGATCGAGCACGGCGTCCTCTGCCAGTATCTCTACGCCGCGCTGTCGCTCAAGAAGAACCCCGAAGAGGGGGTCACGTGGGTGCAGCTCGAGCGCATGCGGGGCTGGGAGGCCGCGATCCTCAAGATCGCACGCCAGGAGATGGAGCACCTCGGCATCGTCTGCAACCTCCTCTCCGCGCTCGGCGGCGCTCCGCACTTCGGCCGCCCGCCGATGCCCCTGCCCCCGGGCTTCTACGGGGTGGGAGCGCGCTTCACGCTCGAGCCGTTCTCCGTCGCCGCCCTGCGCCGCTTCGTGCGGCTCGAGCACCCCGCCGACGGGCCAGTGCTGGCCACGCTGGCGCCCGACGGCGTCGCGCTCCTGCAGGGGCGCGCATCGATCGCGGAGCTCTACCTCGAGATCCGCAAGCTCGTGGAGTCCACCGACGACGCGTTCTGGCTCGGGCCGAGCTCGGCCCAGATCGTGACCCAGATGCTCAACCCCGCTCCGGGGCAGCGCACGGTCTACGACGTGTCTCTCCCCGCGGTGATCGACCAGAAGAGCGCGCTCGCGGCGGTGGACCAGGTGCTGATCGAGGGCGAGGGCACCGACGGGCACCGTCAGGGCAGCCACTTCGCGGTGTTCCACCACATCCTCGAGGAGCTCGAGGCCGAGCTCGAGCGAGAGCCGGGCTTCGAGCCCGCGCGACCCATCGTCGCGAACCCCACCCTCGACGACCGCGGGCACGTCGGTCAGACGGAGCTCACGGCCCCGGCCACCCGCGCGCTCGCCCGCGTGTTCGACCGCTCGTACGGCGTGATGCTGGTGATGCTCGCGCGCTACTACGTGCACACCGACGAGACGCCGGCCGAGCTCTCCACCCTGCAGACGACCGCCTTCTTCCCCTCGATGACCTTGCTCATCCGGCCCATCGCCGAGATGCTGACTCTGCTGCCAGCGAGCTCCGATCCCAGCGCCGGCAACGCCGGGCCACCGTTCACGCCCCCACGGGCGACCTTGTTCCTGCCGGACAAGCGCTCGGCCTGGCGGGTCATCGCCGAGCAGCTCGACCAGATCGCCGCCGACTGCGCCGCGCTCGTCCCCACGGACTACCCCGCCGTGCTCCGCCCACGCGTGCAGATGCTCCTCGAGAACACGGGCCGCATGGCCGCGAACTTCCGCGCGGCGATGCTGGTGGGAGGTGACGCGTGAAGCTCATCGTCCGCTTCTCGGGCGCGGTGCTCTACCGGCTGCCCACCGACCCGGACCCGATGGACGAGACCCGCGGGGTGAGCGGCTACACGTTCGCACTCGCCGGCGAGCCGGACATGGATCGCACGATCCGCATGCACGACTTCGGAGGCTTCGCGCTGCGCTCTGGTTCGCCGGCGAACATGGGCGTGTTCGTCACGCGGGCCTACCGCACCGACGCGCAAGCGACCCCGGTGGAGGCCCTCGTCGGCGCGAAGGTCGAGCTGCTCGGCGAGCCGAAGCTCGAGAACCGCAACTGGCTGCTGACCTTGCCCGGCAAGGAGCCCATCGTCCCCTTCGAGCTCGAGATCACGGGCCCTTCGGGGCTCCGGTTGCGACGGGATGACTACTTCGACCCGACAGAGCCCGACCTGCCGGTGTGGAAGGCCACGCCCGCTCAGCTCGCGCGCCGTGGGGCCACGGGCATCGCGCTCGATCCGCTCACCATCGGCGAGGCGACCGGCATGTGGGACCCGATGCAGGCCATCGCCGAGCGGCTCGCCCTGCTCGTGCCGGAGCGGGAAGAGGCCGAGAAGAGGGGGGACGAGATCGCGGTCGCCGCACTCACCCGCCGGATCGCCGAGCTCGAGTTCGCCCTGAAGAACCCGACCGATCGGCGGGTCATGGCCCGGCAGGCCATCGAGCGGTTCGCCTTCGGCATGAACGGCAAGGCCACGATCGATGACCCGCACGGCGCCCTCGGGGGTACGCTCGATGCGACCCAGCCCTGGCCGATCGCCTACTGGATGGGTGGCTGGGATGCAGACACGCTGACGTGCTTCTTCGACGGTGCTCTGATCGTACCGTACGCGTGAGCGTCGCCCCGCCGTGCTCGGGGGGCGACAGTCCAAGAAAGAGAGAGCCTCATGGCATTGATCGCGAATCGCAAGCGGGACGCAGCGCTGGCGCGCGTCGCGCAGTGGGCGACCAAGTCCTCCGCGCCGGGGGCGGGGGCCGACCCTGACCAGGTGTTCGCCGAGCTCCAGAAGAACATCCTCGGCCGCGTCGTCCGGCCCGGTGACCCGGACTACGACAAGGACCGCAAGATCAGCAACCCGGCGGTCGACGCGCACCCCAAGGTGATCGTCTATGCCGCGACCCAGGCCGACGTGCGCTGGGCGCTGTGGGCGGCGCGCGAGCTCGGCTGGGCGCTCACCACGCGCTCGGGCGGGCACAGCTCGGCCGGCTACTCCGTCAACGACGCCTTCGTGCTCGACACGAGCGAGCTCAACGGGATCATGGTCGACGAGGGCGCCATGCTCGCGCGGGTCGGCCCCGGCACGCCGCTCGCGATGCTCAACGACACGCTCGACGCCTACGACCTCGCGGTCCCGGGCGGCCTCTGCGCCGACGTCTGCGTTGCGGGCCACATGTCGGGCGGCGGCTTCGGGCTGCTCTCGCGTCACTTCGGCCTGAACCTCGATCACGTGGTGCAGGTGAAGATGGCGCTGGCCGACGGGCGCTTCGTCGTCGCCGATCGCCTGCAGAACCCCGACCTGTTCTGGGCGGCGCGCGGCGGCACCGGCAACAACTTCGGCGTGCTCCTCGAGGTGACCTACCGCCTCGAGCGGCTCGGCGCGGTGTTCGGCGTCGGGGTCACCTGGCCGCTCGACGAGGCGGCCTCGGTGCTCGCGTTCCTCCAGGAGCACTACATGCGGCGCGGCTCGGTCACCGACCGCAAGACAGGCACGCCGCGCTTCGGGTACATGCCCGTGCTGACCTACGTGACCAAGGCCGACGGCAGCGGCACCGAGCCGGTGCTCCTCGTGGTCGGCGTCTACGACGGCACGCGCGCCGAGGGCCTCGCGGCGCTCGAGCCGCTCCTCGCGCAGGGCCACCCGACGATCCGCAAGGACACGGTGGACCGCTACTACCGGCTCAACGACTCGCTGCTCGACATCTTGCCGGGACCGAGCGGCTTCGAGACCAAGCGCGGCAAGCTGGTGAACAAGCGCATGGCGGTCGCCGACTGGCAGAAGCTCGTCGACTACTTCAAGAGCTCGCCCAACGGGTACAACCTGATCGCGCTCGAGCCCTACGGGGGCGCCGTGAACGCGGTGCCCACCAGCGCGACCGCGTACATCCACCGCGACTGCGACTTCAACGTGTTCATCGACTCGTTCTACCCGGACGCGAGCCAGTACGACGCGGCCGTGAAGTGGATGAACGACGGCCTCGCGCTCGTCGACGGGTTCTGGAACGGGCACATGTACCAGAACTATCCGTTCGATCCGGACCCGGAGTACCGGTGGATGTACTGGGGCGACTCGTATCCGAGCCTCCTGTTCGTGAAGCACAAGTACGACCCGAACGAGGTGTTCCGGTTCCCGCAGGGGATCTCGGCGTACCCGGACGGCGTCAAGCGCTCGAACGCGCCGTCGCGGTTCCACGACCCGCACATCGTCGCGCTGCCGTCGCCGCCGCCGTTCAAGTGAGCGGCGGCGCGTCCGCGAAGCGATTCCGGAAGCGCAGCGACTCGGGGTAGGGGAACAGGTCGCCCTGTTCCCCTTGCCGGCTGCGCTCCTGGGCGCCGATCCAGAATGCGGGGTCGGCCAGGTCCGCGTGGTGCCGCAGGAAGAGCTGCCGCGGCTTGCCGGGCGGCAGCAAGAACGTGGGGAACTGCTCCGGGAACACGTCGGTCTCGCTCACCGAGAACCAGTCGTTGCTCCGCGTGTCGTCGTCGTCGTGGCTCGAGCTCGGCATGCGTCGGAACGTGTAGTTGGTCAGGTAGCCGATCTCGTCGTAGTCGTAGAACACGACCCGGCCGTAGCGGGTGACGCCGAAGTTCTTGAGCAGGAGATCGCCCGGGAAGATGTTGGCCGAGGCGAGCTCGCGGATGGCGTTGCCGTACTCGACGACGGCGTGCTCGAGCTGCTCGTCGTCGGCGTCACGGACGTAGAGATCGAGCGGGACCATGCGCCGCTCGACCCACAGGTGCTTGATGATGAGCTGGTCGCCGTCGTAGACGACCGCCGAGGGCGCGAGCCGCTCGAGCTCGGCGACGAGCTCCTCGGAGAACCGGTCGCGGGGGAACGCCACGTGCGAGTACTCGAGGGTGTCGGACATGCGCCCGACGCGGTCGTGGTCCTTCACGAGCTGGTAGGCCGCGCGCACCTTGGCCGCGTCGCCCTCCTTGGGGGGCTGGAACCAGTCGCGGATGATCTTGAAGACGTAGGGGAACGAGGGCAGCGTGAACACGACCATCACCATGCCCCGCGTGCCCGGCGCGCTGACGAACGCGTCGGTCGAGTGGCGCAGGTGGTGGTGCAGGTCGCGGTAGAGCAGGGTCTTGCCCTGCTTCTGCAGGCCGACGACGGTGTAGAGCTCGGCGTTGCGCTTGCTCGGCATGAGCGAGTGCAGGAACGCCACGTAGGCCGACGGCACCTCCATGTCGGCCAGGAAGTAGGCGCGCGCGAGGCTGAAGATGCGCCCGATGTTCTCGGGCTTCTGGCAGATCGTGTCGAGGTAGAGCCGGCCCTCGGCGGTGCGCAGGATCGGGATCACGAACGGGCTCTCCACGCTGCCGGCGACGACCTTGCCGACCAGGTACGCGGCCTTGTTCCGGTAGAACAGCGAGGAGAGCACCTGGAGCTGGAAGTTGGGTGGGCGCTTCTTGCTGAACGCGTCGCCGATCGCGCGGCGCACGAAGCCGAGGTCTCGCTCGAGGTCCTCGAAGGGGCACGCGAGCCCGAAGCTCTCGACCACCTCGCGAAAGGTGGGCACGAGGTCTTCTTCCTTGGGGTAGAAGCAGCGGTAGGTGGGCGCTTCGCCGGAGAGGTGCTCGGTGGAGATCGCCGGGCGGAAGAAGATGTAGTCGTTGCGGTAGTAGCGTCGGTGGAGCACGCGGCAGGCGACCGAGTTGTAGAAGGTCTCCGCGCACTCGGGCTGCTTGTGCTCGTAGAGCAGGCCGATGTACGCGAGCTTCACCGCGGGCCAGAGCGCCTCGTCGGCGCCGCTCCCGGGGAACCGCTGCTGCAGCGCCTCGGTCGCCTCGGCGACGCGCAGATCGTAGAACTGGATGCGGGCCTTGCCGGCCTCGCGCTGGGCGGCCCACTCGCCGCGCTCGAAGCGACCCTTGGCCGCGGCGCTGATCTCGCGGAACAGGTGGTAGTGACGGTCGAAGCCTTCGAGGATGGTCTTGGCGATCTCGGTCGCTTGGTCCATGGCGCGCTCCTTCGGGGCGAACAAAGAAAAGAGCGCGCGAACCCCGTGGGCCCGCGCGCCTCCTCTGGCTCAGCGAGCCGCGATCACATGTGGGCGATGATGTTGTCGCCGAAGCCGCTGCAGGACACCTCGGTCGCGCCCTCCATGAGGCGGGCGAAGTCGTAGGTGACCTTCTTGCTCTGGATGGCGCCATCGACGCCCTTGATGATGAGGTCAGCCGCTTCGATCCAGCCGAGGTGGCGGAGCATCATCTCGCCGGAGAGGATGACGCTGCCCGGGTTGACCTTGTCGAGGTCGGCGTACTTGGGGGCAGTGCCGTGCGTGGCCTCGAAGATCGCGTGGCCCGTGGAGTAGTTGATGTTGCCACCGGGGGCGATGCCGATGCCGCCGACCTGCGCGGCGAGCGCGTCGGAGAGGTAGTCGCCGTTGAGGTTCAGCGTGGCGATGACGTCGAACTCCTTGGCGCGGGTGAGGACCTGCTGGAGCGTGATGTCGGCGATCGCGTCCTTGACCAGGACCTTGCCCTTGGCGAGCTCGGCCTTCTGCTCGGCGTTCGCGGCCTCTTCGCCCTTTGCGGCCTTGGTCTTCTCCCACTCTGCCCAGGTGTAGACCTTGTCGGCGAACTCGCGCTCGGCGAGCTCGTAGCCCCACTTCATGAAGGCACCTTCGGTGAACTTCATGATGTTGCCCTTGTGGACGAACGTGACGCTCTTGCGCTTGTGCTGGAGGGCGTACTTGATCGCCTCGCGGACGAGGCGCTGGGAGCCCTCGCGCGACACCGGCTTGATGCCGAGGCCGATGTCCTGGGGAAACCGGATCTTCTTGTAGTGGCCCGGGTAGTTCTGCTCGAGCCAGCCGAGGAGCTTCTTGCTGTCCTCGCTGCCGGCCTCGAACTCGATGCCAGCGTAGATGTCCTCGGTGTTCTCGCGGAAGATCACCATGTCGACGTCGCCGGGGCGCTTGACCGGGCTCGGCACGCCGTTGAACCAGCGCACGGGGCGCAGGCAGACGTAGAGGTCGAGCATCTGGCGCAGGGCGACGTTGAGCGAGCGGATGCCGCCGCCGATCGGGGTGGTGAGCGGGCCCTTGATGCCGACGAGGTACTTGCGGAAGGCCTCGATGGTCTCGTCGGGGAGCCAGTTGCCCGTGAGCTTGAACGCCTTCTCGCCGGCGAGGACCTCGTACCAGGCGATCTTCTTCTTGCCCCCATAGGCCTTCTCGACGGCGGCATCGAGCACGCGCACCGACGCGCGCCAGATGTCGGGGCCGGTGCCATCACCCTCGATGAAGGGGAGGATCGGCTGATCGGGGACTTGGAGCTTCAGGCCTTCGCCCATCGTGATGGGGGAGCCGAAGCTGGGGAGCGGCGTTCCGGACATTGGCAATCTCCGTGGAGTCACGCGCGGCGGGAAAAGCGCGCCGGCGGAGGCGGGACCTTACACCCCCGTGGCAGCCGAGACCATGCCCGGAAAACGCGAAATTCTGGCGTGCAGCTCCGGAGTCAGCGCGCCTTCGAGCGACGGCGACGGGCGACCAGGGCGCCGACGCCGAGCAACGCCAGCCCCGCGTGACGCGACGTGTCGCTGGTCCCCGGCGTCTGGCAGCCGCAGCCTCCCGAGTCGTCGGTGCCCGGCGCCACGCCGCTGTCATCCGTCGTCCCCCCGTCGCCCGCGCTGCCCGTGTCGGACACCGAGCCATCACCCGGAGTCGTGCCGGTGTCGGTGACGCCGCCGTCCGTCGGCGGGACACCCGTATCGGCCGGGCCCGTGTCGGCCGGACCGGCGTCAGGGGTGGTGCAGGTGACCGGCGCCTTGACGGAGAAGCGATACAGCGCGCCGTTGAGCGACAGTGCATAGAGCGCGCGATCGTTGCCGGTGTGGATGGCGACGATGCCGTTCGCGGTCGCGAAGTTCTTCCGGCTGCCGGCGACCACGCCGTCCCGCGCGGCGTTCGGCTGCAGCGTCCAGATCTGTCCCGCGCCGTAGTCGGCGAAGAAGTACAGGCCGCGGAACGTCGTCGGCCAGTCGCACGAGTCGACGATCTGGCCGCCGGTGATGGCGCTGCACTCGGGGTGCTTGCAGGCATACGTGGGGTCGACGCAGTTGCTCTTGTCCGGCGTGAAGTCCTGGCACTTGGCGATCGGGTCGCCCTCCGCGCCCTCACGCCACGGCCAGCCGTGGTGCTGGCCCTTCTTGACGACGGTGATGTCTTCCCACGTGACCTCGCCGACGTCGCCGACCCAGACGTTGCCGGTCACCGGGTCGCCCCACAGGCGGAAGGCGTTGCGGAAGCCCCAGGCGTAGATGTCCTTGCGCGGAGCGCCGGTGGTGGTGGCGACGGGGACGGTGCCGCACGACGCGCCGCACGCGACGACGGCCGTGAGCGACGACAGCGGGTTGTCGGTCGGGATCGTGCCGTCGAGGTTGACGCGCAGGACCTTGCCGTTGCCGTTGGTGAGGCAGGTGCCGAAGTAGTTGGACGCGTTGGCGGCGCCGGGTGGCTTGCCCGAGTTGCAGCCCGTGTCCCCCGTACCGATGAAGAGCTTGTCGCCGAGGACGCTGAGGGCGCCGCCATCGTGGTTCGCCGGGCCCCGGATGTCCTTGACCAGGACCTTCTCGGTCGTCATGTCGAGCGTGTTGTCGTCCTTCAGGGCGATCGACACGACGCGGTGGCGATCGAGGTCGGTGCCGCCCGAGCCGCTCGCGAGGCTGTAGTAGAAGAAGAGGGTCTTGTTGGTCGCGAAGTTCGGGTGGACCTCGACGCCGAGGCCACCCTTCTCCGACTCGGTGTCGACCGGGAAGGTGCCCGCGTTGGCGATCGTGCCGTCCGTCCGACGCACGCGCACCTGGCCGCCCTTCTGGATGATGACGATGCGTCCGTCCGGAAGGAAGCGGAAGTCGGTGGGCTGGCTCAGGCCGCTGACGTGGGTGGCCACGTCGAAGGTGTCCTTTGGCGCGCCCGTGGCGAGGGTCTGGGCCGAGGCCCAGGCGGGGAGGAGCAGAGCGACGAAGGAAGTGCCGGCGACGAAGGCTTTGCGCATGCCTCGAGTCTACGCCGGACCGACAGTCGAGCTAGCCGAAAACGCCGACCGACCTGGTTCGGCCAGCCGCCTCTCTACCCTCGCGGTCAGCTCGAGCCGAGGTCGACGATCACGACACCACGCTCACTCTCGTCGTCCAGCTCTCGCCGCACCCGCGGTGGAGGCATCGGCAGCGGCAACTCGAGGTGGGGCTGCTCCGACCGATGTCGGGCCTCCTCTTCTCGCTTGCGAATCTGCTCGATGATGAACGGAGGAAGCATGGCCCGCGAATCTCCTCGGAACCTGCCCAGGGCTCGATCGTCTTCTGAAATCGGTTCGGTGTGAGGGAGCGAAACGACCCCTCACGAAGACAATAGCAATGGGGGTATGCCGGTCAAGTTGCACGAGGTACAGGAGTAGGGATGGGTCGGGTCGGGGTACTGCGCAGCCGTATCGTGCAGGGAGGGGTCGTATGGGCCCTCTCGTCGATCGCGGTTTCACCCGTGACCTCTCTGGCGCGCGCAGCTCCCTTCGATCCGAACGGACAGAACTGGGAGAGCTGCAGCAAGCTCGTCGAGATCGCGCGTGAAGAGCTCGGGCCGTCGCGCGTCGACGTGACCGACGAGCTCGACTACGAGAAGCTCGGGCCGACCGACGGGATCCTGCTGATCCACCCGCAGGGTGCCTACGATCTCGACGAGCTCTCGGCGTTCATGCGCGGCGGCGGGCGGGTGGCGGTGGTCGACGACTTCGGCGACGGCGATCGGCTGCTCGATCGCTTCCGCATCCAGCGGGGCCCTTCGCCGGCGAGTCCGCTCGAGATGCTGCACGGCAACCCGCAGCTGCCGGTCGCGGTGCCCGCGTCGGGGCACCCGATCGTGGCGGACGTCGGCAAGTTGATCCTCAACCACCCGACCACGGTCCGTCACCCCGATCTCTCGTCGCTCCTTCGCATCCCGATCCAGGGCGGAGACGTGGGCCCGGACGTCGCGCTCGCCGGTCAGGTCGGCGAGGGGCGCCTGGTGGCGATGGGCGATCCGTCGGCGTTCATCGACTCGATGATCCGCTTCCCGGGCAACCGCGCGGTCGCCAAGAACCTCGTCGTCTACCTGCTCGAGGGCGCGGGCGAGCACAAGCGCGAGGCGCGCCTCCACATCCTGCACGACCGCTTCAAGGAGCGCGGCAGCCTCGGCGGAGGTCTGCGCGGCTCGATCCGCGATCGGTTCCGCGGTCTGCTCGGCGCGCTCGACTCGGTGCGCCGCGGCGGCTTCGAGAAGACGGCGGCGCGCATCGTCGCCCTCGGCATCGCCCTCGCGGCGGCCATCTGGGTCACGCTGCGCGCGGGCTCGCGCCAACGCATCCCCCGCGCGCGCTACGCCGGGGCCGATCCCGACGCGGAGCGGGTGGGCTTCGGCGAGGCCGATCCGCGCGTCGAGCCGCTGTTCGGCAAGAAGCGCTGGTTCGCCCGCGAGCCGCCGCTCACCACCAAGGGCCTGCAGACCCTGCTCGAGGGGCTCGAGGCCGCGATCGTCGCCCGCGAAGACCTCGCGAGCCAGGAGCGACCAGCCGCGCTCACCACGCTCGCCAAGGAGGCCAAGCTCGAGGACCGCGAGGTCAAGCGGGCCGTGACGGCCTACGAACGGCTGCGGCGCGCCTCCGCCGGCATGGCCAACGACACCTGGAAGGCCTCGGCCGCCGAGGTCCGCCTCTTGGGTCGCGTGCTCGCGCCGGTTGCTGGTAGCCTCCGGGCCTCCCGATGAGCGCCCCGTCCTCGCCCGCCACGCAGCCCGAAGTCGACGCCGCCCGTGCCCCCCTCGACGCGCTGCGCGCCTCGGTGGCCGCGGTCTACCTCGGTCCTGCGCGCACGATCGACCTGCTGCTCGTGGCGCTGCTCGGGCGGGGACACGCCCTGCTCGAGGGCGTGCCCGGCGTCGCCAAGACCACGCTCGTGAAGGCGTTCGCGACCGCGCTCGGCTGCACCGTGCGGCGCGTGCAGTTCACCCCGGACCTGCTCCCGAGCGACATCACCGGCACCTACGTGCTCTCGCCCAAGGAGGGCACGTTCCAGATGCGCGCAGGGCCCATCTTCGCGAACGTGGTGCTCGCCGACGAGATCAACCGCGCGCCCGCCAAGACCCAGTCCGCGCTGCTCGAGGCCATGCAGGAGCGCCAGGTGACCATCGAGGGCGATCGCTTCGAGCTGCCCTCGCCGTTCATCGTGCTCGCCACCCAGAACCCGATCGACCTCGAGGGCACCTACCCGCTGCCCGAGGCGCAGATCGACCGCTTCCTCGTGCACGTGGCCATGGGGTATCCGGCGCCCAAGGAGGAGGTCGACATGCTGCGCCACCACGGCGCGGGAGCGCCCCCCGTCGCGGCCCAGCTCGACCCGGCGCGCGTCGCGCAGCTGCAGGAGCTCACCGTGCGCATCCACGTCGAGGACGACGTGCTCGACTACGTGGTCGCCCTCACCACGTTCACCCGCAAGCACCCGCGCGTGGTGCTCGGAGCCTCGCCGCGTGCCTCGCTCGCGCTCCTCACCGCCTCGCGCGGCCTCGCGCTGCTCAAGGGCCGCACGTTCGTCACGCCCGACGACGTGCGCGAGATCGCGACCGCGGCCCTCTCGCACCGCCTCGTGCTCGTGCCCGAGCTCGAGGGTGACCCGAAGGCCCGCGCCCAGATCATCGAGGACGCCGTGCAGCGCGTCCCCTACCGCCGCGGCTGATGCACACCAACCCGCGTCGCGCGACGATCGCCACCGCCATCACGGGCGTGGCCCTCGCCGTCGTCGCCATCGCCTCGGGGAGTCCCGAGGCGGCGCTCGCCAGCGGCGCTCTCCTGGCGGCCGTGGCGTGGGGCCGAGCGTCCACGCGCGGCGACGTCGCGCGGGCGCGCCGCGCGGGGTTCGAGATGGTCTGGCGGGAGCAGAGCCGCCGCGCCCGCATCGGGGTCGGCGGCACCCGCACGTTCGTGGCCGAGCTGCGCAACCGCAGCGACCGCATCGTCCACGTCGACGCGCTGCGCGCGGTCGCGAGCGAGGGGCTGCGCGCCGAGGTGCGGCCCACCGAGCTCGACGTGCTGCCAGGGGGGTTCGCGCGCATCGAGGTCGAGGTCACGGGGCGGCGGGTCGGGCGCCACGGCCTGCACGGGCTCGCGCTCGGGGCCAGCGGCGTCGGCGCGGCCTTCGAGGTGCCGCTCACCTTCGCCAACGTCCTCGGCATCGAGGTCGTCCCGCGCGCGATCGCGAGCGGGATCATGCCGCCGCGCGGCGGCCGCATGCGCGCCGACCCCGCCGTCGGGCGCCCCAAGAACCGGCGCGGCGAGGGCACCGAGATCCGCGAGATCCGCGACATCGCCCCCGGCGACTCGTTCCGCAAGATCGCCTGGAAGGCCTCGAGCCGCCGCGGTCGTCTGATGGTGCGCGAGCTCGACGTCGAGGAGCGCGACGTGGTCTGGGTGATCGTCGACGTCTCGGCCGAGGCCTTCGTCGGCCCGATCGGCGAGTCGCCCGGTGACCGCGCGATCGACGTGGCCTCGGGCTTCGTCGTCGAGCGCGCGCGCCACGGCGCGGCGGTCGGCGTCGCCCTGGTGACCGACCACGTGGTCGCCTTCAGCGAGCCAGCGCGTGGCGGTGAAGGGCTCGACCGCCTCGCGGCGATCTGGCTCGACGCGGTCGACACGCTGGGCGCCGATCGGTGCGGCATGCCGATCGACGACCTCCTGCGCCTCTGCATCGAGCACGCGCGGCCGCTCGACTCGGCGGGCCTCGCGGATCTGCCGCGCGGAGACATCGATCGCCTGCTCGCGCGGCTCGAGACCCTGCGCGCGCGGGCGCCGTTCCAGCAGCCCGCGCCCCGCGCCTCGCAGACCAACGAGGTGCGCGACCGCACCGTACGTCACTACGCGGCGAGCTTCGGGCTCGACGTGCCAGGGCGCGAAAGCGGCAACCTCGCGCCGATGGGGGTCGCCGACGCGCTCCACCGCATCCACCGCGTACGCCCCCGTCCCACCGACGTCGTGGTGGTCGCGCCCACGCCGGCGAGCGTGCCCGCCGAGCTCCGCGACGCCGTCGCGCTCGTCCGACGCCGCGGCGTCCGTGTGCGCTGGGCGGCGGTCGACGCGCGCATCGGGCTCGAGCCCACCCCGCACGGCACGGCGGTGCACGACGCCCTCGAGATCGAGCTCCGCGAGGCGCGCAAGCGCTCGAACGCCAACCTCGCCCGCGAGACGGGGGCGCGGGTGCTCGAGCCCTACACACTCGGCCCGCGCGCCCCGCACCGCTACGAGGACGTCGCCGAGCCCGTGGGCGAACCGACGCCATGAGCTTCACCGATCCGCGGACGGTGCTGGCGCGTCACGGCCTGCGTCCGAAGCGCTCGTTCGGGCAGAACTTCCTCGTCGCGGAGTCGATCGTGGCGCGCATCGCCGCGCTGTGTGTCCCGGAGCCCGGTACCCACGTGGTCGAGATCGGCGCCGGTCTCGGCACGCTCACGCAGGCGCTCCTCGACCGCGGCGCCCGCGTGACCGCCATCGAGCGCGATCGCGACCTGCTGCCCGTGCTGCGCAAGGAGCTCTCGGCGGAGCTCGAGGAGGGACGCCTCACGCTGCTCGAGGCGGACGCCGCGCAGGTGGACTACGCCGCCTTGTTCCGCGACGGCGGCGTGCTCGCCGGCAACCTGCCCTACCAGATCACCGGGCGGCTCATCGAGCTCGCGACCGACCTGCCGGGGCTGTCTCGGGCCGTGTTCATGGTGCAGCGCGAGGTCGCCGACCGGCTAGCCTCGGTGGTCGACGGCGAGGCGTGGGGGCAGCTCTCGGTGTTCGTGCAGGCGGCGTTCTCGGTCGAGCGCGCGTTCGTGGTGTCGGCGGGGTGCTTCCACCCGGCCCCGCAGGTCGAGAGCGCGGTCGTGGTGCTGACCCCGCTCGCGCAGCGGCGGGCGCTCGAGACCAGCGCGTTCCGGGCGGTGGTGCACGCGGCGTTCGGGGCCCGGCGCAAGACGCTGCGCAACGCCCTCGGTCGCGTCGCGCCCGCCGAGGTGTTCGCGGCCACCGGCATCGATCTGGGGCGGCGCGGAGAGACCCTGAGCATCGAGGAGTTCGCGGCGCTCGCCGCCGTGGTACCCGGCCGCAAGTCCTGACCGAGGTGGCACGATCGACGATCGTGCGGCACACTGCGATGACGGCGGCCTGGCCGGCCTCTCGGAGCTGCCATCATGGACGACCTGACCATCCGCGACGATCTCGTCGTACCGGCGACGCTGCTCGCCTGGACCGCCGTGCGCGCTTCGGGTCCTGGCGGTCAGAACGTGAACAAGGTCGCCAGCAAGGTCGACCTGCGCTTCGACTTCGAGAAGTGGGCGGGGCTCGACGAGGGCGCGCGCGCCCGCCTGCGCGCGCTCGACGGAGTGCGGCTCGACGCCGAGGGCCGCATCGTGATCGTCAGCCAGGAGTACCGCGACCAGGTGCGCAACCTCGCCGCCGCGCGCGACCGCATCGCCTCGCTGGTGCGCACGGCGCTCGTGCGCCCGAAGAAGCGCATCGCGCGCAAGCCGAGCAAGGCGAGCAAGGCGCGGCGCGTGGAGGCCAAGCGGCGAAACTCCGAGAAGAAGGCCGCGCGCCGGCTCGACTGACTGGCTTCGTCGCCCACTCAGGACCGCAGCACGGCCACCTTCACGCCCAGCGCCCGCGCCTCGCGCACGACGGTGGGCGCCCCCTCTCCGACCGAGAGCGGGGCGATCACCTCGTCGGCGCCGGCCAGCATCCGCAGCGCGTCCTCGTGGCGAACGGCGCCGGTGGTGACGAGCGGGATGCGACGCTGCCCGGCCTCGGCGACGAGCGCCGCGCGGGACGGTCCGTCCCCGACGAGCACGAGGGTGCCGCCGAGGGCCGCGGTCCGGTCGATGGCGCGCTCGATGCGCTTGGCGGCGATCAGGCGCCCGGCCACGACGCGGATGGGTCGGCCTGCGGTGAACGTGAACGGGCGCTGCCGCGCGCGCTCGATGGCGTCGTCGTCGAGCGGCATCGGCTCGACGATCGGGTCGAGGGTCCCGAGCGCGCGCAGGCGAGCGGCGAGGCCTTCCGAGACGGCGCGCAGCGTGACGTTGGCGCGTCGCGGGACGAGGCGGCCTCCGAACGGTAGCGCCTCGAGCAGGCGCACGTCGGCGCCGTGGGCGACGATCTCGACCGGGCCGTCGAAGGCGCGCGCCGCGACGAGCCCGCCGGGGACGATCCAGTGCGCCACCACGCGATCGGGCGTGTGCTCCAGCACGAGCCGGCGGATGGCCCGATACCAGGGGAGCAAGCCGTAGATCCGCAGCGGATGGGCCCGCGCGCGCAACGCGGCCCCTGGTGTGCCGAACAGCTCGGCGCAGGGCACGTCGACCACGGTGATCCCCGGTGCGCTGGTGGCCTCGGAGGCGCCACGCGGGGCGGCCACGATGATCCGCTCGCCCCGCGCAGCCCGCGCGCGCGCGTCGGCGCGCACGAAGGTGCCCGCGATGGGATCGTCGGCCCGAGGCCACGACGACGTGACGACGAGGGTCACCATCGGCCGCCCGCTCCGTTCACTTCCGCTCACTTCTTGATGGGCAGGAGCGGGAGCAGATCGCGCCACATGTCGCGGACGTTCTGGTAGCGCTGGTCCTTGTTGATCGCGAGCGCCTTCTGCACCCAGACATCGACCTCGACGGGGAGCTCCTTGCGGATCGCGTGCAAGCTCGGCCGCGCGGCGGTGAGGCTCGCCTGCATGAGCTCGATCAGGCTGCCCGAGAAGGGCGGCTGCCCGGCGATCACGCGGAACATGAGCGCGCCGAGCGAGTAGACGTCGATGCGGTGATCGAGCTTGGTCGGGTCGCCCTTCCAGACCTCGGGCGCGATGTAGGTGGGGGAGCCAGCGACCATGCCGGAGCGCGTGAGCGGGCTCGCGCTCATCACCTTGGCGAGGCCGAAGTCGAGCAAGCGGACCTTGGTGCGACCGTCTACGTTCTCGACGTAGATGTTGCCGGGCTTGAGGTCGCGGTGCGCGATGCCCTGCTCGTGCGCGGCGGCGAGGGTCGTGACGATGGGCTCGAAGATGGACGGCACGTCGCCGAGCGGGAAGAACTGGCCCTGGTCTTCCCACATGGCGAGGTAGTGGGCGAGATCGTGACCCGACAGGAGCTCCATCACGATGAAGAGGGCGCCGGTCTTGTCGGAGCGCAGCGCGTAGATCTCGATCGCGGCGGTGCCGTGCAGCTTGGCGGCGACCTGGGCCTCGCGCAGCATGCGCACGTTGAACTCGGGGTCGGTCGCGAACTCCGGGTGGAGGAACTTGATCGCGACGTCGCGCTGGGCCTGCTCGTCGCGGGCCCGGTAGACGACGCCGTGGCCGCCGCGCCCGACCACCTCGCCGAGGTGATAGCGGCCATCGAGCAGCTCACCCGGCAGGTGGCTTGGCGGGGGCACGGAGTTCATGGCGTTGCTCGATTCCTACCGGAAGCCGTGTCCCTTGGGTATCGGGTCGTCCGGGGAGGCGGAAAATGCCTCGGCGCCGCGCCGTGCTTTCGTCCGCGCACGAATTGGCTATTCTGTGCCCTCCTGCCTCCCGACGGGCGGCGGGGTCCGTCTTTTCCCTCCGATTCCTTCTTTCATCGTCCAAGGAGCGTGGCTTGAGCGTCGAGACCTCGGGATTTGTCGGGCGCGTGCTCGGCGATCGCTGGGTGGTCGGCGAAGTCCTCGGCTCCGGGACCTTCGGCGTCGTGCACGCAGGGGTCGAGCGCGGCACCGGACAGAGCGTCGCGGTGAAGCTGTTGCACCCGCAGTTCCTCCACCACGGCGAGACCATCGCGCGGTTCTGGAACGAGGCCGAGGCGCTGCGGCGACTCGACCACCCCAACGTCCTCACGCTCCTCGACGTCGGCACCGCGGACGACGGCGTCCCCTACCTCGTGACCGAGCTGCTCGTCGGCGAGACGCTGCGCGACCTCCTCGAGCGCGAGGGCGCCTTGCCGATCGACCGCGCGCTGCGCCTGCTCGGTCCCGCAGCGCACGCGCTCCATCACGCGCACCAGGCCGGCATCGTCCACCGGGACCTCAAGCCCGAGAACATCTTCCGCGTCCGCAAGGACGGCATGGGCACCACGAAGATCCTCGATTTCGGGCTCGCGAAGCTGCTCGACACCCAGCAAGGGCGCAAGCTCTCGCAGACCGGGATCATGCTCGGCACGATGGCGTACTCGCCACCCGAGCAGATGCAGGGCGTGGCCGACATCGACCACCGCGCCGACCAGTTCGGCTTCGCCGCGGTGATGTTCGAGGCGCTGACCGGCAAGAAGCCGTTCCCGTTCGCGCAGCCTTTCCAGCTGTTCCAGGCGGTGCTCTCGGGCGAGCGCACCAAGCCTTCGTCGGTGCGACCCGACCTGCCCGCGGCTGCCGACGACGTGCTCGTGCGGGGGCTCGCGTCCGATCGCAGCCAGCGTTACGACAGCATCGAGGCGTTCTACCTCGCGCTCTCCGCGGCGTTGACCGGCGCACCGCTCCCGAACGCCCTGCCGCGGCCCGCGGAGCCCGAGCGCAAGGTGTCGGCCCGCTTCCGCGCCGTGAACGACGAGCCGACGCGCGCGGAGCCACAGGATCTGAAGGCGACCGTCGAATCGGCGTTGCCCGCCGCGCCGCGCCCGACGCTGGTCGAAGGCAACGTGGACCTGGCCTCGGGGGACATCGGCACCACGCTCGTGACCGCCAAGCGCCCTCCGCCGAGCGAGCTCCGCGCCCCGCAGTCGTCGCGCCCACCGCCGAACGTGACCCTGGCCGGGCCCGAGGTCCGCGTGCCGGCCGCCAACTTCGTCGCGGGCAGCCCTCCGAGTCGCTCGATGGAGCCCGAGAAGCCGGCGTCCGCGCCGCTCGCGCCCGCGGCCGAACCCGCGACGCGCATCCCCACGTGGGTGTGGCTCGTGATCATCGGCCTCGCGCTGGCCGTCATCGCGCTCGTGCTGCTGCGCGGGCGCTAGTCTCGCCCGAAGAAGTCGGCGAGGGTGGTCGCGAGGGTCGCGGGCGCGGTCCAGTGGATCATGTGGCCCGCGCCGTCGATCTCGACCGAACGGGCGCCGGGGATCACCGCGATGCGCTCCGCTTCGTCGTCGGGGTGGAAGCCGGTCGGGCCGCCGCCGATGCACAAGGTCCTCGCCGTGATGCGCCGCGCGAAGGTCCGCCAGCGCTCCACCTGGAACTCGAGCGGGCTCCGGGTGCGGTGCAGCGGATCGAACGCCCACACGTAGCGCCCGTCGTCACCGAGGCGGGTGAGCTGCGCGGTGCGGCGCGCCACCGTCGAAACTGGCAGGTTCGGGTGGCTGATGCGCAGGCGGGAGACCGCCTCCTCCATCGAGAGCGACTTCTCGGGTCGCCCGCGCTGCTTGCGGACGCCTTCGATCCACGCAGCCATGCGCTCGACGGCGAAGTCGCCGGGCACGGAGGGCGGTCCGACCCCCTCGATCAGGGCGAGGGCCGCGATCCGATCGGGGAACGTGCCGGCGACGAGCGTGGCGACGGTGCCGCCCATCGAGTGGCCGACGAGCCGCACGGGCGCATGGGGCGAGAGCGCGTCGAGGATCTCGGCGACGTCGAACACGTAGTCGGGGAAGTAGTAATAGCCGCCGGGAGGGACCCGGTCGCTGTCGCCGAACCCGCGCAGGTCGGGCGCGACGACGCGGAAGCCGCGCTGCACGAGGGGGGCCGCGACGTCGTCGAAGCTCTCCGCCGCGTCCTGGAACCCGTGCAGCAGCACGACGAGCGGCGCGCCCTCGCTGCCCCACTCCACGACCGAGAGGCCGAGCCCGTGACCCTGCATGCGCCGCCGGATCATCGCGCGTCCTTGCCCTTCTCGAGCCGCTGGGCGCGGCGCTCCTCGCCAGCGCGCTGGGCCGCGCGCGCCGCTTCGGTCTCGAGCAGGAGCGGCGGGACCGGCACGGGCTTGCGGTCGACCGCGTCGATGGCCACGAAGGTGAGCAGCGCGCGCACGCACGGCCAGGTCTTGCCGCTCGTGGACTCCTCGCCCGACACCACGACCTCGACCTCCATGCTCGTGCGGAAGGTGGCGGTGACGCGGCCCTCGAGGCGGGCGACCTCACCGACGCGCACCGGGTGCTGGAACACGAGGTCGTCGACGAACGCGGTTACGACGCGTTGCTCGGCGTGGCGCTGCGCGCAGACGGCGCCGCAGAGGTCGACCCAGGACATGATGGTCCCACCGAACACCGTGCCGAGGGCGTTGGCGTGGCTCGGGAGCACGAGCTCCGTCATGTGGCAGACCGAGGCCTCCGCGGGTTTCGCATTCATGGGGCTCCTGTGCCGCGATCGGCGGCGCGGAGGAAGGCCTCCCGGAGCGCGCGGATCTCGGCCGAGACGTCGCCCCGACGGACCACGCGGACGAGGTCGAACGGCGTGGGCTCGAGCTCGGCGGTGAAGGTGGTGAGGACGCCACCGCGGCAGACGAGCACCGCGACCGTGGTACCCGGCGCGTGGTCGGCGAGCACGGCCTCGACGCGACCCTCGACCCGCACGCCGTCGATGGCGACGAGCTCGTCGCCCGGGTCGAGCCCGGCCGCGTGTCCCGCCCGCCCGCGCAGGACCGACGTGACGACCGTGCGCCCGTGGTCCTGCCTGGTGCGCACGCCGAGCGAGCCGCGCGAGCGCTTGCG
>JAEUKC010000055.1:0-27562 GCA_016794445.1 Myxococcales bacterium
TGGCTCGTCGATCAGGCTCGCGGTGAGCACCGAGTGGTGGCGGGGCAGTGGGCTGTCGGGGTGACCGTCACGCTGGTCGAGCTCCACGGCGACGAAGGCCGAGCCGAGCTTCTCGCGCAGGAACGCGAAGCGCTCCTCGGGCACGAGCGGATCCCCGCGGAAGCGCAGGCCCATCACCTTCAGATCTTCGCGGGCGCACCGCTCTGCGACGGTCGCGAGCTCCTCCGCCGAGCAGTCGATTCCCCGCCGGGCGTGCGGCCCGATGGGCAGAGACGGCTGCGAGAGCACCGGCGCGAGCACGCAGGGCTCGGCCGCCATCGCGAGCCCGAAGCCGCCGGTGAAGCACATGCCGACCACGCCGACGCCCGGCCCACCGCAGCGCGCGTGCTCCTTGCGCGCGAGCGCGCGGAGGAACGCCACCACCGGCGACGAGCGCCCGGTGGCGAACGCGGTGAACTCGCGGCTGACGCACGCACGCGCCATCGTGCGGACGGCGTAGAGCTTGGTGGAGGCGTCCTTCACCAGCGGGTCGCGCCCTGCGGTGCCGAACAGGTCGGGCAGGACGGCCGTGCAGCCGAGCGCGACGACGCGGTCGGCGAACCCGAGCACCATCGGCGAGATGCCCGGCATCTCGGCGATGACCACGACGGCCGGGCCCTCTCCCTTGCGGTAGACGTCGTGGGCGAAGCCGTCGCTCTCGAACCGTTCCCGCGTGAACGTGCCGAGCACGCCCTCGTCCATCGTCTTCATCGCAGCTTCTCCCGCAGGAAGCCCTCGAGCTCCTTCACCGGCACGCGCTCCTGGGCCATCGTGTCGCGGTCGCGCACCGTGACGGTGCCCGCCAGCGCCGGGTCCTTGCCCTGGCCGATGCTGTCGAAGTCGACGGTCACGCAGAACGGCGTGCCGATCTCGTCCTGGCGCCGGTAGAGCTTCCCGATCGCGCCGGTGTCGTCGTACACGGTGCGCATCGCCGCCGCGCCCTGCAGCTCGCGCCGGATGCGCTTGGCGGTCTCGACGATCTCGGGCTGGTTCTTCTTGAGCGGGAGCACCGCCACCTTGATGGGGGCGATGCGCGGCTTGAGGTGCAGCACCGTGCGGTAGAACTCGTCGACGATCGGCTCCACCTGCCCGCGGAGCTTCTTGGCGACCTCGATCGACTCGACGCCCGGCAGCGCGAGCAGCCCGGCCACCGACGCGAGCCGCTCGGACGGCGCGGCCGCGATGCGCTCGCCCTCGGCGAGGATCGCGTCCTTGGTGGCCGACGGGAGCTTCTCGTTGCGCGAGACCGACTTGAGGAACGTGGTGAGCGCCTCGGCCGCCGGCTGCAGACGCTCGGCGGGCGGCGCCTTGACGAGCTCCTCGGCGTAGGCCTCGGAGAGCACCGCGAGCACGCCGCGGTCGACGCCGCCCGAGGGCTCGATGACGAACGGCACGATGTGCTTCTTGGCGTCGGGGTCGAACCAGGTGAGCTTCTCGGTGGAGTGCGCGTTCGGCGTGGCGCGCGCCGTGAGGCCGAGCGAGGCCTGCTCCTTGGAGTGCGACCCGAGGTCGTAGTCGGTGCGGTTGGCGATGCCCTCGAGCTCCTCGAGCCCGTGCGGGAAGCGGTAGAGCAGATCGACGGTGGCCTTGGCGTAGTGGGCGAGCTCGCTCGGCTTCTGGTGGTAGGCCTCGAGGTTCTGACCGTCGAGTCCGACCGAGCGCCACCAGGCGATGCGATCGGCGACCCACCTCTCGTGCCACGCCTCGTCCTCGCCGGGCCGCACGAAGAACTCGATCTCCATCTGCTCGAACTCGCGCACGCGGAAGATGAAGTTGCGCGGCGTGATCTCGTTGCGGAACGCCTTGCCGATCTGGGCGATGCCGAACGGCAGCTTGCGGTTGGTCGCGTCGAGGACGTGCTTGAAGTTGACGAAGATGCCCTGCGCGGTCTCGGGCCGCAGGTACGAGAACGACTCCGGGTCCGGCACGGGGCCGACCTGGGTCTTGAACATCAGGTTGAACGGCCGGGGCTCGGTGAGGTCGGTCGAGCCGCAGTTCAGGCACTTTCCCGCGATCTGGTCGGCGCGCCAGCGCATCTTGCAGGCGCGGCAGTCGACCATCGGATCGACGAAGGTCTCCTCGTGGCCCGAGTAGCGCCAGGTGAGCTTGTTCATGAGGATCGCGGCGTCGAGGCCCTCGACGTCGTCGCGCTCCCAGACGTTGGCGCGCCACCAGGCGAGCTTGAGGTTGTTCTTGAGCTCGACGCCGAGCGGGCCGTAGTCGTAGGTGCCCTGCAGGCCGCCGTAGATGGCGGAGCCCGGGAAGATGAACCCCCGGCGCTTGGAGAGGGAGACGAGCTGTTCCATGGTGGCAGCAGGCATGCGCGGCGCTCCTGTGGGCCGGGGGCGAAGGCCCCGAGGACGAAGGTGCGCATCCTACCGCGTCGGCGAATCGCGGGGGCCTAGTCGCGGACCCAGTCGATGGCGCTCACGTTCGGGAAGGGCAGGGTGGTCTCGAGCACGGGCTCGAGGCCGGGCATGGCGAGCACCCGCACCCGGACGCCGTCGTCGCTCTTCTGCTGGAGCACGACCACGTCGTCGTCACGGCGCTCCCACCAGGGCCAGTTGCCGGCGTGGGCCGGGTTGAATGGGTGCGCGAGGGTCTCCTTGGGTCCGAGCGCCGCGTCCCTGGTCTCCCCCGAACCGACGTCGACGACCCGCACGCGCTCGGCGCCCCCCGCGTCGTAGGCGACGTGGACGACGAACCGCGAGGGCGTGTGGTGTTCGGTCTCCGGGGTGCCACGCATCGTGAACGGCGTCGTGAGCTCCTCGAGCCGCTGGACGGTGCCGGTGGCCACGTCGACGCGCTCGAGCAACAGGGTGCGCAGCGACTTCGGAACATCGAGGCGGCCCGGCGCCCAGTAGACGATGGACGCGCCGCCGAGCACGAAGTCGGCGTGCAGGATCTGGTCGCGCGTCACGAGCGGCTTCGGCTTGCCGCCGAGCGCGCTCACGTGGTGCAAGGTCACCTTCTGGCCCGCAATCACGTCGACGAAGTACGGCGACTCGGGGCCGCCCATCAGCGGCGCGGTCTTGAACGCGTGGCGACCGTCCGGGAGGAAGGTGAAGTCGCCGGCTTTGGGTGGGATGGGCTCCACCAGCGGCACGAAGGGGCCACCCCCGCGCGAGACGCGCACGACATCGTGGGTGTTCGTGTACTCCACCGCCACGGTCGCCTCGTCGAGCAGCCACAAGCTTCCGTACTCGAACTTCGTCGGATCGAGATTCGGCAGGGGCGTGAGCCGGTGCGTCGCGAGGTCGAAGATCCCCTGGGGCAGCAGGTAGCGGCCGGGTCCGACCCGGCGCGGGCTCTTCGTCTGCTTGGCGTGGTCGTCGATCGCGATGCACGCAGGCTTGCACTCGAGGAGGCCCTTGCCGAACGCGTGGACCAGCAGGTGCCCGCGGTGCGCCTTCGGCGGGGCCGGCGCGACGGGCGCGGGCGGCGGCGGAGGCGCAGAGGGTCTCGGCGAGGCGCATCCGGCGCAGGCGCACAGCGCGATGGCGAGGCGCATCACGGGGCAGTGGTGGCCCGGCGTCACCCGCGCATCGCCTGGATCGCCGACACGCGCGCCGCCGCCACCGCCGGGAAGAACCCCCCGAGCAGGCCCATCGAGCCGGCGAACACCAGGGACACGACGAGGATCGGGGCGGTGGGCTGGAACGTGAAGACGATCTCGGACCAGCTCGAGAAGTTCATCATCGAGAACTTCACGAACCGCATCAGCAGCGCGGCGCTCGCGCCGACCGCGCCGCCGATCAGGGCGAGCACGGTCGACTCGAGGAGGAAGCAGCCGAGGATCGACGTGCGCGAGAAGCCGAGCGCGCGCAGGGTGCCGATCTCGCGCTGCCGGTTCGCGACGGCCGCGTACATGGTGATCATCGCGCCGATCATCGCGCCGGCGGCGAAGAACACCGAGATCAGCGTGCCGAGCACGCCGATGAACATGGCCGTGCCCTCGGACTGCTTCTCGAGGTAGTCGGTCTCGCGCAGCGCCAGGAAGCCGTACTGCTTGTCGCTCTCCATCGCGGCTTTGAAGCCGTCGAACGCGGCCGGCGAGTCGAGCTGGACCCGCACCGAGGACACGTAGCCCTGGCGCGCGAAGGCGTTGCGGAGGATGTCGAGGTCGCACCACACCTCGGACTCGCTGGACGAGCCGTCGGCCTCGAACACGCCGACCACCTTCACGGGGCGGTTCTTGCGGAGCTCGAAGGTCTGGCCGAGGGCGAGGCCCTTGAACCGGCCGGCGATGCGCTTGCCGACCATCACCTCTTCGGCGCCGGCCCGGGGGGCGACGCCCTCGACGACCTTCACCTCGGGGCGAAGCCCGAGCGCCGCGCTCGTGACGCCGCGCGCCTGTACGTTGGCCACGCCGTCGACGCCGACCTTCTCCATGGCGAGCACGACGATGGCCTCGCCCGAAGCGGGCACGTCGCGCTTGACCCCGGGGCCGGCCGCGACGAGCGAGACGTTGGCCGCCTCGATGCCGCTCGAGAGCTCGTTGTCGCTGCCCTGGCGCATGACGATGGCGACGTTGGCGTGCCCGCCCGTGGCGAGCGTGCGCTTGATCCCCGCCGAGAGCATCAGCGCCGAGGCGAGGACGAACACCACGAGGGCGATCCCCAGCGCCGTGGCGACCGAGGTGGTCTTGCGGACCGCGAGGCTGCGGAGGTTGTACTTGATCGGGATCATGCGAGCCTCTTGAGCGCGTCGACGGTCTTGAGCCGGCCGGCCTGGAGCGCCGGGATGACCGACGCGACGATCGCGAGCCCGAAGGCCAGCCCGATGGCGAGCGCGGTCGTCGCCGGGTTGATCCGGAAGTAGGGGAACATCGCGCCCATGTTCTCCTCGAGGAAGCGGCCGAGCCCCTTCTCGATGAACGGGTAGGAGATCAAGAGGCCGAGCGCGCCGCCCGCGCCGCCGATGACCAGCGCCTCGCCCATCACGAACCAGACGATGTGGGCGTTGGAGAAGCCGAGCGCCTTGAGCACACCGTACTCGTTCGTGCGCTCGCGGACCCCCATCGCGATGGTGTTGCCGAGCACGAGGCCCATGATCACCAGGATCACGATGGAGATGAGGTCGATGGCGGTGAGCACCGCGCTGAACGACGCGAGGAACGAGGCGTTGAACGCGCGCTCGTCCTGGCTCAGGGTCTGGATCTCCTTCTCGTCGAACATCTTGTCGATCTCGACGCCTGTCGCCGCCGCGCGGCTCGGGTCGGTGACCCGCGCGACGATCCACCCGATCTGGTCCTTGCGCGCCTCGGGGAGGCTGTCGTTCAGGTAGTCCCAGCGGAAGATGAAGGTGGAGCGGTCGACGGACTTGCTCTTCGCGTCGTAGGTGCCGACGACGTGGAACTCCCAGTCGCCCTGCTTCGGGTAGATGCCGCTGACCAGCGTGATCTTGCTGCCGACGGTCCAGCCCATCTTCTTCGCGAGGACGTCGCCGACGATCGCGCCCTGGGGGTCGGCCTTCCACTTCTCGAGCACGTCCGGGGTCACGGACATGTCGTCGTAGACGGTGAAATGGGTGGCCGGGTCGACCGCGAGCGCGCCGAAGAACTCCTTGTCGTGCTTCGGATCCTTGCCGCCGAACCAGTTGGCGAAGGTGGCCACCTTCACGCCCGGCACCTTGGTGCGGACGTCGTCGATGTAGCGCTTGGGCAAGGTCATCACGAAGGTGACCTTGTGGCGCGTGACGACGCGATCCTTGGCCGCCCACTCGGCGCCGGCGGTCCACGCGTAGACCACGGTGCGGAGCAGCATGAACGTGAGGATCGAGACCGCCACGCCCACGATGGTCAGCACGGCGCGGAACTTGTTGCGGAGGACGTTCCGCGCGGCGAGGCCGACGAGGGTCACTTGAGCGCGCCCTTGTCGAGCCGGCGGATGATCTTCGCGCGCTCGGCGGCCGCCGGGTCGTGGGTGACCATGACGATGGTCTTGCCGAGCTGGGTGTTGAGCTGCTCGAGGAGCGCGAGGATGTCGTCCGCGCTCTTGCGGTCGAGGTCACCGGTCGGCTCGTCGGCGACGATGAGGGTCGGGTCGTTGACGATCGCGCGGGCGATCGCCACGCGCTGCTCCTGTCCACCGGAGAGCTGGCGCGGGTAGTGGCCCTTGCGGTCCTCGAGCCCCACGACGCGCAGGGCCGTCTCGGCGCGCTTGCGCCGCTCGCTGGACGGCACCTTGGTGAGGAGCAGGGGGAGCTCGACGTTCTCGACGGCGTTCAACACCGGCATCAGGTTGTACGACTGGAAGATGAACCCGATGGTGTCGGCGCGGAAGCGCGCGAGTTCGCCCTCGCCGAGCGCCTCGAGCTGCTTGGTGCCGACGCGGATCTTCCCCGAGGTGGGGCGGTCGAGGCCCGCGATGAGGTTGAGGAGGGTGGACTTGCCCGAGCCCGAGGGGCCCATGAGGGCCTCGAACGACCCGCGCTCGATGTCGAGGTCGAGGTCTTCGAGGATCTGCAGCCGCTCGCCGCCGCGCTCGTACGCCTTGCCGACCTTCTCGAGCCGGACGAGCACGTCGCTGGCCTTCGGCTTCCCATTCTCCTCGCTCATCACGGGCTCCCTTCCTTCACCGCTTGTCCGTCCGAGAGGGTCGACGCCGGGTTGTTCACGACGCGCGTGCCCGCCGTCGGGCCCTCTTTCAGCTCGAGTCCACCGCCGAACGGGCCGCCCACCGTGACCGGCACGAGGCGCAGCTTGCCGCCATCGATCACGAAGACGTGCTTCTGCCCCGCCCGGTCGACGAGCGCGGCGGCGGGCACGACCTTCTTCGGTGGCTCCTTCATCTCGGCGGCCTCGAGCGCCTTCTTGAGGAAGCTCACGCGCGCCGCCATCTCCGGCAACACGTCGACCTTGCTGGTGATCTTCACCTTGACCGTGCCGGCCGCCTTGGCGCGGTTGAGCTTGGGGACGATCTCGGCGACCTCGCCGGCGAGGCGCTTGTCGGGGTAGGCGTCGAGGACGATCTCGCAGGGGGCGCCCGCCTTCACGAGGCCGAGGCGGGCCTCGGGGACGTCGGTCTCGACGAGGAGCGTGGTGAAATCCGCGAGCTCGACCAGGGGCGTGCCGGGGCTCACGACGTCGCCGACGGAGACCGGCTTGCCGATCGCCGTGCCGTCGATCGGCGCCGCGATGGTCATCGCGGAGAGGTTGCCGCTGTAGACGCCCACCTCGGCCTGCGCGGCGGTCGCGTCGGCGTAGGCGGCCGCGGAGTCTGCGTCGGCGACCAGCACCTGCGCCTTGAGGCCCTTGAGCTTCAGCTCGAGGTCCTCGACGGTGTTCGTGGTGACCGCGCCGGCGGCGGCGAGCTTCTTCTGTCGCTCGAGCTGCACCTCGAGCTCCGCCACGTTGGCGCGGGCGGCCGCGGCGCGAGCCTTGGCCGCGGCGGCGCGCGCGGCGGCCGACGCCACCTTGGCCTGCGCGGTGGCGAGGGCGCTCTTCTGGTCGGTCGCGTCGAGCTCGAAGAGGATGGCGCCGGCCTTGACGTGCGCGCCCTCCTTCACGTGGACCTTGGTGATCTTGCCGACGACCTTGGCGCCCACCTTCGCGACGGTCTGCGGGAGCACGTAGCCCGTGGACGAGAGCTCGACCGAAGCCTGCGCGGGCGACACCAGGGTGATCTCGGTGACCTGCACCTCGGGCTTGAACACGCGCTCGCTGATCCGTGGCGCGGCGACCTTGATGCCGAACCCGAGGCCGGCCAGGAGGGCGACCACCACCACGAACCGGACGACGCCGCGCGTGCGCTGCCCGCCCGCCGACCCCGCACCCGACCCAGCGGTGGTGGTCGGCGCGTCTGCTCGCTCGCCGCCCCGATCGATGCGGAGCGAGGCGAGGTCCTTGGCGAGATCCCCTTCGGCCATTCGAATCGGATCCAGCTAGGGCTTCTCGGCTCGGGAGCCTACCCCCGGAGCGGTCGTTTCTGGTCCCGACCGGACATTGTTGGTCCGGCCGGACGGCGCGTGGCGCTTGCCCTGGAGCATGCCCCGAGTCTGATCCCGGCCCGGCCCTCCCGGAAAGGGCGGGCCGCGACAGTCGCTTGACCGTTCGCGCCGAAACCGCCGCCAATGCTGAGGTCGGAGGGGGCCCGGTGCGTGAACCGCTACTTGGTCGTCACGACGCCCGTCATCCACGGCACGTCGGGCGGCGTGGCCGACTTGATCTTCGCCGACCACTCCTGGTCCGTGTAGCGCTTGAAATCGCCCGTCGTCTCCTCGAAGTACGACGAAGCGAGGCCCACGTACGCGCGCGGCGTGGTGCAGCCGTCGAGGCCGCCGACCGTCACCACCATCATCCGCGGCATCCCCGTCGCCACGTGCAGCACCTTGCCGACCGTGTTGCCGCCCTCGTCCGTGGGCTGCGTGTGCACGTCGGCGATCACCGGGTCGAGCTCCACGCCCTTGCTCGGGTCGAAGAACAGCTTCGCGTACCAGCCGTTGGCGACCGAAGAGTCGCAGATGCGGTCGACCTTCACGGCTTCGTTGATGAACGACAGGTGCTCGGCGGTGATGGGGAGGCCCTTGCGCTGGAGCTCGGCCATCTCGCGCAGCTTCGTCGAGACCGTGGCGAGGCGGTCGAAGTAAGCGGCGATCTTGCTGCCCTCGTAGGCGCTCGTGAACGGGAGCGTGCCGACGAGCGCCTTGCCCTTCACCGCGAGGTCGTGGATGCGGGCGTAGAACGCGGGGTAGGGATCGACGTAGGCGTCGGGGAACACGCACGCCGCGCCCGACGTGAACGACTGCTTGGCGTAGAGCACCGTGTCGTGGCGGAGCTCGGCCCAGGACGCGAGCTGCGTCGAGAGGATGCGACGACCCCACGGCTCCGTCGCCGCGACGGCCGGGAGACCCGCGGCGGCCGGTGCCTTGAACTCCGCGCTCGGCGAGAGCGCGCGTAGCGACGACATCCACAGGTTGTAGAGGCTGCCCTGCCAGAACTCGGCGCCGTGCAGGTCGCCGAGGAACCGCATCATGTGCAGGTCGGGCGCGTAGCCGTACCGCGCGAGGTCGGCCGAGAGCAGCGGCGCCGCGCTGTCGTTGCCGAGCGCGGCGAACGCCACGTCCAGCGGGTTCGGCATCATGCGCTTCGCCTTGGTGCGATCCCAGACCACGTTGGAGAAGACGTGGGAGTCGAACACGTAGCGCTGACCGAGGAAGAGGAACGTGCTCGACATCGGGAGCGTGCCGCTCGTGAGGCCGTTGCGCACCACCTGGCTCAGGATCTTCGGGACGCCGTACTTGCCGGAGAGCAGGGCCTTCTGCAGCGTGGCGTCGGCGACCTTGCCGAGGTCGCCCGGCGTGACGACACCGAGGTCGGTGGCGAACCCGTCGAGCTGGGTGAGGGACATGTCGTCCATCTCGCCGACGAACGCCTTGATCGTCGCGTCGATCGCGCCCCACTCGGCGCGCCCCTCCTTGCCCATCAGGTCGCGCAGCGCGAGGGCCGCCTCGATCTGCCGCCGGCGCAGCACCTGCGAGCCGTCGGGCTGGGTCTCGAGGAACCGGAAGTCGGTGCGCCCGAGCCACATCATCGCCCGGAAGTACCCCTCGAGATCGAGCCCGGCGTTCGGGTCGGCGACGTAGTGGCCGCGCACCTGGAACATCGAGAAGTCGACCTCGCGCGGGATGCCGAACAGGGTCACCGTCTGCATGCCCTTCGCGGCCTCGGCGGCGGCGACGAGGGCGTCGACCCGCGCGCCGTCCGCGCCCGCCACGGGCGCCGCCGGCTTCTTCGTGAGCAAGCGCACGGCGACGGTGAGGAACAGGTCGGCGTCGGCCTTGGTCTCGGCGTCCATCGCGGCGCCCGGCAGCGCCGCGCGCATGCGCCCGAGCAGCGACGTGAGCGAGGGCGCGAGCGACCGATCTTCGAGGGTCTGCAGGATCTTGTCGTAGGACTGGTGCACCGCGTAGAGCACCGAGTCGGCCGAGACGTAGAGCGGCAGATCCTGCGCGTAGAGGCTCGCGTAGCCGTACACGAAGCTCGGGAAGCGCCGCGCGTCGGTGACGACGAAGCCGTTCTTGCCGAGGGCCTCGAGGCTCTCGGAGGAGAGCGCGAGCGACGACTTCTGGAGAGCGTCGACGCCCACCGCGGTCTTCGGGTCGTAGGGCAGGGTCGTCGCGTACGGGACGGGGTATTTCGCGAGGAGGGTGTCCTTGGTCAAGCCCGCGCTGGCCTTGCGCTCGGCGTCGATCTTGGCGAGCGCTTCGGTCGAGTCGGTGGGCAGCGCGCTCGCGTTCCAGGCGATGGGCTTGCCGGGATCGGTGGCCGCCGGGGGGGAGGCGGGTTCGGTGGAGCAGGCAGCGACGAGGAGGAGACCGAGGAGAGAGCGACGCATGTCCTCGGGCTCGCAAGAAGCGTGCACGGTCTCGAGGACGGAATTGGCTGTCTTCTTCGGGGGCGGCCGAGCACGCATGGCGCACAGTGGCACGCTGATCCGGAGCGGAGGACCGGATGGGGACCATCCGGGAGCGACCAGAGGCGACTAGGGTCGGAAGATCGCGCCGCCCTTCAACGTCTCGCTGAAGTCGTAGTCGATGCCGCTGAACAGGAACGCCTCCTTGCCGGTCCACACGAAGGCCGGGAAGGCGCGCGGGGTGGGCTCGCCGGTGGTGGGCATCGCAGCCCACGTGCCCGTCGCGATCTCGTACGAGGCGCCGCCCTTGGTCATCGAGAAGCTCGAATCGAGCCCCGACCACACCCAGACCTTGCCTGCGCCGTACCAGCTGGTCGGCAGGTAGCGCTCGGGCGACGCGAAGGTGGAGCTGCTCGGCGTCGCGACGAGGGTCCAGCTCCCCCCTGGCAGGTAGCGCGCCCCGTCGCCGAGCGCGGTGCCCGACGAGAGCTCGGCGCCGCCGTACACGAACAGCTCCTTGTCGGTGAACACGCTGGCGTGGCCGAGTCGACCCACGAGGCCCGAGGGGGCGGCGGGCAGGGTGGTCCACGTCTTGGCGACGGGTTCGTAGCGCAGTCCGTCCTTGTACTCGGCGAGGTCCGTCCCGCCGCCCCAGATCAACGCCTCGGTCCCCGACCACACCATCGAGTGCGCCGCGCGCGCCGCGAAGCCGCCGGGCGCCGTCGGCAGCGCGGTCCAGGTGTTCTTGACGGGATCGTAGGCCCCACCGTCGGCGGCCCACGTGGTGCAGCTCCCGGTCGAGTCGATGGTGGTGCAGCCCCCCCAGACGATCATCTCGCTGGTGGTCGACGACCAGACGCACCCTGGGCTGAACCGCGCGCTCGGCGCGCCGGTGGTGGTCATCGTCGACCAGGTCTTGGTCGCGGGATCGTAGAGCGCCCCGTCGGCCTGCAGGGAGAAGCTGGTGGCGGACCCGCCGGCAACGCCACCCCAGACGATCATCTTGCCCTTGCCGAACACGCCGCACGCGAACGCCCGACCTCCGGGGCCACCACTGGGCAGGAGGGTCCACTTGTCGGCGCCGATGTCGTAGGTCGCCCCGTCGCCGAGCGCGGTCGTGTCGCCGAAGAAGTCGACCGCGGCCCCGCCCCACACGATGGGCCTGGTGCCGTCGAAGACGGTGACCGCGCCGTAGCGCGGCTCGAAGCCCGACGGCGGATCGCTGGTGGTGAGCCAGCCCTTGGGCGCGGCGCAGTCGCTGTACGCGGAGAACTTGCACTTGTCGTCGCACGTCCGCGTGCGGATCTCGCCGGCGGTGGTGCACGACGCGGTCGAGGTCTCCTCGGTGCCGGGGGCGCACTCGCCCTCGCCGGTGCACGCGCCCACGTTCCAGGTGCAGGTCGTCGTGTCGCAGGTGTCGTTGCTCTTGCCGCAGTTGCCGCAGTCGGTCGTCCGCTTCTCGCCGAGCGAGCACTCGGCGCCCTCGACCTCGTCGGCGCAGCTGCCCCACGCTGCCCACTTGCCGGAGACGCAGGTGCGCTTCTGCTTGCCGCACCTCCCGCAGCCCCGCACGTCGGTGCCGCCGGTCGTGCACTCGGGTCCGGCGTCGGCCCCGTCGACCTTCGCATCGGCGCCCGTGTCGGCGGCGCCGTCCCCGCCCGTGTCGGAGGGGCTCGGAGCGACGTCCTCGGGCGCTGCGCACCCGGTGGTCAAGGTGACGAACAGCGCAACCGAACCGAGCAACCAGCCCGAGGGCGAACCAACCGAGCGTGACATCGCGTGCCCCCTCTTCCCGAAAGGAGAGAGGCTAGCACCTAGCGCGCGCCGAAGATCGCCGAGAGCTCGTACGGGGCCGTGGTCTCGAGCTGGTCGTAGCGGCACGCGGCGGGCGGCTTGTCCTGCCGGAACCGGCGGAACTGCGCGGTGTGTCGGAACCGCGCGCCCTGCAGGTGGTCGTACGCCACCTCGACCACGAGCTCGCAGCGCAGCGGCTCCCACTCCAGCGTCTTGCCCTGGCTCCACCGGCTCTTCTGGCCGGGCACGCGCTGCGCGTCGCCGTGGGAGAACGAGGCCCACTCGGCCCACGGGTGCCCCTCGAGCGCGTGGTCGCGGTACGGCGCGAGCTCCTCGACGAGCTCCTTGCGCCGCTTGTCCGTGAAGGTGGCGGTCACGCCCACGTGGTGCAGCTTGCCGTCGTCGCCGAACAGCCCGAGCAACAGCGACCCGACCGCGGTGCCCTCCTCGACGCCCTTCTTGGCGTGCCAGCGGAACCCGGCCACGACGCACTCGCAGGTGCGCTCGTGCTTGACCTTGAGCATGGTGCGCTTGTCGGACTCGTAGACGCCGTCGCGGGGCTTGGCCATCACGCCGTCGAGCCCGGCGCCCTCGAAGCGCTCGAACCAGTCCGCGGCGAGCGCGCGGTCCGTCGTCATCGGGGTCACGTGCACGGGCGGGGCGACGTTCGCGAGCAACGCCTCGAGCCGCGCGCGCCGCTCGTGGAACGGGCGACCGCGCAGGTCGTCGTCGCCGTCGCACAGCACGTCCCAGAACACGATCGACGCCGGCGTCTCCTCGGAGAGCTTCTTCACGCGGGAGGCCGCGGGGTGGAGCCGGTTCTGCAGGACGTCGAAGTCGAGGCCGGCGGGCGTCACGATGACGATCTCGCCGTCGAGGACGCAGCGCGGGGGGAGCTGCGCCTTGACCGCGGCCACCACCTCCGGGAAGTACCGGGCGAGCGGCTTCTCGTCGCGGCTCTGGAGCTCCACCTCGTCGCCGTCGCGGAACACGAGGGTGCGGAACCCGTCCCACTTGGGCTCGAAGAGGAACCCCTCGCCGGTCGGGAGGGTGTCGACGCGCTTGGCGAGCATCGGGGGCAGGGGGGGCATCACGGGGAGCTGCACCCCGGCGAGGATACACGGGAGGAGTTGCACGGCGACCCGATCCAATGTATTTGCATTGCATGCGCAAATTGATTGTCAGCGGGGCGACGGGGTTCCTGGGGCGCGAGCTCGTGGCGCAGCTGCTGGCCGAAGATTCGAGCACGCACCTCGGCCTGCTCGTCCGCGGCAAGGACGACGCCGACGCGCAGCGCCGCGTGGCCGCGCTGCTCGCCGAGGTGGTGCCGGCCGCGCGCCTCGCCGATGCCCAGGCGCGGACAGAGGTGATCCGCGCCGACCTCGAGAAGGAGCGCCTCGGGCTCGACCCGAAGGCCTACGAGGCGCTGGTCGCCGAGACCGCGGGCGTCGTCCACGGCGCCGCCTCGGTCAGCTTCTCGCTGCCGCTCGACGAGGCGCGCCGCATCAACGTCGACGGCACCCGGCGCATGCTCGACCTCGCGAAGGGAGCGGGGGCGCGGCTCGACTACGTGGGCACCGCCTACGTGGCGGGCGACCGCGTCGGCGTCGCGCGCGAGGACGAGCTCGCCGTCGGCCAGCCGTTCCGCAACACCTACGAGGAGACCAAGCTCGAGGCCGAGCAGCTGGTCCGCGCGCGGGGCAAGGACCAGCCGACGGCCATCTACCGGCCGAGCATCATCGTCGGTGACAGCAAGACCGGCCGCACCGCGAGCTTCAAGGTCCTCTACTGGCCGCTCAAGCTCTACGCGCAGGGCTTCGCGCGCGTCGTCCCCGGGCGGCGCCGCACGCCGGTCGACGTCGTCCCCTCGGACTACGTCGTGCAGGCCATCGCGCACCTGCGCAAGCAGCCCTCGGCGATCGGACAGACGTTCCACCTCACCGCGGGGCTGCGCCGCGACAGCACGGTCGGCGCGCTCACCGACCTCGCGAGCGAGTTCTTCCGCGTGCGCCCACCGCTGTTCGTCGATCCGGAGTGGGTGCTGCCGTGGTTCCGCCCGCTCGTGGACCGCCTCCCGAAGAGCAAGCTCCGCCACCGCATGCTGACCGCGCGCGTCTACACGCCCTATTTGAACATGCGGGTCCGCTACGATGCTTCGGCCACCGAGCGCGCGCTCGCAGGGACGGGGATCGAGGTGCCCGCGGTGGAGAGCTACTTCCGCACGGTGTTCCAGTACTGCGTGGACACGAACTGGGGTCGGGCCGCGTAATGGCCTGCGTGGTACGATGGCGTCGATGTCGAACCGTCGCGAGCCGACCGGGCCGCTCACCGTGGCGGACGTGCGCCTCGGGGAGCCGTACGAGCTCTCCGAGGGGCGCCTCGTGCAGTGTGCGCCGACGGGTGGGCGTGGCTCGCGCGCGAACCTGATCGGGGGCGCCGTGCTGGGCTTCGATCCGGCGGTGACCTCTGCGGGCGTCGACACAGCCATCTCGCCGGACCCGGGCACGCTGCGGGCCCCGGACGTCGCCGTCGGCAACGTGCCGAACCTCCCCGGCGTGGTGCGCGTCGCGCCGCCGCTTGCGGTCGAGTACGCCGACACGGGCCAGGACGAGGTGGAGCTGCGAAAGAAGATCGCCGAGTTCTTCGCCGCGGGAACGAAGTACGTGTGGGTGGTGCGGCTCAGCGGGCGTCCGCGGGTCGACGTCCACGAGCCAGGGCTGCCCGTGCGCGCCGCGCTGCCGGGTAGCGAGCTCGTCGCGCCCGGTGTGCTCAAGAACCCGGTGAAGGTCGAGGCGCTCTACGATCGCGACGCCGCGATGGAGGCCACCCTGCGGAGCTTGCTCCAGCGCCGCGGCTACGAGAGCCTGACCGAGGTCCGAGAAGAGGGCCGAGAAGAAGGCCGAGAAGAGGGCCGAGAAGAGGGGCGAGCGGAGGCGCTGGGATCGGCGCTTCTGGCCGTCGCAGCGGCGCGCGGGCTCACGCTCACGGAGGCAGACCGTGCGCTCGTCGCTTCCTGCCGTGACGGCGCGCGACTGGAGGAGGCCATCCGCCGTGCCGCGACGGGTGACGCCTCGGCGATCGTGGCGGCCCTCGAGGCGCGCTGAGCGTCGTCCGGTGCTGCGAACGCGAGGAGGAAGATCCCCGTCGCTGGCAGGGGGCCGTGGCGGAGACGACGCAGTGCACTCGGGGATCTGGCGCGGCCAGTGCTACGAGTTCATGGATACGTGCTACTCAGTGGTTTTCTAGGTCGATCGGGTCGGGTGCGCGCCTCCACCGGTCCGATCTCACCCGCTCAGGTTGGTCTAGCATCCGCGCCCCCATGCCCGGCTCCACGACCGTCCCCCCGCTCCTCCGCGCCCACCACCTCGACGGCGTCCGCTACGAGATCCGCGGACCCCTCGCCCGGCGCTCGCTCGAGCTCGAGCGCAAGGGCTACGAGATCATCAAGCTGAACATCGGCAACCCGGCGCAGTTCGGGTTCCGCACGCCCGAGACCATGCGCCTCGCGCTCATCGAGAACCTCGCGCAGGCCGAGGGCTACTGCCACCAGAAGGGCATCTTCCCCGCGCGCGAGGCGGTGGTGATGGAGACCCAGGCGCGCGGCATCCGCGGCGTCACCGCAGAGGACGTGTTCATCGGCAACGGCGTCAGCGAGCTGATCCTGTTCGCCCTCGAGGCGCTGCTGAACGCGGGTGACGAGGTGCTCGTGCCGGCGCCCGACTACCCCTTGTGGACCGCATCGGTGACCCTGGCCGGCGGCCGCGCGGTCCACTACCCGTGCCGCCCCGAGAACGGCTTCGTGCCGGATCCCGCCGAGATCGAGCGGATGATCACCGACCGCACCCGCGCGCTCGTGATGATCAACCCCAACAACCCGACCGGCGCGGTGTACCCGAAGGAGGTCGTCGAAGGCCTCGTTCGCGTCGCCGAGCGGCACCAGCTCGTGCTGTTCTCGGACGAGATCTACGACCGCATCCTCTACGGCGACGCGAAGCACACGCCCGCGGCGTCGCTGTGCGAGGGCACGCTGTGCGCGACGTTCGGCGGGCTCTCCAAGGTGTACCGCGCGTGCGGGCTGCGCACCGGGTGGGTCTATTTCTCGGGTCTCCGCGCGCACGCGACCGACTACCTCGAGGGCCTCGAGCTGCTCGCCTCGTTGCGCCTCTGCGCGAACGTGCCGGGGCAGTGGGCGGTGCAGACCGCGCTCGGAGGCCACCAGAGCATCTACGAGCTCACCGCGGAGACGGGGAGGCTCGGTCGGCAGCGGCGCGCGCTGCTCGAGGGCGTGGCCGCGTCGTCGTACCTCTCCGTCGTGGCGCCGCGCGGCGCGCTCTACGCGTTCCCCGCGATCGACCTCGCCAAGGTGCCGAGCTTCGACGACCAGGCCTTCGCGATGGAGCTGCTCGAGCGCGAGCACGTGCTCGTCGTGCCGGGGTCGAGCTTCAACGTGCCCTACCGCAACCACCTGCGCCTCACGCTGCTTCCTGACGAAGAGACGATGCGCGAGGTGTTCGTGCGCATGGAGCGGATGCTCGGCTCGATCGCGCGTCGCTGAGGACCCCGCACGGCCGTCGCCGTGGTGTGCTGGAGGCGTGATCGTCTTCGGCTACGACGGCTCGTTGAACGGCGACTGGGTGGCGCATTACGCCATCCGGTTCGCGGCCAACGCGGCGCTGTCCTTGCGGGTCGTGCACGTGGAGCCGAAGAGCCCGGTCGCAGAGCTCGAGGCGCGCCTCGCGCGGATCGAGGCCGAGGCGCGGCAGGCCGGCGTCGCGATCGAGATCGAGGTGGTGCGCGACGGCGCCGAGGTGGCGGGTGCGCTCGCGCGGCGCGCTGAGCGGGGCACCCTGGTCCTCGGCACGCGGGCGCGCCCGCGCAACCGCGCGTTCCTCACCGACACGGTCGCGGCCCGGGTCCTGGAGCGCGCGCGCGGGGTCGTGGTCGCGGTGCACGTCGTCCACCCCGGCCTGCTCGGGCAGCCACACCGGGCGCTCGTGCCGTTCGTCGGCGCCGACGACTCCGATCCAGGACCGGTGCTCCGGCTGCTCGGCGCGGAGCTGCACGCGGTCCACGTGCTCCTCGTGCAGCCCATCTCCGTCCTCGGGGAGCGCTTCGCCTCGTCGGGGCGCACGGCGCGGTCGCTCGAGGTGGCCCGAGCCCGGCTCGTCAGCCTGGAGCGTCGCGTCCACGCCGCGCTCGTCGGACCGTGCGAGCTCGACGGCAGCGCGGTGCTGTCCGCCGATCCGCCGCGCGACATCCGGGTCGCTGCGCTCGCCCACCGCTCTCGCCTCGTGATGCTCGACGCGGGCCTGGGCAACGCACAGCTCGAGGCGGTGCTGGCCGCCGCCCCCGCGGACGTCGCGATCAAGAGGGCCCCGCCGTGAGCCAGCGCCAGATCCACAACCTCGAGGTCGAGGAGGTGTGGTCGCTGCTGCGCAGCCGGTCCGGGGGCCTCTCGAACCGCGAGGTGCAGGAGCGCCTCGCGGAGCTCGGCCGGAACACCCTCGGGGAGGCGCCGCGCCTGCGCTGGCTGCGCAAGCTGCTGGAGCAGTTCACCAACCTGTTCAGCCTGCTCCTCGACGTGTCCGCCGCGCTCTGCTTCGTCGCCGATCGCATGCAGCCCGGCGAGGGCATGGCAGTGCTCGGGTGGGCGCTGCTCGCCGTCGCCATCCTCAACGCGCTGTTCACGTTCGCGCAGGCCATCCGCGCCGAGCGCGCGATGGACGCCCTGCGTGACCTCCTGCCCCGGCGAATCCGCGCGCGTCGCGCCGGGGTCGAGGGCGAGGTGCCGGTCGAGGAGCTCGTGCCCGGGGACGTCATCGTCGTCCGCGAGGGCGATCAGGTGCCCGCCGACGCGCGCCTCGTCGAGGGCCACGATCTGCTCGCCAACAACGCGCCGCTGACGGGCGAGTCACGGCACGCCGCGCTCTCCGCTGCGCGCATGGACGAGGGGCGCCTCGTCGACGCCGAGAACCTCGTGTTCGCGGGGTGCTCGATCCTGCGCGGCGAGGGCGTCGCCGTGGTCTACGCGACGGGCCGCCGCACCGAGTTCGGCAAGATCGCGCAGCTCTCCGTCGAGGTGAAGCGCCCGCCCACCCCGCTCGAGCGCGAGGTCTCGCGCATGGTGCGCATCCTCACCGTGGTCGCCGTGGTGATGGGCCTCGCCTTCTTCGCCTACGGCCTCGCGCGGGGGCGTCCGCTGTGGGTCAACGTCGTGTTCATGCTCGGGATCATCGTGGCCAACGTGCCCGAGGGGTTGCTCCCTACGCTCACGCTCGCGCTCGCCATGGGCGGCCTGCGGCTCGCCAAGAAGAACGTGCTCGTGAAGAGCCTCAACGCGGTCGAGGCGCTCGGCTCCGTCGAGGTCATCTGCACCGACAAGACCGGCACCCTCACCAAGAACGACCTCGCGGTGACCGCCGTCGTGGGCCTCGACGGAGCGGAGCTCGGGGCCGACGACCACCGGGGGCTGCTCGAGATCGCCGTCGCGGCGTCGGAGATCCGCGCGCAGGGCGACGCGTGGACGGGCGACCCGCTCGACGTCGCCGCGGCGCGCGCGCTCGCGACGGCGGGGGGCGATCCGCTGGCCCTGTCGCGCGACGTCGTGCGCCACCTCGCGTTCGACGTGCAGCGACGCCGCGCGGCCGGCATCCTCACCCACGGCGATCTGCGTCGCTTCGCGCTCAAGGGGGCGTGGGAGGTCGTGCGCGACCACGTGGCCCTCACCGCGGAGCAACGCAGGGAGGGCGACGCCACCGTCCAGAGGCTCGCTTCGCGCGGCCTGCGCATCCTGGCCGTCGCGGCGCGGGCGCTCGCGGAGGCCGAGCTCGGCGCGGAGGAGACGGTGCTGGAGCAGCGCCTCGAGCTCAGTGGGTTCCTCTGCCTCTCGGACCCGCTGCGCGACGAGGTGCCCGCGGCCCTTTCCCGCTGTCACGCGGCCGGGATCCGGGTGATCCTGATCACCGGCGACCACCCCGACACCGCGCGCGCGATCGCCCAGCAAGCCGGGATCGTGCCCGTGGACGCGCCCCCCGAGTGCGTGTTGACGGGGGACCGCCTCGAGGTGCTGCGCGAGGACGCCATCGTCGAGCGGCTCGAGGCCGGCGTGAACGTGTTCGCGCGCACGACGCCCGAGCAGAAGCTCAAGATCGTGAGCGCCCTCGGGCGGATGGGGCTGCTGGTCGCGATGACCGGCGACGGCGTCAACGACGCCCCGGCGCTGCGCGCGGCGGACGTCGGCATCGCGATGGGCGCCACCGGGACCGACGTCGCCCGCGAGTCGGCGCAGATCGTCCTCCTCGACGACAACTTCGCGAGCATCGTCGCCGGCGTGGAGGAGGGGCGCACGGTGTTCGCCAACATCCGCAAGTTCACGAGCTACGTCCTCGCGAGCAACGTCCCCGAGATGCTCCCGTTCCTCGCGTACGTCGTGCTCCCGGTGCCGCTCGCGCTCACCGTGATCCAGATCCTCTCGGTCGACCTCGGCACCGATCTGCTCCCGGCCATCGGGCTCGGGCAGGAGCCTCCCGACGGCGAGGCCATGACCAAGCCGCCCCGTGGCCGCCACGGGCGCCTGCTCGACCGCGCGCTGATCTTCCGCAGCTACCTGTTCCTCGGCGCGATCGAGGCGGCGTGGGGGATGTTCATGTTCTTCCTGGTGCTGCGCCTCGGTGGCTACCACTTCGGCAAGGACCTCCCGGCGAGCGACGCGCTCTACCGCGGGGCGACCGGCATCACGCTCGTGTCCGTGGTGTTCGCACAGGTGGGCAACCTCCTCGGCCGCCGCTTCGAGTCGCGGTCGGGGCTCGACCGCGGGTTCTTGCGCAACCCGCTGCTCGTGATCGGTGTCGCGCTCGAGCTCGCCTTCGCGTTCGGCGCGCTCTACTTCCCCCCGCTGGCCCGCGTCCTCGGCACGGGGCCCGTCGCCCCGTGGCTCGTCGCCCTCGCCGCCGTCGGCGCGCCGCTGATGCTCGTCGCGGACGCGGGACGCCGCCGCTGGTCCGCGTCGACGAATCCGGCCGCGGGACCGTAAGGTTCGCCGCGGTGCCCCGCTGTCCTCTCATGACCTCGCGCGCCGCGCTGCCCGTCGTCCTCGGCCTCGCCACGTCGCTGCTGTCGGGGCGCGCGGCCGCCAACGAGGGCACGATCAAGCGCTTCGTGATGCCGGTCGCCGCGACGCTGGGGGCGGGGCTCCCCCATTTCAGCGTCCACGTGGGGGAGCGCTCGGGGAGGACCGTGGGGTACGGCTTCCGCCTCGCGCCGGTGAGCTTCTTCGCCACCGGGACCGCCGGAGAGGTGGTGCTCGTACCGTTCTCCGACGTCGACCTGGCGCCCGGCGCGTCGTGGGCGGGGTCGCGCGTGCGCGTCTCCCATGGCACGCGGACGCTCTACTTCCCCTTCCAACGGGCGCTCGAGTTCCTCGGCGTGGCGGCGGAGGGCGGAGGCTCGCTCGGCTTCGGCGGGCCCTCGCTGTTCGCCGGCGGGGGCCTCGTCGTCGGCGGCAAGATGGCGACGCTCGGGTGCTGGTACCGTCACGCGTGGGGACGGGAAGAGAACGTCCACACCGTGTCGCTGGAGCTCGGGTTCACCTACCCGTTCCGCATGGGCCCGCGGCGCTCCGCGGACTGAGCCTCACTTCGGCTTCGGCTCGATGACCACCGTGTTGATCTGCGCGGCGTTCTCGCCGGCGGCGTAGGCGTAGCTCACGTCGCAGGTGTTCCCCTTCTGCCCCGCGTCGCACCAGCCGTCGGCGGTCTCGGGCCCGCCCCAGCCCCAGACGTAGAGGCCGAACGGCTCGTTCGACTCCATGACGTGGCGACCGTTGTCGCACCCGCCCTGGCCCTCGAAGTTGCCCTTCACGAGGTCGACCCACGCGACCTCGTACGTGCCGCCCTTGCCGATCGGCGCGAAGCCACCGACCTTGCCGAGGCAGGCGAGGTTCACGTCGGCGAAGCCCGCCGCGCCGCGCTTGCGCACGACCACGAGGTTCGTGTCGGGGTAGGTCGGGTCGGTGAAGAAGACGTACTTCTTCAGGTACTGCTGCCCCGCGACGAGCCGCACGAAGTCCGAGTCGCCGATGCCGCCGGCGCCCTTCCACGTGTGCGGGCCCACGGTGCTCGAGCCGGTCATGTACGTGAACGACAGGAACGGGTGCGCCGCGTCCTGGCTCCGCACCACGAAGGGGCCCGTGGTCAGGAGCTCGACGATCTGGCCGCGCTCGATCGTCGTGGGGGCGCCTTCGATCTTCGGATCGAACGTGAGCGTGGTGCCGTCGACCGCGCCGACGAGGCGGTGCACGTGGGTCTCGACGGTGCCCGGGATGCGGTCGCGGTGACCGACGACGACGTATTCGCTCCCGAGCGCGCGCACGGGGGCGATCATCTGCTCGGCGTGGTCGCAGTAGTCGCGGTCGTGGGGCACGTTGAGGCAGTAGTGCCCGCCGAGCACGCCGATCGGCTTGTTCGACTGGATCGGGCTGCCGGTGAGCTCGGGGGTCGTGGCCCCCTCCGTGAGCTGCAGCACCTCGCCCGCCGAGAGCGTGTAGGTCACCGGCGTGCCCGCTACCGCCGCGGGCACGATCGAGCCCCAGCCCCGGATCTCGCCGGTCGGCAGCACGGTCACCTTGGTGTCGTCCTCCTGCGCGACGATCGAGAGCACGGGCGGCATCTTGTAGGCCCACGAGGACTTGTAGGCCTGCGCGGCCACGTAGTTGGTGTCCCACGCGCTGGTCGGGAGCAGCAGCGAGGCGCCGGTCACGCGGGAGGCGCCACCGCCGTACGGCAGCATCTGGTAGGCGACGACGGGCTGGCTCGTCTCGAGGTGGAAGGCGCGCGCGCGGGCCGTGTTGACCACCTGGTAGGGCGTGACGGTGCCGCCGATGGGCATGTCGTGGAACGCGCCGGTCTCGATCGCGGGCGTCACGGGGCAGGGGATGCCCTCGGCCTTGCTCGGGCCCTTCGGCGACAGATCGTGGGCGAGGAACAGGATGGCGACCTCGTTCGGCGGCAGGCCGGCCGCGGCGTCGAGCGCCTCGTAGGTGAGCTTCGGCCCCGAGCCGCGCGGGATGCGCGCGAACTTGCCGAGGTCGAGCGCCTTGCCGTCGAACGTCGCGGTGATCTTGGTGGGCTTGTCGCTCGTGTTGGCGACGAAGGTCACGAAGCACCCGCCGAACGCCGGGCCCTGCGCGCTCATGGCGGTCGCGTAGTAGTCGCAGCCGACGCTCGAGCGGTTGACCTTGGCCGCGGCGCACGCGGACACGCAGGCGCCGTCGGCGCATGCCTCGCCGACCGCGCAGGTCCTCTCGAGCTTGCCGTCGCAGCCGAGCACGGACTTGCCGTCGGGCGCGCAGAACGGGCACTTGGTCGTCTCGGTCGGCGGGACGTCGAAGGTCGCGCCGTCGTCCGGCGGCCGGGTCTCGGCGTGGGCGTCGGTGGCGTCGACCCCGGCATCGGTGGGCACGAGCCCGGGTGCGTCGGTGCCGCGGTCGTTGCCCGCAGCGCAGGCGGCCACGAAGGTGAAGGCGAGGACGAGGAGCTTCCGGTTCATCGCGCCGAGGTGGCGCGGACCCCGAAGAACGGCTCGTCGGTGTGTCTCTCGCGGAAGTTTCCGCGGTCAGCCCGGCCCGACGCGGCACTTGCCGAGGGGGCCGCCGCTGAGCTTCTCGCACTTGGCGGTGCCGGCCCCCGGGCACAGGGCCTTGGGGCACACGACGGTGCAGCTCAGCTTCTTCCACCGCTCCTGCATCGCCACCAGGGCGGGGTAGGCGTCGTTGCCCTCGCTGACCCACGCCTCGCAGCCGCAGAAGCCGCGGTCGATCTGCTGGTTGCAGTCGTCGTCGCACGTGCAGGTGCGGGCGTCGTCGAAGTAGACCGGGTACTTGGTGAGGAGCTCGGCGCACCCCAGCGAACCGGTCGCGAACGTGGAGGTGCTCGGCGGTCGCGCGCACGTGCCGTCGGTCGGCGTGTCGCTCGGCGCGTCGGTCGGCGCATCGCTGGGCGCATCCGAGGCGCCGTCCAAATTCGAGTCGCGCGGGGTGTCGCTCCCGAGGTCGGCCTTGGCGGTGTCGCTGCCGGTGTCCGCGGGCGCCGAGTCGCCGGCGCTCGAGTCGAGCGCCGTGTCGAGGCTCGCGGAGTCGACGACGCCGACGTCTCCGCTGCCCACGTCGAAGCTCGAGCTGCTGCAGCCGCCGACGCCCAAGAACCCGAGGACCAAGAACCGTCGCATTTCCCCATCATACCGCGCGCCGGCCGCCGAGCACGCACCCGGCGAACCCGAGCACCTGCGCGCCACTCCGGGTGCCGGTAGGGGTCGGCACCCAGCCCGCGGCGAGCCGTGTTTCGAGCAGCTCCTGCGGGGTCGGACGATGATCCCAGACCGCGACCGCGGTCACGCCCCCGAGTCAGGTCGTGTCGTAGACGAGGTACAGGCGGCCCTCCGCGTCCCACGGGACGACGACGTCGTGCGTGTACTCGTCCTGGACGTAGAGGTCGAAGCCGGGAGCCTCCGTGCTGCGCGCACCACGGTCGCCGAGGCCCGCGGTTCGCGCCTGCTGGAAGAGGCGTGGTGGGCTCTCGGCGAAGGCCCACCGGACGACCTCCTCGAGCGTGGCGTGCTCGGAGACGACCGCCTCGATCGCGGCACGCTCGGCCACCCCTACTTCGGCGTGCCCTGCTCCAGCGTCGAGATGCACCCACTCAACGTGCGTAGCGCACGGCCGACGTCAAGGCTTCGCGAGGAAGCGCTCGAGGGCTGTGGTGGCTCGACCGAGGGCGAAGCCGACCCGCGCCCAGGCGGTGAGCCAGGCTTCCACCGATGGGTGGCAGGCGACCACGGCGTCCTTCGGCGCGCCGTCGTGCGTGTACCAGACCACGCGCGGCGCTCGTGCGCCGTCGAACGCGAGGGCGTATCCATCGCCGTAGCCGTCCGAGGTCACGCGGAGAACACGGGGCACGTCGCGCCGCCGCTCCGGGGTCCACGCCTGCCGCAGACGCTCCACGGGCTCGAGCTCGAGGCGGCCTTCCGGGGTCTCTCCGACGCACCCGAGCTGCTCGCCCTGACCACGCCGCACCGACCAGCGGAAGACGAGGAATCGCCCGACGTCCACGTAGAAGCTGCGGAGCGGCTCGGGCAGCTGGATGCCGAGATCGGCCTCGATGTTCGCGAGCGCCGCTTCTGGCAAGGGGCGTCCGAACTCGATCTCGTGGACATGGAAGACGTCGCCTCGTGCAGCGAGCTTCCGCTCGACCTCCTCCACCAGCGCAAGGAGTCCGCGGCCGTCCATGCCCGCAGGGTACTCCGTCAGAGGTCCTTCACGCACCGGAACCCGCGGTCCGGCACGGCCCCGCTGTCCTCGCCACGACCATAGTCGGCGCCACACGCGTCAGGGTCGGTGGTCTGGTAGCCGCCGCCGCGCCGGACGTGTCCACCGGCCTCGGCCGTCGAGGTCCATTCCTCGACGTTGCCTGCGAGATCCATGATGCCTTGCGGGGAGTGCCCGGCAGGGAAGCTCCCGACCGGCCAGGTCGCGCCGCCGCTCGAGGCGGACCACGAAAGGTGGCACTTGTCGCCCGTGCTCAACGCGTTGCCCCATGGGTACAGCGTGCCAGCACCGGTCGCCGGCGCTCCGCGCTCCGCGTATTCCCACTCGAGCTCCGTCGGGAGGCGCTTGCCGAGCTTCTTGCAGTGGGCATCGGCCTGCGCGAACGTGACGCAGTTGATGGGGTGGTTGGTCTTGCCGCTGACACCGTAGGTCTGTGGCGCGCAGCTGGTCGTCGGCACGCAGGGCCCGCTGCACCCTTTTGCGTACTCGCCGGCCGTCACCTCGGTGATGTCCATGCAGAACGCCTTCGCGAAGGTCGCGTTGCGCAGGCTGCCGGTGATCTGACCCGCGGGGATCAGCGCCATGTCCGCGGGACAACCGCCGGCGCCCGCCTCCGGGAGCGTGACCTTCCCGTCGGTGCAGGTCGCGTCGCCGAGCGGTACGTCGAACGACGCGTCGCCAGGGGAGCCGTCGCTCGAGGCGGTGTCGACGCTGGTCGTGTCGACACTGGTCGTGTCGACAGGGCCGTCGAGACCACCCGTGTCGGAACCCCCCGTGTCGAGGGCCGTCGAGTCCGAGGCGGTCGCGTCGATCGCGGTGTCCTCGGAGGTCGCGTCGGTCGCGCCCTGCACGGGATCACCCTGACAACCGACGACGACCAGGAGCGGGATGAAGCGGCGCACGCTCCGACGATAGCCCTCCCGGCTTCCCAGGGTGAGCGCCTCGCGACCTTGCGAAACAGAGCGTCAGCGGCAAGCCGTCGAAGACAGCGCGGCCAGGTTGCCCTCGGAGGCCGTGAAGTATCCGCGGCCGTCCGCGTGGAAGGCGACCGCTTCGCCCTGCGTCTCGACCGCGACGGAGACCGAGCGCGGCTTGCTCGCGAGCGCGTCACCGACGGTCTTGCCCGCTCCGATCGAGTACTCGAGCAACGCCCCGTACGTGCGCAGCAGCACACGGTCGCCGCAGGGCGAGACGTCACCGCCCGTGACGAGGCTGCCCTTGGTCCCGTTGGCCGAGCCCACCTTCTCGAGCGTGACCGACACGCCGGGCTCGAGCTTCTCGGGGAACACGTAGACCCCGCCGTCGATCTTGTCGTCCTTGGTGACGAGGTAGATGCGACCCGTGGTCGGGTGGACGAGCAGCGTCTCGCAGTTCCACTTGCCGTCGGGGTACGAGAACGGGAACCGCTTGGCCGACAGCGTCTGGGTGGCGAACGGCTTGCCGTCGAGCGAGGGCTCGGCGACCGCGTAGAGCGCATAGTCCCCGCGGCTCTTGGCGTTGTCCCCCACGTCGGAGACGAACACGCACGAGCCCTCGGCGCAGGGACCGACGGCGATGTCCTCCCAGTCGACCGCCGTCGCCCCGCCGAAGGTGAGCTGACCGAGCAGGCCACCCTTCTGGTCGAGCGCGAAGATGCGCGCCGAGTCCCCGGAGTCGTTGTGCCCGTAGAGGACCCCCGCGTTCTTGCGGCTCGCGGCGAGGCCCGACGTCTCCTTCAGCACGGCGGGCATCGCGCCGACGCGGACAGGCTCCGTGTAGTCGACGCAGCCGCAGGCGCCCCCGTCGGCCACCTCGGAGACCGCCGAGTCCACCGCTGCGGAATCGAGGGCGTCGAGGGCGTCGAGGGCGTCGAGGGCGTCGAGCGCATCGACGGCGCCATCGGCCTGGGTCTGCACCGCCGCCTCCGAGCAACCGCCCAAGAGCAGAGCGCCGACGAGGGCGGTGATGCGCATCGGGCGATCCTAGCGCTCGACGGCGCCGCGCGTCACCCACCGGAGCGCGGCACGCAGTCGAGCAGCACCTCGCGGGTGCGCTCGCCCTTGGGCTTCGCCACGACCACCGTGGCCGTCGTCGAACCGTCGAAGGTCTTGGTGATGGTGGCGTCCTTGCCGCGGACCACGGCCACGATCGAGCCCGTCGGACACTGCACGTGGGTGGCGTCGGCGGGACACGAGGTCAGGACCGAGAGCGTGACGTCCATCACCCGGTCGGCGCGCGTGACGACGGCGGTGCCGTTCATGACGCTGCACCCGGTCGCGGTGTCGACGTCGAGGACGTGGTCGGCCACCCGCGTGACGAGGGTGCCCTTGGCGTCGGTGGTGGACTTCTCCCCGTGCCAGACCACGTGGCGCTTCCCCTCCACGAAGGTGATGTCGGCGCTCGCGTGGCGCGTCGCCGGCCGGTCGTCGATCGTCAGGCCGACGCCGACGTGCTCGGCGTGCAGGGTCTGAGCCACGACGGAGAAGGTGACGACGACCTCGCCGCTGATCACGTGCCGACCGAAGCGGCCCGGACAACGATCGAGGTGGACGTGGACCACGTTCGGCAGGAGCGGGTCGCGCACCCGGGTCTTGCAACTGCCCACGTCCACCGCGCTGACGGCGGCCACCGCGGCCGCCACGTCCGGGACCTCGAGGCGCTGCAAGGCTGCTTGGGAGAGGCCGAAGTCCTGGGCGAGATCGTCGGTCTCGGCCATGACGGCGGGACCCACGTCGGCGTGATCGGCGCCGCAGGCGACGAGCAAGGGCAGGGCGAGGACGGCGAGAGAGCGGTGCATGAGACCTCCTGCTCCTTCTCGGCCGGACCCGTCGCGGACCTTCACGTGCCGCAGAAGAAAACGCGCCGGGCTTCGACGCGCCGCTACGAAACTCTGGATCTGCTGTTCTTGACAGCTTGTTCCATAATGTGCACACTGACCAGACGATGGCGAGGCCGAAGGAGTTCGATCGCGACGAGGTGCTCGACCGCGCCGTCGATCTCTTCTGGCGCAACGGCTACGAGGCCACGTCCATGGCCGACATGGTCGAGGCGCTCGGCATCGGCCGCCAGAGCCTCT
>JAEUKC010000059.1:0-2784 GCA_016794445.1 Myxococcales bacterium
GGGCTTGCTCGCGAGCCGCAGGCCGTGGTGCTGGAGGAGCGCGCCCACGGCGAACAGCGCGGCTGCGACGAGCGCGAGCGCGAGGAGCCATCGACCGTCGACGGCGCTGCCGGGGCGGGGGTCTCGGGTCACTCCGCGAGCCGCCGCTTCGTCTCGGTGATGTCCGCCACCAGCGCGCGGGCCTCGACGATCGGGGACCCCTTCGAGGCCTTGGACGGCTGCTTCGCGCTCTTCGGGCGTGCCACGCGGGCAGTGTACCAGACGTCCCAGCGCTGGGACCCCGACCCCGTCGAGCGCTCCGTCCCGGTGCGCGCTACCGTCGACCGTGGTCCCGCTCTCCATCCTCGATCTCGTCCCCGTCACCGAAGGCTCGACGCCGCGCGACGCGCTGCAGCGCAGCCTCGACCTCGCGCAGCTCGCCGAGCGGCTCGGTTACCGCCGCTACTGGGTCGCCGAGCACCACAACATGGTCGGCATCGCGAGCGCGGCCACGTCGGTGGTGATCGGTCACCTCGCCGCCGGCACCACGACGATCCGCGTGGGGGCAGGGGGCATCATGCTCCCGAACCACTCGCCGCTCGTGATCGCCGAGCAGTTCGGCACCCTCGAGTCGCTGTTCCCGGGGCGCATCGACCTCGGGCTCGGTCGCGCGCCGGGCACCGATCCGCTGACGACGAGGGCGCTCCGCACCAACCCCGCGGCCGCCGACTCGTTCCCCGACGACGTCCAGGAGCTGCAGGCGCTGTTCGGCGAAGTGGAGGAGGGGCAGGTCATCCAGGCCGTGCCTGGCGCCGGGCTCCACGTGCCGCTGTGGATCCTCGGCTCGAGCCTCTTCGGAGCGCAGCTCGCGGCCGCCCTCGGGCTGCCGTTCGCGTTCGCCTCGCACTTCGCGCCCGCCTCGCTCGACGAGGCGCTGCGGCTCTATCGCGCCCGGTTCCAGCCTTCTCCGCAGCTCGCGAAGCCGTACGCGATGGCGGGTGTGAACGTGGTCGTCGCCGACACCGACGCCGAGGCGCGCCGCCTGTTCACGACCGTGCAGCAGGCGTTCACCAACCTCCAGCGCGGCACCCGTGGCCTCGGCAAGCCGCCGATCGACGACATCGACCAGTACTGGACCCCGGCCGAGAAGCTGGGCGCGTCGCGCATGCTCACCCACTCGATGGTGGGCGCGCCGGACGCGGTACGAGACGGCCTCGAGCGCTTCGTCGCCCACACCGGCGTCGACGAGCTGATCACGGTCTCGATGATCTACGACCACGCCGCGCGACGTCGCTCCTGCGAGCTGCTCGCGGCTTGCTCCACCGGGCCGTGAGCCGCGCGCTCAGCAGACCTGCTCGAGCTCGGCGACGAAGGCCGCGCAGTCCGAAGGACGGTCCTCTCGCCGCTTGGCCATCCCGCGCAAGAGCGCGGCGGCGAGTCCCGCGGGCATGTCGACGAACGTGCGCGGATCGGGCGGTGGGTCGCGGAGCTGGGCGAGCGACAGGCCGAGCGGCTCGCTCTCGAGCTCGGCGAACGGGCGGCGGCCGGTCAGCATCTCGTAGGCGGTGACGGCGAGCGCGTAGACGTCCGTGCGCCCGTCCACCTCCGCGCCGCGGATCTGCTCGGGGGGCGCGTAGGCCAGCGTGCACACGACGTCGCCCTCGCGGGGCCTGCCGTCGATGCGCAGCGCGGCGCCGAAGTCGAGGAGCATCGCGCGGCGCTCCGCGAGCAGGATGTTCGAGGGCTTCACGTCGCGGTGGACGATCTTCCGTGCGTGGAGCGCGTCGAGCGCAGCGGCGATGTCACGGAGGACGGGCAAGGCCTCGTCGATCGGCATCGCGCCCTCGGCGATGCGCGCGGAGAGATCGCGCCCGGCCACGTGGCTCATCGCCAGGTAGTTCTCCCCGCGGGCCAGGAACGGGACGATGTTGGGGTGGTCCATCTGCTCGAGGATCTCGGCCTCGAGGTGGAAGCGGGCCCGCATGTCGGGCTCGTTCGCCACCTCGGGGGACATCACCTTGAGCACGACCGCCGAGCCGAACTCGGGGTGAGAGGCCGCGTAGACCGCGCCCATCCCGCCTCGGCCGAGGAGCGAGAGGCTCGCGAAGGAGGCGAACGTGTCGCCCTGCACGGGCAGCGGTGCGACCGCAGAGGCTCGGCGCGCAAGGGCCTCGTAGTCGACGCCAATGCCCCAGAAGTGGCGGTCGAGGAAGGCGCGCGTCCTTCGCCGGACCGGAGCGAACGCGAAGACCACGAACAGCCCACCCGCGACCGCGCCGAACTCGTCTCCGACGCCGAAGATGGCCAAGAGGACACCGCGCACCGCGAAGAACGCCACGCCGAAGGCGCCCGCGAGGAACGCGGTCAGCACGCCGTAGACGAGGCTGCGGCCGATGATCCGGTCGACGTCCCAGAGCCGATACTCGGCGGCCGAGAAGGCCATCGCGGTGAGGGGGACGATGTTGGCGGCGAAGAAGCAGGCCTCCTCGAGGATGCGGAGGAAGGGGAAGCTCGGTCGCGCCGGATCGAGCAGGGGCGGGATGAGCGCCAGGGTCACCGCCTCGATGACGAGGAAGAGGCCGGCGCCGTAGGCCATCCAGAGGATCTGGTGGCGCTGGCGGATCGTCGCGTGGTTTCGGTAGCGATGACGCGGGAAGGCGAGGGCGGCGCCGGCGGTTGCCATCCCGACGAGCGCGATCGGGTTCGAGAAGCGATGCTCCCGGAACATGAACCAGGCCAACGCCAGGAACGGCAGCGCGCCGAACGCGCAGTAGACGAGCGCCCAGCGCGGAACGGGTCGGCCGC
>JAEUKC010000116.1:0-64038 GCA_016794445.1 Myxococcales bacterium
CGGCACCGACTGCGGCGGCGCCTGCGTGGACACGTCCAGCGACGCGAGCAACTGCGGGGTCTGCGGCAAGGTCTGCCCGTCCCCGGGCGCGTGCGTCGCGGGCGCGTGCAGCTCGGTGCTCAAGTGCAACGGCGCGGCGCCGAAGGTGCTCATCTACTCGCCCCTCGGCACCGGCACGAAGGCCTACCTGCCGACCGGCGCGACCTCGACCACGGTCGACGCGACGGGCTGGTCCGCGCTCACGACCGCCGATTTCAAGTCCTACCAGCTCATCGTGTTCGGCGACGAGGGGTACTCGCCGGGCAGCAGCGCGTGGGATGCGATCTACAGCACGAGGGCCAAGTGGTTCCCGGCGATCACCGGGCGCGTCCTCGTGCACACGTTCGACCCCGTCGCGCACACGGGCACCGCGGGCGCGACGACGTTCACCACGGCGACGCTCAAGTGGGCGGCGGGCGGCCCCGGCACTGGTCTCTGGGTGGGTCCGGATTTCGGCGACCGGAAGCTCGACGTCCTCACGGACTTCGGAACCTGGACCGTGCTCGGCCAGAAGACGGACAGCGTCGCGGGCGACGACGTCACGGTCGATCTCACCAGCCACGGCTCGATGGTCGGGTCGTCGGGGTCGTCGATGTCGTCCTGGGGGTACAGCTACCACGGCGCGATCACCGCCTGGCCCTCCAGCTTCGTCAAGGTGGCCTCGATCACCTCGTCGACGGGCCGGGCGCTGGTCGTGGCCAAGGACGTGACCTGCGCGCCCTGAGCCTTGCACGTCACAGCCCGAGGCACGCGGCGAGGAAGTGGAAGTAGAGCCCACCGAGCGCCCAGAGTGGCAGGGTCACGTAGCTCGTGTGGCCGCCGTCGATCTGGCCGTGGTTGTACGACCACAGGCCCTGCTCGAACAGGCTGCTCATCGCGCGCCCGTACGCGTACTCGGTGGTGGAGCCCACGATCGCGAAGAGACCCATGAGCGGCAGGTAGAGCGGGTCGCACAGCAGCGCGAGCGCCGTGGCCGTCGCCGCGATGGGCAGACAGAAGAGGACCAGCGCCGACCTCGAGAACGAGCCGTCGGTGGGGCGGGTCCACGCGCGCAAGGTCCAGGCGATCGGGAAGGCGACCGCGAACGCGACCAGGCTGATCAGCATCGGCCGTAGGGGTGCGCTGTGCTCGGGGTGGACGAGCCGCCCCGCCACCTGGAAGAGCAGCCCGCCGATCGCCCACGGCAGGAAGTTGAGCGTGCTCGTGAACCCCGAGGCGCGGGCGCCGTAGGTGTACGTCCAGATGGGCTCGCGGAAGAACGCGCGCCAAAGGACGGAGAGGAGGAGCTCGCCCGCGATGCCGGCGAACCCGGCGACCACGAAGAACCCGAGGTAGCGCCGGTCGACGACGACCGCGAGCGCCGCGAACGTGAGCGGCGCCCACCCCATGAGGAGGTAGAAGCGGCGACGCGTGAACGGAGCGTGGAACAGGTCCACCTTCGCGCCGACGCCGATCGCCGCCACGAGGCTGTACAGCTGGGTGACGGCCGTGAGCACGAGCAGCGGAGAGAGCGCGGCGTACGACATGGAGCCGATGGCAGGCAGGCTACCGCACGCGCCCCGTTCGGGACCCGCCTTCCGGTATCATCGCCGGCTTCACCGGAGGACCACGATGACCGCACGACTCGCCCAGACGACCGACTTCGCCTTCGTCGAGGAGCTCCTCACCTTCGGGGACGGCTACGTGCCGCAGCCGGGGGACGTGATCGAGAACAGCGACCTCTCGACGACGAGCGGCAAGCCGGTGCCCGCGGGTCGGGTGACCGTCGTGCGCAGCGACGACGAGACCGTCTCGCTGCGCGACGAGGCCGGCGAAGAGCACGACGTCCCGACCAAGAGCTGGATGTACGTCGTCGAGTCGCCGACCATCTCCGGGGTCTGGGAGAGGCAGCTGCGGCGCGACGATCCGGACGGCGTGGCCTACGCCGACGACATCGTCGATCCGGCCCTGGCGCAGCGCCTGCGCGCGGACGTGCGGCGCCTGCTCGAGGAGCCGGCGGACTACCACCCCGGGTCTGGCACCAAGGTGCGCGACCTCGTCCACCCCTCGCTCTTTCCCTACATCGAGGGCCGATCGGTCCTGTCGACGCCCGTGGACTCTCCCGCGCACGAGCCCGACACGCACGACCGCTTCGGTCGTCCGTTCGAGCGCTCGCGCTACCAGTGGCTGCCGACGCCGTTCGCCGTGGCCGAGGACGGCACGGTCCGCGCGCTCTCGTACATCAACAACCTCGACGGCGAGCGGCATCCCGACACGGTCCAGGATCTCTCGGTCCTGCTCGCGACGGCGCTGCCGCTGATCGAGAGCGTGGTCGGCTACGTCGAGGCCACGAGCTTCTGGCGCGAGGGCGATCTCGACGACGAGTCGGAGCTCCCCGAGCTGGACGAGCCCGTCCGCACGCCGGCGCCCCCGGTGTCCCTGCGCGGTCGCGAGCTCCTCGTCATCCCCAAGATCGTCGAATACCGCCTCGGCGCCGGCGAGACCCACGAGGGCGTGTGGCACGTCGAGGGCATGAGCCACGAGCACATCGTCGCGACGTGCCTCTACGTGCTCGATCGCGACGACAGCCTGATCGGTGGTCGCCTCCAGTTCAAGCGCCCCTACACCGTCGACGAGGCCGGGCGCCTGTTCTGGTCGGCCGACCAGGGGCGGCCACCGCCGGTGGGGGCGCTGGTCGACGAGGGGACCATCCCGCTCGGTGGGGTCGAGACGCCGGCTGGACGCCTGCTCGTGTTCCCGAACTCGCACATCCACAAGCTGAACACGCTGTCGCTCGCGCCCGGCGCGACCGAGGGGCGGCGCCGGGTCATCGTGTTCTGGGTCGTCGACCCGAACGTCACGATCCCGTCGACGCGCGAGGTCGCGCCACAGCAGGGCGTGATCCCGCGCGAGGAGGCGCTGGCCGCGCGGCTCGAGCTGATGGACGAGCGGCGTCGGCACAAGCAGACGCTCAACGTGCGCGTCGTGAACCTCTGCGAGCACTGACGCGCCGTCGGAGCCCAGTCACTTCTTCCGGCCCAGCGCGTAGGTGACCTCGCTGCCGACGAGGAGGTCGTGGAACGCGCGGCGCTCGCGGTCGAACGCGGCCATGGCGAGCCCCGCGGCGTACATCAGCGTGAGCAACCCGTGGGTGATGGCGAAGGCGAGGACCAGCGAGCGCGCCTCGTCGGCCTCGACCGGCTGCAGCTGCTCGACCAGCTTCCGGAGGTGCGAGGCGCCCTGGGTCTTGAGGGTGATGGCGCCGAGGAAGAACGGCAGCCACAGCGACACGAACGTGCGGACCGCGCTGCGCACGAGGCCGAGCTGCGAGCCGTCCCGCTTGCGCACCCGCAGCGAGAGCGCCCACTTGGACAGCGTGCAGCCCCAGTAGGCGTGCGCGACCGTCACGTAGATCAGGTGGATCGGCACGGCCGGCCAGCCGATCGCCGCGATCAGCGTGCCGGCCAGCAGGCAGTCGAGCGCGTTCGCCGCGCCGCGCACCCAGAAGCCCGCGTGCACCTTGGCCTCGGGGCCCGCGGCCTCGAGCGCGGCGAGGAGCTGATCGTAGTCGTCGAACCGATCGCCGCGCTTCTTCGCCATCAGTCGCATGACGATGGCCGCGATCGCGGCTGGGCAGTCCTTGACCTTGTCGCCGAGCGGCACCGGCGTCTCGGTCACGTGTTTGGTCGCGACCACGATGCCGTTCGGCCCGTCGAACGCCGGCGAGCCCGAGATCAGGTGATAGAACGCGCACCCGAGCGAGTACATGTCGGCGCGGTGATCGATGGCCTCGCCCTGGGCCTGCTCGGGGGCCATGTAGAGCGGCGTGCCGAGCACGGCGCCGTCCTCGGTGAGCGTGGTGTTGCTGCCGATCGGCTTGGCGATCCCGAAGTCGGCGATCTTCACCCAGCCGTCCTTGGCGCGGAGCAGGTTCGCGGGCTTGATGTCGCGGTGCACGATGCCCGCGTGGTGCGCGTCGCGCAGGCCACGGGCGACGTGCATCATGGCCTGCCGCGCCTCCTCGGGGTGCAGCATCGCGCGCCGCTCGAGGATGGCCTCGAGGGGCTCGCCGTCGATGAGCTCCATCGCGAAGTAGAGCGACCCGGTCTGCCCCTCGCGCGCGGGCATGTGGCCGATGAAGTGGATCGCGACCACGTTGGGCGAGGTGAGCTTGGCCTGGGCGCGCGCCTCGCGGACGAACCGCTCGGCCAGGTGCGCGTGGGCGGCGAGCTCGTCGGGGATGACCTTGAGCGCCACCTTGCGATCGAGCGAGACGTCGTGGGCGAGGTAGACCGCGCCCATCCCGCCGCGCCCGATCAGCTTCTCGATCTGGAAGTGGTCGACCTGCTGGCCCACCCACCGATCGACCGACGTGGGCGGCGGCGTGGGCGTGCGCGGCATGGGCGTGGTCGCGGCCACCTCGAGGTGGGCGCGTCCCGGGTCGTCGAGCACCTTCCCCACGCCGCTAGCTCAGATGATCTCGAAGTAACGCGCAAGCTCCCAGTCGGTGACCGCGCGGTCGAACCGGGCGACCTCGTGTCGCCGGGTGCGCACGTAGTGGTCGACGAAGGCGTCGCCGAGGATCGCCCGCGCCTCCACGCTGCCGTGCAGGAGCTCCGTCGCCGCGGAGAGCGTGCGGGGCAGGGGGGCCGCGTCGGGGGCCGGGAGCGAGGTGTCACCGCTCCGCATGGGCGGCGGCTCGAGGCGCCGCTCGATGCCGTGCAGGCCCGCCGCGAGCACCGCCGCGATCGAGTTGTAGGGGTGCAGGTCGGCCGCCGTCTGCCGGAACTCCACGCGCGTGGACTTGGGCCCGGCCGGGATGACGCGGATGGCGCTCGTGCGGTTCTCGACGCCCCAGCTCGCGGTGAGCGGCGCCCACACGCCGGGCACGTAGCGCCGGTAGCTATTGACGGTGGGCGCGTGGATCGCGGTGAGCGCGGGCATCAACGAGAGCAGGCCGCCCACGTAGTGCCGCCCGAGCTCGGAGAGCTGGCCGTCGTCGCCGGCGAACAGGTTCTTGCCGCTCGCGTCGACGATGCTCTGGTGGATGTGCCCGCCGCTGCCCGGCAGGTCGGCGCTCCATTTGGCCATGAAGGTGGGGATCACGCCGAAGCGCCCGCAGATCTGCTTCGCGCAGGTCTTGAAGAGCGCGGCCTTGTCGGCCGAGGCGAGGGCGTCGTCGTACTTGATCGCGACCTCGTACACACCAGGCCCGGTCTCGGTGTGGAAGCCCTCGATCGGGACGTCGAACGCGGCCATCTCGTCGAGGATGGCGTGCATCAGCTCCTGGTGCTGGCCCTCGCGGAGCCACGAGTAGCCGAACATGCCGGGCGAGATCGGCGTGAGGCCGCGGTAGTGCTTGTCTCGCACGGACTCCGGGGTCTCCTTGAACAGCCAGAACTCGAACTCGACGGCGACCTTCGGCGTCCAGCCCTTCGCGGCGTAGCGCTCGAGGACCCCGCGCAGGAGCGAGCGACCGCACCCCGGGTGCGCCTTGCCCTCGTGGCGGAAGTCCGCGAGGCACGCCGCGGTGCGCGGCTCCCACGGCAGGTGGCGCACGGTGCTGGGATCGAGGATGGCGAGCGTGTCGGGGTAGCCGGTGTGCCAGCCGGTGACGTGCGCGCGGTGCGAGGGATCTTTGCCGTCGTCGTACAGATGGTCCTCGACGTCCCACCCGAAGATGACGTCGCAGAACCCGAAGCCGGTCTCGAGGGCGGAGAAGAACTTCTCCTTCGACACGATCTTGCCGCGGAGGACGCCGTCCACGTCGAAGCCGCCGATCTTCACGTGGGTCACGCCGTCGAGGCGCTGCTCGAGGGTCTTCATGGAGGAGGAGGAGAACACATTTCTGGGCCAGAGAGGCGCTCGCGGGATTCGCCCGCGGCCGAGGCGACCGGCTCTCGAGTCCGCGGCTGGTTTCCACGGGTGGGCGCAAACCCGCTATCTTCCCGCCTCGTGTCCGACCCCCTGCCTGGGTTCTTCGAGCGGCTCGTCCTCGCGTGGGCGGCGTACTTCCGCATCCTCTTCGACGCGGCCTACGCGGCGCGGGTGCGCTCTGCCGCGACCGAGGCGCCGGCGCTGCCCGAGCCGAAGCCCGAGCCGGTGAAGGTCGACTCGGTCGACCCCGCGCTCCAGCTGCTCGCCCTGTTCCAGCGCGAGGGGCGGTTCGTCGACTTCCTGGAAGAAGACGTCACGAGCTTCCCCGACGCCGACGTCGGCGCCGCCGCGCGCGTCGTCCACGACGGCTGCCGCAAGGCGCTCCGCGCGCACGGCAAGCTCGTCGCCGTGCGCAAGGAAGACGAGGGCGCTCGCGTGACCGTCGAGGAGAAGGAGACCCGGAGCGGCGCCGTGAAGCTCACCGGCAACGTCGCCGGCAGCGCGCCGTTCTCGGGCGCGCTCCGTCACCGCGGCTGGCGCGTCGAGGACCTGCACCTGCCCGAGGCGGCGGAGGGCCACGACGCGAAGGTGATCGCGCCCGCGGAGGTGGAGCTGTGACCTACGCCATCGGCATCGACCTCGGCACCACCCACACCGCGCTCGCCTACGTGGACCTCGATCTCGTCGACGGCGAGGACGCGCCGCCGTCGGTGCTCGCGATCCCTCAGCTCGTGTCGGCCGGCGCCCTCGAGGCACGGAGCCTGCTCCCCTCGTTCCTCTACCTGCCGCACAGCGGCGAGTCGCACCCGCTGCCGTGGGACGCCGGCCGCAGCTTCGTCGTCGGCGAGCTCGCCCGCGCGCGCGCCGCGGAGCTGCCCGCGCGCGTCGTCGCCTCGAGCAAGAGCTGGCTCTGCCACGCGGGCGTGGATCGCCGCGCGGCCATCCTGCCGCAGCTGCCCGCTGGCGCGGTCACCGACCCTGACCTCCCGCGCCTGTCCCCCGTCGTCGCCGCCCAGCGCTACCTCGAGCACCTGCGCGAGGTGTGGGACCAGAAGCAGGAGCCGCTCGCCGAGCAGGAGGTCGTGCTCACCGTGCCGGCGTCGTTCGACGCGGCCGCGCGAGAGCTCACCGCCGAGGCCGCGCGCGCCGCGGGCATCGCGCACCTCACGCTGCTCGAGGAGCCGCAGGCGGCCCTCTACGCGTGGATCGAGCAGTCGCGCGGCGCCTGGCGCAAGGAGGTCAAGGTCGGCGACGTGATCCTCGTGGTCGACGTCGGCGGCGGCACCACCGACTTCTCCGCGATCGCCGTCACCGAGTCCGAGGGCGGGCTCGACCTGCGCCGCGTCGCCGTCGGCGAGCACATCCTGCTCGGCGGCGACAACATGGACCTCGCGCTCGCCCACGCGGTGCGCGCCGACCTCGAGGCCCAGGGAAAATCCCTCGATCCGCTGCAGGCCCAGGCGCTCGTGCACGCCTGCCGCGCCGGCAAGGAGCAGCTGCTCTCGGACCCGGCGCTCGCCGCGGTGCCCATCGCGCTCGCCGGCCGCGGGTCGAAGCTCGTCGGCTCGGTGATCCGCGCCGAGCTCACCCGCGCGCGCCTCGAGTCGCTGCTCGTGGAGGGGTTCTTCCCCGTCGTCGAGGGCAGCGCTCGGCCCGTGACCCGCGCGCGCGTCGGCCTCACGCAGCTCGGGCTCCCCTACGCGCAGGACCCGGCCGTCACGCGTCACCTCGCCGCGTTCCTCGGCCGCCAGGTGGCCGCGGCCGGCAACGCCGAGGCCCGCACGCTGCTGCACCCGACCGCGATCCTCTTCAACGGCGGCGTCATGAAGGCCGACCCGCTGCGCAAGCGGCTCGTCGAAACCTTGAACGCCTGGCTCGTCAAAGACGGCGGCGCACCCGCGCGCGTGCTCGCGGGCGAAGACCTCGACCTGAGCGTCGCGCGCGGCGCCGCCTACTACGCCACCACCAGGCGCGGCCGCGGCGTTCGCATCCGCGGCGGCACGGCGCGCTCGTACTACGTGGGCATCGAGGGCGCGGCCCCGGCGGTCCCCGGCATCGAGCCGCCGCTCGTCGCGCTGTGCGTCGCCCCCTTCGGCGTCGAGGAGGGCTCGCCGCCCGCGCGCGCGCCGCAGGAGCTCGGCCTCGTGGTCGGCGAGCCGGTGCGCTTCCGCTTCTTCGGCAGCACCGTGCGCCGCGACGACCGCGTGGGTCACGCGCTCGAGCGCTGGAAGCCGGGTGACGAGCTCGACGAGCTGCCGGCGATCGAGGCGACCGTGCCCTCGGAGGGGCGCCGCGTGGGCGACGTCATCCCCGTGCAGATCGAGTCCACCGTCACCGAGATCGGCACGCTGCGGCTCGAGGCCATCTCCGCCGACGGGGCGCGGTTCGCCCTCGAGCTCAACGTCCGCGAGCCCTGATGGCGTGGGTCGTCGGGATCGATCTCGGGACGACCCACACCGCGGTCGCCGTCGCCGAGCTCGACGGCGCGGCCTCCCGACCGACCGTCATCGCGTGGCCGGTGCCCCAGCGCGTGGCCGCAGCGGCGCGCGACGCGCGCGTGCTCCTGCCGTCGTGCCTGTTCGCGCCCCCGGCCGCCGAGCGCGGCGAGGGCGATCCACCCTGGATCGTCGGCGTCCACGCGCGCAACCGCGGCGCCGAGGTCCCGGGCCGCCTGGTCGCCTCGAGCAAGAGCTGGCTCGCGCACCCCGCCGTGGATCGCGCCGCCGCGATCCTCCCGTGGGGCGTCGACGATCTCGAGATCCCGAAGCTCTCCCCCGTCGACGCCGCCGCTGCGATCCTCGACCACGTGCGCGGGGCCTGGGACGAGGCCCACCCCGGGGCACGGCTCGCCGAGCAGTCCGTGGTGCTCACGGTGCCCGCGTCGTTCGACGAGGTGGCCCGCGCGCTGACCATGGAGGCGACCCAGAAGGCGGGCCTGCGGGAGGTCCGCCTGATCGAGGAGCCGCAGGCCGCGTTCCTCGACTGGCTGGGCCAGGTCGGCGAGCCGGGGCTCGCGCGGCTCGGCGAGCTCGAGGTCCTCGTCTGCGACATCGGCGGCGGCACCACCGACTTCTCGCTGCTGCGCGTCGAGAGAAAGGCCGACGCACCGGCGGGCGTCGCGGTCACGCGTGTGGCCGTCGGCGAGCACCTCCTGCTCGGCGGCGACAACGTCGACCTCGCGCTGGCCCATCACCTCGAGCCCTCGTTCGTCGACGCGGCGGGGGAGCACCTCGCGCCGCTGCGCTTCTCGGCGCTCGTGCACGCGGCGCGCGCGGCCAAGGAGAAGCTCCTCGCCGACGGAGCGCCGGCGGAAGTCCCGGTAACGCTCCTCGGCCAGGGCTCCAAGCTGATCGGCGGCGCGCGGCGCGCGAGCCTCGGGCGCGCGGCGCTCGACGCGGTCCTCGCGGGCTTCCTGCCCGACGTCGCCCGCGGCGACGGTCCTCAGCGAGCGCGACGCAGCGGGCTCGTGAGCGTCGGTCTGCCCTACGCGAGCGACGCCGCGATGACCCGCCACCTCGCGGGTTTCCTCGCGCGCCACGCTCGCCTCGACGTGCCGCTCGGGCTGCTGTTCAACGGCGGCGTCTTCCACGCGCGCGCGTTCCGCGAGCGGATCGTCGCCGCGACCACCGCGGTGTGCGGCGTCTCACCCGTCGTCCTCGAGCACGGCGACCCCGACCTCGCCGTCGCGCGGGGCGCCGCGGCCTATGGGCTGTCGCTGCGTGGCCTCGGTCGCCGCATCGGCGGCGGCTCTCCGCGCAGCTACTGGGTCGGCGTCGAGCGTGACCCGGGGGGCGGGCGCCGCGCGGTGTGCGTGGTCCCGAAGGGCAGCGAGCCCGGCGACCTGCACGTCGTCGAGGGCCGGGCGTTCGCGCTCACCGTCGGCCGCGCGACGCGCTTCGACCTGTTCGCCACGACGGGCGGCGCCCACGTGCACGACCGCGTGGGCGATCTGGTCACCTTCTCGGAAGAAGACGACCTCGCCGTGCTCCCGCCGGTGGTCACGCTGATCCAGGGCGACCCGGGCAAGGAGATCCCGGTGCGCCTCTCCGGCGAGCTGTCCGAGGTGGGCACGCTGCAGCTCGCGTGCGTCGAGCCCGAGGGCCGCGGTCGCCGGTATCGGCTCGACTTCGAGCTCCGGCGCGAGGCCGAGCGTCCCGCCGCCTCGCTGCGGCCCGCCGGCGAGGATCGTCGCCTCGTCGAGGCGCGCGCCCGCATCGACGCCGCGTTCAAGGGCGAGGACCCGCGCGACGCCAAGAACCTCGTGCGCGAGCTCGAGCGCCTGCTCGGCGACAAGGGCGGGTGGCCGTCGTCGATCGTGCGGCCGCTGTTCGACACCCTGATCGTGCACCTCCCGCTGCGCACCCGGTCGGTCGCGCACGAGCGCGCGTTCTTCTCGCTCGCGGGCTTCCTCCTGCGGCCGGGGTTCGGCGACCCGATGGACGCGCTGCGCATCAAGAAGCTCGAGCCCCTGCGGAAGAAGGGCCTCGCGCACGACGACCAGGACCTCTGGCGCGCGTACTGGATCTGCTGGCGGAGAATCGCAGCCGGCCTCTCGGAGCAGACCCAGTGCCAGCTGCGCGACACGCTCGATCCGTTCCTCGAGCCGAAGACCGACCGCCCCCGCAAGAAGCCCAAGGGGGTGCGCGCCGAGCCCTTCGACGAGGTGCTCATGCTGGCCTCCCACCTCGAGCGCGTCCCCGCTGCGCGCCGCGAGGAGCTCGGCAAGTGGATCCTCGAGCGCACCTGGACGAGCAACGACCCGCGGCTCTACGCGGCGATCGGGCGGCTCGGTGCGCGCGTGCCCGCCTACGCGAGCGCGCACCACTGCGTGCCGGCCCGCACGGCCGAGGAGTGGCTCTCCGAGGTGATCACCGCCGATTTTCGCGAGATCCCCGGCCTCGCGCCCGTGGCCGCGCAGCTCGCGCGCAAGACGGGTGATCGGGCGCGCGACGTCTCCGAGCGGGCGCGGGCGGCCACGCTGGCCGTGCTCACGCGCAACGACGCGCCGCCCGCGCTGGTCGAGATGGTCCGCGACGTGGTCGAGAGCTCGGACGCCGAGCGGCGCGAGGCGTTCGGCGAGGCGCTCCCCAGCGGGCTTCGCATGATCGAGTGACCGCGGTCAAGCGTGCGCGCGCAGGGCCGAGGAGAGGTTGCGCACGACGCGGAGGAGGTTCTCCATCACCTCGGCCTCGGTCTCCCCGAAGGCCCAGAAGGAGATCATCAGCTGCTGCCCGAGCCGCGCCTCCGGGGGCAGGGCGAGGAACCGGACCGGGACCAGCGTCGTGCCGACGATGCCCGCGGTGAAGTCGGGCTCCAGGCGCGCGAGGGCGCGGTGCAGCCCGATCGCGAGGCGCTCCGCGCTGCCTGCGACCACGTTCCGCGCGAGCGCCCGGCGCAGGATCATGAGGCGCCCGGAGCACCCGAGGCGCTGCGAGAAGGCCGGGTGCTCGTTGTCCGCGGGGCCCGTGAACGCGCAGTCGTTCGACTCGAGCGAGGACCCGGGCGCGTTCAGCCACTCGAGCAGGCCGTAGAATGCCTCGACCGCGTCGGTGGTCTCGAACGGCACGAAATCCTCGAGCGCCGACCGGATCAGCGCCGGCGTCGCGCGCAGGTCGTGGTAGCGGAACGCGGCGTCCGAGACGGCGTCGGTCCACGGGTGCGAGCGCGGTTCGCCCAGGGGCTCGCCCTGGTACTCACACGTCATCATGCGCGGCGCATCCGCGCGGACCCTAGCACCGCCTCGCGGGGAGTGGGCGACTCAAGCTTTCGGGAGACACTCCGTTCACCCTGGTGGGAGGCATCCTCGATGTCGTTGCGGCAGCGTCTCTCGAACGCGTCGATCGTGCACAAGATGATCGGCCTGATCGTCTTGACGGTCGTCTGCCTGGTCGCGCTACAGGCGAACTCGCTCCTGCGATTGCGCTCGAGCCTGATGGCCGAGAAGCAGACGAAGACGAAGCACCTCGTCGACACGGCCTACAGCCTCGTGGCCTACCAGCACGGCCTGTTCACGAGCGGCAAGGTGAGCGAGGCCGAGGCCAAGGCCGCGGCCGTCGCGGGGGTGCGCGCGCTCCGTTACGACCAGGCCGAGTATTTCTGGATCAACGACATGCACCCCACCATGGTGATGCACCCGTTCAAGCCCGAGCTGGACGGCAAGGATCTGTCCGGCTTCAAGGACCCCGACGGCAAGCGCCTGTTCGTCGCGTTCGTCGACACGGTCAAGCAGAGCAACGCCGGGTTCGTGAACTACCTGTGGCCGCGCCCCGGCGCCGACAAGCCCGTGCCCAAGGTGTCGTACGTGCGGGGCTTCGCCCCGTGGGGGTGGGTCATCGGGTCGGGCATCTACGTCGACGACGTGCAGGCGACGTTCGTCCGCTCGGCGCGCGGCGACGCCGCCGTGCTCGTCGCCGTCTCGCTGTTCCTGGTCGCGGTGCTCGTCTACGTGACGCAGCGGCTCCGGCGCACCATGCAGCGGGCGCTCGACGGCCTCGCCCGCGTGCGGGACGGTGACCTCGACGCCGACCTCTCGACCCGCGACGCGGACGAGGTCGGCCAGATGATGGCCTCGATGCAGGAGATCGTCGCGCGCCTCCGCGAGGTGATCTCGTCGGTGCAGGACGCGGGCGATCGCGTCGCGGCGGGCAGCGAGGAGCTCTCGAGCGCGGCGTCGGCGCTCGCCGATCGCGCGAGCGCGCAGGCGGGGTCGGCCGAGGGCGCGGCCGCGGCCGTGGAGCAGATGAGCGCCACGACCATGGCGAGCCGCAACAAGGCGGTGCTCGCGAAGGGCCTCGCCGCCAAGAACGTCGAGGACGCCCACGCGAGCGGAGACGCGATGGTCGAGACCGCCGCGGCGATGCAGGCCATCGTCAGGCAGGTCTCGGTGGTGCAGGAGCTCGCGCGCCAGACCAACCTCCTCGCGGTCAACGCCGCCATCGAAGCGGCGCGGGCCGGCGAGCACGGGCGGGGCTTCTCGGTGGTGGCGACCGAGGTGCGCCGGCTCGCCACCGAGAGCGCGAAGGCCGCCCGCGCCATCAACGAGCGGTCGACCTCCTCGCTCGCCGTCGCGAAAGTGACGGAGACGAAGATCTCCTCTCTCGGGGGGGACATCGGCCAGACCTCGCTCCTCATGGACGAGATCACGAGCAGCGCCGAGGAGCAGGCGGTCGGTACCGCGCAGCTCGAGGGCGCCATGGAGAAGCTGAACGAGATCGCCCAGGAGAACGCGCAGACGGTGCGAGAGATCTCCTCCACGGCGCAGTCTCTCTCCACGCAGGCCTCGGAGCTCATGCAGGCAGTGGCCTACTTCACGATGAGCAACCGGCCGTCGCTGTCCCCGGTGCGGCCCTCGCGCTCCGTCGCGCTCGGGGTGGCGCTCGTCTCGGCCGTCCCGCGCTAGCTCGGGGATGGAACGGGTGTGTTAGGCTCCCACCGCAGGGGGTCTCCATGCGCCGATCTTCGTTCGTCCTCTGCTTCGTGTTCGCGACGGGGTGCTCCGACTCCGGGGGGACCGTCACCGACGAGGACACCGGCCTCGACGACGCTGCGGGGGACGCCCTCGGCGACTCCCCGACGACGGACACGGGGTCGCCGACCGATGGGACCCCGCCCGATGGCGCGACGGACACGGGCGCGCCGACGGACACGGGCACGCCGACGGACACGGGCACGCCGACGGACACGGGCACGCCGACCGACACGGGCACGCCGACGGACACGGGCACGCCGACGGACACGGGCACGCCGACGGACACGGGCACGCCGACCGACACGGGGACGGACGCGGGCGGTGGCCCGGTGCCGACCCTCGGGGGCTGCCCGGTCTTCACCGCCTCCGACGCGTGGAACACGCCGATCTCCAGCAGCGCGAGCGTCGACGCCACCTGGACCACCAAGCTCTACGCCAACGCCACCAAGAAGGTCCTCCACCCCGACTTCGGCACCGCGTTCGGCATCCCCTTCAACGTCGTTCCCTCCACGCAGACCAAGCTCACCATCGGCTTCGACTACGCGAGCGAGAGCGACCCCGGCCCGTATCCGTTCCCAGGAGCGAGCGCGAAGATCGAGGGCGGCACGCCGGCGAGCTGCTCGGGCGACTGCCACGTGCTCACCGTGCAGCAGACCACCTGCCTGCTCTACGAGGGGTGGAACTGCCACTACACCGCGGGCACGAGCACCTGGCACTGCGGCAGCGGCGCCAGGTTCGACCTCACCAAGAACAGCTATGGCCAGCGCCCGATCAAGTGGACCTCGGCCGACGCCGCCGGCCTCGCGATCCTGCCGGGCCTCGTGCGCTACTCCGAGGTGGCCGCGGGCGTGGTCAACCACGCCATCCGCTTCACGATGCACTGCACGCAGGACGGCTTCGTGGTGCCTGCCTCGCACCAGGCCGTGCCCACCGGTGGCAGCGGCTGTCCCGCGGGCATCAGCACCACGACCCTCCGCGCCGAGTATCCGCCCATGGGGCTGCGCGTACGCCTCAAGGCCTCGTACGCCATCTCGACCTTGCCGACCCAGGCCCGGATCGTCGCCCAGGCGATGAAGACCTACGGGATGATCCTGGCCGACAACGGCAGCGACTACTACTTCCAGGGCGACCAGGATCCGGGCTGGAACGACAGCCAGCTCAACGCCCTCAAGGCCATCCCGGGCGACGCGTTCGAGGTCGTCACGCCCGGCGCCATCACGCGCTGACGCATCGACCGACGAGCCCGGCGAGCGCCCACAAAAAGCGCAGCGGGCACCCGAGGGGCGCCCGCGCAGGAAGAAGGGAGAGCGCGACTCAGTCGTCGTCGTCGCCCTTCTTCTTCTTCTTGTCGTCGTCGTCGCCCTTCTTCTTCTTCTTGCCCTTGTCGTCGTCGTCGCCGCCGCCGCCGCCGCTCTTCTTGCAGGCGTCCTTGATCTTCTTCATGCCCGACTCGAACTTCTCGTCGGCGTCCTTGAAGTCCTCCGTCTCGAACTTGCAGGCACGCCAGTCGTCGAAGCCCTCGCCCTTCATGAAGCAGTCGTGATCCTTGGCCTTGATCGTCTTGCCGGCCTTGGAGTCGTCCTTGCACTTGTCAGCCAGCTTCTCCTGCTCCTTGTCCACGGTCTTCTCGACCGCGTCCATCATCAGGGTCTTCATGGCCTTGGGGCAGTCTTCGGCCGCCTTCTTCACTTCCTTCTTCATGACGGAGAAGGCGTGCTCGGCGAACTTCTCGCACTCGGCAGGCGAGAGCTTCTTCGGGAGCAGCCCGCAGCCTGGGGCTGCGAACGGGAGAATGAGGGCTGCCGCCCCGACGAACGCTTGGACTCGCTTCATGGATGACCTCCGGCGACCGGAGAGTACGCGAGGTGGGGTGGGTCCCGTAAAGAGAGAACTGTCACTCGCCCGGCGCCCGCAGTTCCAGGGCGAGCGCATGAATCTGCTGGCGGAGCTCCTCGGCGAGCAGGCGCTGCACGGCGCGATGGCGCGCGAGGAGGCCCTGCCCCGAGAACCGGCTCGACACCATCACGACCCGCAGGTGCCGCGCGCCCCCACGCGAGCCGGCGTGGCCGGCGTGCAGATGACTCTCGTCGATCAGCGTGAACGCCTCGGGCGCGAAAGCCTCTCGGAGGCGGCGCTCGACGTCGGCGAGGAACGGGTCTTCGACCATGGAGCACCTGGTGCTGCGTCGGTCCCCGCGGGGCAAGCCCCGCACTTGGCCCGGTGCGCCAGGGTGGGATACCTGGCGGGGCCATGTCGATCGCCTTCGACCAGGCCTACTACCGGCGCTTCTACCTCGACCCCGAGACCCGCATCTACGACGAGGCCCACCACGGGCGGATCGTCACGGCGGTGGTCTCGCTCATCGAGTGGTTCGGCGGCGAGCTCCGCGACGTGCTCGACGTGGGCGCGGGCGTCGGCCGCTGGGGGCAGTGGCTGAAGGCGAACCGCCCGGCCGTGGAGTACGTGTCGACCGAGCTCGATCCCGAGGTGTGCAAGCAATACGGCCACCAGCGCCGCAACATCGCCGAGTGGCGCGGTCGTCGACGCTTCGACCTCGTCGTGTGCCAGGGCGTGCTGCCCTACCTGCCCTCGGCCCAGGCCTCGCAGGCGCTCGAGAACCTCGCCGCCATGAGCCGCGGCTTCTTCTTCTTCGAGGCCATCACCAAGCACGACCTCGAGGAGGTCTGCGACACGAGCAAGACCGACGTCCGTGTCCACGCCCGCAGCGGCGCGTTCTACCGCAAGCGCATCGCCAAGCACTTCCGGGAGATCGGCGCGGGGCTGTTCTATCGCCGCGACGGCGACCTCTCCTTCTTCGAGCTGGAGGCGCAGCCGTGAACGCGCGTCGAGCCCTCGCCGTCGCCGTGTGCGCCACCCTCGGGATCGTGGCGGTGCGCGCGGCCGCGCGTCGTCGCGTCGCGCCCCCCCCGAGCCCGAGCGTCTCCATCTCGACCTTCACGGCCGCGCCCGTGCCCTCGGTCTCCACGGTCGCGCCGGCCAAGGTCGAACCGGTGGGCTTCGGCGTCGAGGGGCTCGACCCGCTCGAGCAGGCCAAGGAGACCTGGACCGACCCGACCTCGCTCGTGGCGCTCGTGCCCATGAAGACCCGCGACGCGATCTCCGTCGGGATCGCCAAGACCATCGTCGGCCCCGGCGCCCACCACGGCAACCTCGGCAACCCAGCGATCGCGAGGCACCGCGTGTCGCGCGCCGCCTGCCTCGAGGGCCTGAAGGGCGAGGTCATCCAGACCAAGGAGCAGCGCTCGATCTGCGGCGCACCCTGGGAGGTGCCCGTCTACGCCGACGGCGACCCGAGCCACGCCAAGGTGTGCATCGACCAGTTCGAGTACCCGAACCGGCCGTGCGATTTGCCGATGGTGTTCACCCACTCCATCGTCGCCGAGAAGCTCTGCGCCCTCGACGGCAAGCGCCTCTGCACCCAGGAGGAGTGGACGCTCTCGTGCGAGGCCGACCCCAAGGGCGGGCCGCCGAGCGCCTACGCCTACGGCGAGCAGATGGATCTGCACGCCTGCAACACGGGGTTCCCGAAGTCGACCACCTGCGACGTCGACCACGGCCTCTTCACGACCTGCCCGACCGAGTCGGACCCGGCGGGCTCGCACCCGCGCTGCCGCTCACGCCTCGGGGTGTACGACCAGCACGGCAACGTGGCCGAGGCGATGACCCGCAAGGAGGGCAAGGTCACCTACGTGCAGCTCAAGGGCAGCGCGTGGTTCTACGACGGCAAGATGTACCAGGACCACTGCCGCTTCGATCCGCGCTGGCACGTCGATCCGGTCGATGCCTCGTGGCACACCAACTACCACCTCGGCTTTCGTTGCTGCCGCGACGTCGGCGGCAGCTCGAAGAAGCCGGCCGAGAAGCTCTAGCCGACCTTCGCGAGCGCGACGGTCACGTTGTCCGGTCCGCCGCCGTCGAGCGCGGCCTGGACCAGCGCGAGCGCCGCGGATTCGAGGCCCTGCGCGCGCGCCACGATGCGGGTGATGGCGTCGTCGTTGACGGGGCCGGTGAGGCCGTCGCTGCAGAGCAGGAGCACGTCGCCGGGCTCGCACGGGTACTCGGTGACGTCGACCTCGAGGGTCGCCGCCGCGCCGACCGCGCGGGTCACGAGGTGGCGGTAGCCGCCCTCGAGATCGTCCTCGGTCGCGTCCGGGTTCTCGCGGAGATACTCCTCGACGAGCGAGTGATCGCGGGTGAGCCGCTCGAGCTTTCCGCGGCGCACGCGGTAGGCGCGGCTGTCGCCGGCGTGGGCGACGTGGGCCACGCGATCGATCACGAGGGCACACACGACGGTGGAGCCCATGCCGCGGAGCTGCGGCTGCGCGGTGCCGGTGGCGCGGACGGAGTCGTTGGCGGCGCGGATGGCGGCGGTGAGGGCGAGGGCCGGCGCGGCCTGGGCGAACGCGCCGAGCGCCCGGACCTCGCGCTCGACGGCCTCGATCACGAGCTGGCTCGCGACCTCGCCGCCGGCGTGTCCACCCATGCCGTCGGCGACGACGAGGAGGCCCATCTCGGGCAGGACGACGAAATTGTCCTCGTTCGACTCGCGGACGTGCCCGACGTGGGTTCGGGCGACCATCTCGACACGCGAATCGGCCAAGGGCGGCGCGGGGGTCGTGCTTTGGGTCAAGGGGGGGTTCTCCAGGGCACAACGGCCGCCCGTCCGCGCGACCTTAGCCCGCGGTGGGACCTCTTTGTAAGTCGCCGTAGGCCCCCTCGGTTCCGAATGGCGCAGCGCGTTATGTTGAAGCTGCTGTTGAAAGTCGAATTCAACGTGCTACTCTCGGAATCGATGATCGTCTGTCTCTGCAAGGGCGTGAGCAGCCACACGGTCCGCGACGTGATCGAAGACGGCGCCGATTCGGTCGAGGCCGTAGGCTCGGCCTGCGGCGCGGGCACCGACTGCGGTGGTTGCACGGGGCAGATCGAGGACATGGTCGAAGAGGTCCACGGCAGCGAGGGCTGTCGTCGCCACTTGCGCGTCGTCGCCGCCTGACACGCCTCGACTCCCTGCCACGGCAGGGGCGGTTGCGGACCCGGCGAAGTGAAAAGCTCTTTCAGGCTGACGATTGGCCTCGTTCGGCCGTGATGGGGCTGGTACGGAGGATCCCATGAAGAGCGACCCCAAGATCATCGAGATCCTCAACGAGGTGCTCACCGCGGAGCTGACCGCGATCAACCAGTACTTCATCCACGCGCAGATGATGAAGAACTGGGGCTTCCTCAAGCTCGCCGAGCACGAGCGCAAGGAGTCGATCGACGAGATGAAGCACGCCCAGCAGGTGATGGATCGCGTCCTCTACCTCGAGGGCATCCCCAACGTGCAGCGCTACTCCAAGATCAACGTCGGCGAGACCGTGCCCGAGCAGCTCGCGGCCGACCTGCAGCTCGAGTACGACGCCGTCAAGCGTCTCAACGAGGGCATCAAGGTCGTCCGCGACCTCGGCGACCACGGGACGGTCGAGCTCCTCGAGGAGATCCTGGTCAGCGAAGAGGAGCACGTCGACTGGATCGAGACCCAGATCGGGCTCATCAAGCAGCTCGGGGCCAACGCCTACCTGGCCGAGCACCTCCACGAGTAGTATCCCGTCCGGATGGACGCAGCGCTCAAGGACCGCATCGAAGGCCTCATTCGTGACCACAAGATCCTGCTGTTCGTGAAGGGCACCAAGTCCTTCCCGCAGTGCGGGTTCTCGGCCTCCGTGATCGAGGTGTTCAAGCGCCTCGACGTGCCGTTCGACACGGTCAACATCCTCGCCGACGCCGACCTGCGGCAGGGCCTCAAGGAGTTCAGCGACTGGCCGACCTTCCCGCAGGTCTACGTGAACGGCGAGTTCGTGGGTGGGCGCGACATCGTGGTCGCCATGTACGAGAAGGGCGAGCTCGCGCCGCTCGTGCAGAAGGCCGTGTCGTGAGCGACCTCGTCGTCGACGATCCCTGGTCGCTCGGCGAGGCGTTCCGGGCCACCGAGGTGGCCGACCCGGGCCCGCTGCTCGACCGCGCCCGCGAGGGGGCGCGCGCCGCCGCGGCGCTGCGGGTCGAGGAGCGCGTGGCGCTGTGCCTGGCCGCCGTCGAGGCCATGGAGCGCGCCGTCGAGTCCATCGCCAGCGACATCACCGCGCAGATGGGCAAGCCGCTCGGCCAGGCCCGCGGCGAGATGAAGGGCATGGCCCACCGTGCGCGCCACATGTGCGCGATCGCGCCAGCCGCACTCGCCGATCTGGTGATCGAGGGCGACGCGACGCTGGAGCGCCGCATCGTGCGCACGCCCAAGGGCGTGGTGCTGGCGCTGCCGGCCTGGAACTACCCGCTGCTCACGGCGATCAACGTGGTCGTGCCGGCGGTGCTCGCGGGCAACTCGGTCGTGCTCCGTCACTCGCCGCGTTCGCCGGGCGTGGGCGACGCGTTCGCCGCTGCCTTCGCCGCGGCCGGAGCCCCGGCGGGCCTCGTGCAGTCGATCCACTGCTCGCACGCCACCACCGAGGGCATGGTCGGCGACCGCCGCGTCGACCACGTGGCGTTCACCGGCAGCGTGCTCGGCGGACACCGCGTGCAGGCGGCCGCCAAGGATCGCTTCATCGACGTCGGGCTCGAGCTCGGGGGCAACGACGCGGCCTACGTCGCCGCCGACGCCGACCTCGAGAAGGCGGTCGACGGCATCGTCGACGGCGCCTGCTACAACGCGGGCCAGAGCTGTTGCGCGGTCGAGCGGGTCTACGTGCACGCCTCGCTCTACGACCGGTTCCTCGAGGCGTGCCTGCCGTTGCTGAAGGCGTACACGCTCGGCGATCCGCGCGCCGAGGGCGTGAACCTCGGCCCCATCGCGCAGCCCTACCACCCCGCCGAGATCGAGGCGCACGTGGCCGACGCGGTCGCGCGGGGCGCCCGGCTCCTCTTCGGGGGTCAGCGCAAGCAGGTCGACGGCAAGGGCCGCTTCTTCGAGCCCACCCTGCTGGCGGACGTGCCCGACGCGGCGCGTGTGATGTCCGAGGAGACCTTCGGCCCGGTGCTGCCGGTCGCCCGCGTCGCGAGCGACGAGGAGGCCCTGCGCCTGATCAACGACGACGCGCTGGGGCTCACCGCCTCGGTGTGGACCCGCGACCGCGACCGCGCGGCGCACATGGCCGCCGCCCTCGAGGTCGGCACCGTCTACATGAACCGCTGCGACGCGCTCGACCCGGCCCTGCCGTGGACGGGGGTGAAGGACAGCGGCAAGGGCGCCACCCTGAGCGTGCTCGGCTTCGAGCACCTCACCCGCCCCAAGGCCTGGAACTTCCGCGTCTGAGTTCTCCGGCCTGCGGCCGGGTTTCGCGCCCATGGGGGCGCGACCCGAGCGAAACTGTTTCGCTCGGGTCCCGGTCCGGCCGGCGCGGCGAGCTCAGTTGTTGCGGGAGGTGACGGCGCCCACGTAGACGACGCGGGCGAGCAGGGCGTGGGCGGCGCCGGACTGCAGGAGGTGCTCGAAGCGGGCCGGGCGCACCGACTCCACCGCGAACGGCGCGTCGAAGGTGAGGCGCAGCTCTTCGGCCGTGACCCGCCGGGGCCCGCCCCAGTCGGGCTCCTCGGTGCTGAAGCAGAGGACGAAGAGCTCGGCGCCCGTGCGCATGACGCTCGCCAGCGAGTGCCGGTAGGCCTGCCGGCCCTGGTCGGTGAAGGCGTGGAAGAGGCCGCAGTCGACGACCGTGTCGAAGTTCGCGCCCCCCTCGAGCTGTCCGCGGAGGTTGTGCAGCGACAGCGCGTCCTGGACGCGGAAGTCGGCCGCGAGGTCGCGCGTGCGCGCCTTGATCTGCGCGCGCCGGATCGCCTTCTCCGCGACGTCCACGCCCACCACCGCGCGCCCCGCGGCGGCGAACGCGAGCGCGTTCTCGCCCGTGCCACACCCCACGTCGAGCACGCGGCCGCGGATCTGGCCCCGCTCGAGCAGCTGCTCGAACACGGGCTGCGGGCGCCCGATCTCCCAGGGCGGCGTGCCGTCGTACATCGCGTCGAACGGGTTCATGCGGCCCGGAGAGGCTTCCATGCGCGAGCCAGAGTGGCAAACGGGCCGCCGCCTCTGCCATGTCGACAATCGTCCGCGCCGCGGAAATCAGGGCCCCTGGCGCCGCGTTGCCCTGACACGGAGGCCAACACGATGAAGCTCATGGTTCGATTCCGGGGTGTGGACGCGACGGCGGCGATGCTGGACCACGTGAAGGGGGTCCTCGCCGAGGCGATGACGGATCTCGACGCGCGGCGCGCGAGCGTGCTGCTCTCGTCGGAGGGCGGCTACTGCGAGTGCCTCGTGGAGATCGGGCTGTCGCGCGGCGCGGTGTGGGTGGTGCGCAGCGGGAGCGACGATGCGCTGGTCGCGCTCGACGCCGCGGGGGATCGGGTGGCGTCGCTCGTCGCCGCGGATCGTCTGCGGGGGCTCGCGCACCCCCGGCTCAGCCGCGACGCGGCCCGCCGCGCGGCATGATCGGGGGCTCGAACTCCCGCTTGCGCAGGAGCCCCTGCGCGCCTGCGGCGAACCGCTCCTTGCGCAGCGCAGGCGCGAGCGGCGACGCGAGCGCGGGCTCGCCGTCGATCGTGGCCAGCATCAGCAGCTTGCGCGCGCCGCGGTCGACGAGCTCGCCGAGGGCCCGCGCGAGCCGCGCCTCGTCCTTGCCGAACGTGAGCAGCGCCTGCTCGCCCCGCGCGAGGAAGCCGAGCAGCGCGCCGTCGGCGAGGATCACCGAGGCCCCCGCCGCGCGTTGGGGCCTTCCCTGGTTCGCGGCCTCGGGCCACGGCAGCACGGCGCCGAAGGGGTTCGCGGGGTCGGTCGCGGCGAGGACGAGGGGGACCGCCTCGTTCCCCTCGGGCTCGCGGAGCGCGCGCAGGCGCTCGTCGGCGCCCGGCACGGCGAACTGGCTCGCGGAGAGCCCCGCGACGAACAGGCCCCGGCGGACGCGCCCCGCCTCCTCGAGCGCGCGGAGCACGTCGTAGAGGGCCGTGAAGCCGCCCTCGACGTCCTCGGCTTGCAGCGCCTCGCGGGTCAACACGCCGTGGCGCTCGAGCAGCTTGTGCACGAGCGCCGTACGGCGCACCGTCTCCGAAGGGGTCGAATCCCACCGCGCGGCGCGCAGCGACCAGCGCCCCTCGCTGCCCGCCGGGCCGGAGACGCGCAGCGGGCGGCGGCCGTCACGCCCACGACGAGCGGGGGACTCGGCCTCGTCGCGCCGGGAGCGCAGCGGCGCGAGGGTGTCGTTCACGACCTCGCCGGTCCACACCATGGTCCACAGCGTGTCGAGCACGTCGGGCGGGAACGCGCCGAGCCGGCGCACGAGCTCGGCGAAGAACTGCGCGCCGCGCTCGTCGAGGATCGCGCGGATGCGGGCGGCGAGCTCGCCCTCGGTCGTGCCGGGCCGCGCCGCCAAGAGCGGCTCTTCTGCCGCGCGGTAGAGCGCGATGCGGCCGTCGGTCTCGCCGATCGGTTCGACGCCGACCCACACCACCTCGCCCGCCGCGCAGAGGGCGTCGAGGTCTTCGGTCCGGTATCCGGGCACCCGCGCGGGGAGGATCTCGCGCTCGAGCACCGAGGCCGGGAGCGCGCACCCGGAGAGCCGATCGATGGCCGCGAGCAGCGCGTCGTGGTGGGCGTGCGATCCCGGACGGGCGAGCTCGTGCCACGCGGGCAGGAACCGCGCGAGGGCCGCCTGGTCGACCGGCTCCACCTCCTTGCGCAGGCGGGCCAGCGACTTGCGGCGGAGCGCGCGCAGCACCTCGGCGTCGCACAGCTCTCGCCCGCGGCCTCCCCGCAGCATCTCGCCTGCGACGAGGCGCCCCGCGCGCACCAGCGGCTCGACGATGGTCGCGAGCGTCGTGACGCCCACGCCGAAGCGGGTCGCGAGCCGCTCGAGCGGGAACGGCCCGTGGGTGCGCGCGAACCGACCGACCAGATCCTCGAACGGCTGCGCGACGGGCTCGAGGAACGCCGCGGGGAGGCCGCCGGGGAGCGAGACGCCGAGCGCGTCGCGGTAGCGGGCCGCGTCCTCCGCCGCGACGAACCGCACCGCGCCCGCGAGCCGGATCGGCACGACGCGCCGGTCGCGCACGAGCGCGGGCAGCCCCGCGAAGCCCTCGCTGCAGCGCGCGGCGATCTCGGCCTCGTCGAGGTCGCCGAGGGCGAGCAGGAGCTCGTGCAGCTGGTCCTCGGTGTCGACGGGAGGGCGCGCGAACGTGCCGTCGAGGCGAGGCAGTCGCTGCAGCGTGCGCTCGTGGTCCTCGATGGCGTCGGGGTCGAGGAGCTCGCGGAGCTCGGCCTCGCCCATCAGCGCGCGGAGCTGGGCGTGGTCGATGGAGAGCGCCTGCGCGCGGCGCTCCGCGAGCGGCTGGTCGCCGTCGTAGAGGAAGCTCCCGACCCAGGAGAACAGCAGGCTCGAGGCGAACGGTGACGGGCGCGGCGAATCGACCGTACGCACGCGGATCACGCGTTGCTCGATGCCCCGCAGCACCTCGACGAGGGCGGGAAGGTCGAAGGCCTCGCGCAGGCACTCGCGGTAGGCCTCGAGCACGATGGGGAAGTCGCGGTGGCGCGCCGCGACGGCCAGCAGATCGTTGGCGCGCTTGCGCTGCGCCCACAGCGGCGTGCGGCGCCCCGGGTTCTTGCGCGGCAGGAGCAGCGCGCGCCCCGCGGCCTCGCGGAATCGCCCCGCGAAGAGCGGCGTGTCGCCGACGCTGCCCACCACGAGGGCCTCGATCTCGTCGGCGGTCGGCAGGAACAGGCTCGGGTCGGGCGGGCGGTCGTTCTCGGGGACCCGGAACACCATGCCGTCGTCGGACCAGAGGTAGTCGATGTCGCCGCCGGTGGTGGCGCGGAGGCGCTGCGCGATGGCGATGGCCCACGGGCCGAGGACGCGCGCGCCGAACGGCGAGAGCACGCACACTCGGTGGTCGCCGAGCTCGTCGACGAAGCGCTCCACGACGACCACCGTGTCGGTCGGGATCACCGCGGCCTCGCGCTGCTCGGCGAGGTAGGTCACGAGGTTCTGCGCGGCGCGCGGGTCGAACCGGTGCTCGCGCTCGAGGACCTCGCCGGCCTCGGCGCTCGACATCGCGCCGAGCCGGCCGAGCAGCGCCCCGATGGCGCGGCCGAAATCGACGGGACGGCCCACGCGGTCACCCCGCCAGAACGGCATGCGCCCGGGCTCGCCGGGGGCCGGCGTGACGAGCACGCGGTCGTGGGTGATCTCGGCGATCCGCCACGCGGAGGCCCCGAGGAGGAAGACGTCGCCCTGGCGTGACTCGAACACCATCTCCTCGTCGAGCTCGCCGACCCGCTTGCTCGTGCCGTCGTCGGCGCCGCCGACGAGGTAGACCGGGTAGAGCCCGCGGTCGGCGATGGTGCCGCCGCTCGTGATGGCGAGCCGGAGCGCCCCCTCGCGCGCGCGCACCGTGCCGCCGAGCCGGTCCCAGTGGAGGCGCGGGCGTAGCTCGGAGAAGTCGTCGGACGGATAGCGGCCCGAGAGCATGTCGAGCACGGACTCGAACGAGGCGCGGGGGAGCTCGGCGAACGGCGCCGCGCCGCGCACGAGGTCGTAGAGGGCGTCGACCGACACCGGCGCCGCCATCGCCGCGCAGTGCGCGACCAGCTGCTGCGCGAGCACGTCGAGCGGGTTGCGGGGGTAGCTGCTGCGCTCGACGCGGCGGGCGAGCATCTCGGCGACGACGGTGGCGCAGGCGGGCAGCTCGCCGCGGTGCTTGGGGAACAGCACCCCCGTGGAGGTGCCGCCCACGTGGTGGCTCGCGCGGCCGATCCGCTGCAGGCCGGCGGCGACGCTCGGCGGCGGCTCGATCTGCAGGACGAGATCGACGGCGCCCATGTCGATGCCGAGCTCGAGCGACGAGGTGGCGACGATGGCCGGGAGCAGCCCGCGCTTGAGGCGATCCTCGATGTCGGCGCGGCGCTCCTTGGACAGCGAGCCGTGGTGGGCGAGCGCGATCTCCTCGCCGGCCAGCTCGTTGAGCGCCCCGGAGAGCCGCTCGGCGAGCCGACGGCTGTTGGCGAACAGGATGGTCGAGCGGTGCGCGCGCACGAGCTCGAGGAGGCGCGGGTGGATGCGTGGCCAGATCGAGCGGTCGCCGCCCACGGGCTCGCCGACGGCGTGGACCTGCGCGCCCGGCTCCACCTCGGCGACCCGGGACAGGTCGTCGACGGTGACCTCGACGCGCAGGTCGACCTTCTTCTCGGTGGTGCCGTCGACGAGGGTGACCGGGCGGCCGCCCCCGAGGAACCGCGCGACCTCGTCGAGCGGGCGCTGGGTGGCCGAGAGGCCGATGCGCTGGAGAGGGCGGCGACCCTCACGCAGGGCCTCGAGGCGCTCGAGCGAGAGCGCGAGGTGTGCGCCGCGTTTGCTCGGCACGAGGGCGTGGATCTCGTCGAGGATGACCACGTCGATCGAGCGCAGGAGCTCGCGGGCGCGGGACGTGAGCAGCAGGTAGAGCGACTCGGGCGTGGTGACGAGGATGTCGCCCGGCGTGCGCAGCATGCGCGCGCGCTCCTTGGCGGGCGTGTCGCCGGAGCGCACGTCGACCTCGATGGCGTGGAATCCGCTCGCCTGCTCGGCGAGGGCCGCCTGCGCGATGCCGATCAGCGGCGCGCGGAGGTTGCGCTCGACGTCGACGGCCAGCGCCTTGAGCGGCGAGACGTAGAGCACGCGGCAGCGGGCCCTGGGATCGGCGGGCGTCTCGGCGAAGCTCAGCCAGTCCAGCGCGGCGAGGAACGCGGCGAGGGTCTTGCCGCTGCCGGTGGGGGCGAGCAGCAGCGTGGACGCGCCGCTCTGGATGACGGGCCAGGCGAGGGCCTGGGCCTTGGTGGGTGCCTCGAACGACCGCGAGAACCACGCGCGCACCGCGGGATGGAACGGCCCGAGTGCGTCCATGGGACCTCCTCCGGTAGCGGGCCTCGAGGCTCTCCGCCATGGTGGGCCGGACAGGCTATGTCCGCCGGTCACCGCGGGTGCAGCCGCGCCCGAGGACGGATATGAGGGGCCGTGGCTCGGCTCTTCCTGCTGCTCCTCTCGCTGCTCGCGCTCTCGGGCCGGGCGACGGCAGCGCCGATCCATCCGACGATCCCCGGGGCCCCACCGGCGCCGCGCCCGCTGGCCCCGGTGGTGCTGGACGGCGCGATCTTCTACGCGCACGGCGCGGACCTGCTCGGGCTCGACGCCGAGGGGACCCACATCGTCCGGCGCGTGCGGCTCTCCGGGCGCATCGGAGCGGTGCGCAGCGACGGAGGGCTGCTCCACGTCGTGCTCACGCCGCGCGCCGAGGGGCCCGTCCCCGATCGGCTCGCGCTGCCTGGCTTCCGACCCGAGGCGCCGCCCGCGCGAGGCTTCTACGCCGGCGGGCTCGGCGATTCCTTGATCGCCCTCCGCGAGGCGCGGGCCGTCGCGCTCGGGTGGGACCTCGACGGACCGACCACCTTCGACGCCGCGAAGATGAAGGCGGCCGTCCTCGGGCTCGTGGCCTGGGAGGCCATCGATCGGACCAACCCCTACCTGCCGGCGATCCGCGGCGAGCTCCTGCGACGGCTCGGGGACGAGCCCGGCGCGCTCGCGGCGTTCGACGGCGCGGCCGACCTGCCGCTCGCGAGCCCCTTCGATCTGCTGCGTGTATCGACCCTGCTCGAGGACCAGCTCGCGCGGGCGCCTGCGGAGCGAGCGTTCGCGCGCGGCGTGAAGGCCGCCCGCTTCTCGGACATGGAGTCGCAGGTCTCTGCCCAGGTGCTGCTCGGCGTGCCGCGGCTCGCCCTCGCGCGCGCGCTCGGCACGGCCGACGTCGGCGAGGTGCACCGCCTCGTGCTGCGGCAGGCCGATCTGTTCCCCGCCGCCGAGGGCGGGGCGCGCGCGTACCCCGATCTCGCGGCGTGGATGCAGCAGCATGGTCGCGCCGATCTGGCCACCGAGTGGACGAGGAGGGCCGCGATCGCGCGTGAAGGGATTCCGGCGCGCCTCGACGAGATCCCCGCGGCGATCGATCGGCGGGTGCCGCTGGTGGCTGGCTTCTCGCTCGTGCTCCCTCTCGTCGCGTTCGCCGTGGGCATGCGTCGCGGCGCGCGGGCGCTCGACGGACGACGCGTGCTCGCCGACGCCCTCGGGCTCCTCTTCGTGCTCGGCGCGCTCGGGTGGTTCTCCATCGACGTCGCCGCGCGCCTGCAGGCGCTGGGCCGCGCGTCCTCGATACCGCTCACGCTGATCGACGGCGCTCCGTTCGCGCCCGATGCGGAACGATGGGCCCTCGATCACCTCGTGCCCTCGCCCGAGCAGGCGGCCGTGCTCGCCGAGCTGCGGCGTGGTGCGAGGCCCACCGACGACGCGCTCGCGCGGGCGATCGCGCGGCCCGATCTACGACGCGCGTTCGGCGCGGTGCTCTCGGCAGACCCGGCGCTGCCCGCCGGTGGGGGGCTGCGTGTGCCGCATTCGCTCGTCGCCGCGGCCGTCCTCCTGGCGTTCGGTCACGCCCTCGGCGCGCGTTCGCGCCTGTCCAAGGGGCCTCCGCGGTGGTTCCTCGTCGCGCGCGTCACCCCGGGAGGGCCCACGGGACTCGGACCGATCGGCGGCGTGCTCGCCGGGCTCGCCGTGGGGGGGGCGCTCTCGTTGCTCGGGACCCACGCCCACCTCGCCGATGTGGCCGCGCCCGAGGCCACCCGCTACTTCGGCCTCGAGACGATCGCCCGCGCGGCCCCGCCGCCCGACCTGCGCTGGGCCTGGATCGCGATCGTCGCGTGGGCGCTGCTCCACGCCCTCGCCGTCCGCATCGACAAGAAGCGCCTCGCGCGCGGCGCGACGGTGGCGCTGATCGGCCTCTCGCTGTCCGCGAGCGCGGAGGCGCGGGCCGACGGCGACAAGCCTGGCCAGTTCGTCCTCGCGGCCCACGCCGATCTGCTCGCGGGTGCCTCGCTGGGGAGCGGCTTCGAGCAGTGCCCCTGCGAGTCACGTCGGAGACCGTTCGGGGGGACGATCGGCGGTCGCGCGGGGTACGACTTCGACTTCGGCTTCGTGTTCGAGATCGACGCGGCCTACCAGTACGGCGTCACCACCGCGGTCGTGCGGCAAGGGGTGAGCGACGAGGTGCGTACGTCGGGCCTCGTCGTGTCGGTCGCCGGTGGGGTGCGGTTGCCGGCGCGGCGCGTCCAGGTGCACGCCCTCCTCGGGATCGGTGCCTGGATGGGGATCGTGACGGCGTCTCGCCCCGGTCTCCCCGACGAGCAGGTGGAGACCACCGCGCCCCTCCTCGCGCCCGGGCTCCGGGTCAGCGCGCCGCTCGTCGGCCCCCTCCGCGCGGGCCTCGAGCTCGGGGCCTGGGTCGGCGTGGCCAACGACGCCGAGGTGCGCGGTGAGCGTGCGATGGGCTGGTTCCTGCTCGCGCACGGGAGCGCGTTCGTGGGCGTCGCGCTCTAGGTCCCGCGGCGGGTCGACCAGAGCGGGCCAGACGATTGGCAGAGTGGCGGTGTGCGCAGCCTAGGACAGCGCCGCGGCCTCTTCGTAGAAGCGATGCTCGATCGCCTCGTAGGCGGCGAGCTCGTCGGCCTTGGTCAGCGAGATCCGCAGGTGCACGTCGCCGTTGGCGAGCGTGATCACGCCGACCTTGTCGGACTTGCGCAGGTGCATGCGGGTGGAGGCGCCGTAGTAGCTGCCGCCGTGGCCGACGCACGACGCCCCGAGGATCGGGCGGTGCTCGAAGAGGAGCCCCTGGCCGTCCATGTCGTTGCCCGGTGCGTCGGCGGGGACCTGGACGCGGGTCATCTCGGTGACGCTCGCCTCCGACAGCAGGCGGACGCCGTCGATCTCGCCACCACGGGCGATGCAGGTGAGGAACCGCGCGAGCTCCTTGGCGGTGGTGCGCAGCGCGGTGGCGGGCAGGTAGGGGACGTTGGTCTGCGGCTCGGCCACCTGGCCGTTCACGCCCTTGCCGAACACGTAGGTGTAGGGGGTCGCGATCTTGCTCGGATCGAGGTCGGCGAGCAGGAACGAGGTGCTCACGAGCCCGAGCTTGGCGAAGACGGCCTCCTTCATGTACGCGGCGAACGACTTGCCGCTCACGCGCTCCATCACGTGTCCGGCGAGGGCGGCGCCGAAGTTCGAGTACACGAACTTGGCGCCGGGCGCGTTCGCGTTCCAGCTCTCGCCCTCGGCGTAGGTGGCGCCCCCCGGCACGAGATAAGGCTCGAGCAGCTGCTGGAGCGAGAGGGTCGGGTCCCCGGGCTTGGCGAGCGAGACCAGCCGGGCAGCGGTCTCGGTGATCCCCGAGGTGTGGGTCATCAGGTGGCGGATCGTGACCTTGGCGTCCGGGTACCTGGGGTTGCGGACCTTGAAGGAGAGGTACGTGTTCACGTCCTCGTCGAGGTTGATCTTGCCGGCCTCGACGAGGGTCATCGCGCCCGCGCCGGTCGTGGTCTTGGAGACCGACGCGAGCACGAAGGCGGTGTCGTCGGCCACGGGGCGCGAGGTCGCGAGGTCGGCGAAGCCGTAGTGCTTGAGGAGGGCGAGCTTGCCGCCCTTGATCACGGCGACGGACAGGCCCGGCAGCTTGGCGAGGGCGAGCTGCTCCTTGACGAAGTCGTCGAGCGGGAGCTTGGTTTCGGCGCCGCCGTCGCTCGGCGTGGCCTCGTCCTTCGAAGAGCAAGCGGCCACGGTGGAGGCCGCGAGGACCTGGGAGAGGAAGGTTCGGCGGCGCACGACAGGCAGTCTAGATCAGACCAGCAGCCCGTCGACAGGTGGCGCGCCGTAGGGCTTGTCGTAGTTACCGTCCGGGAACTGCTCGACCTTGCTGCTGGGAGCCGTGGTGCTCGCCGTGCTCGTCGCGCTGTGGATCGGCGCGCCGGTCGCGGCTGCGTCCGTCGGCGCCGGCTGGGGCGCCGACGGGGCCTTCGGAGGGTCGCAGGCCGTGACGGTGGCGGCGAAGGCCATGGCGGCCGCGCGGCGCAGCCGGGGCGGGAGGCCTTCCGGCCCGCGCAGGTCGGCCGCGCGGGCGGCCCCGCAGAACGGGCACGCGGACTCGGCGGCGACGACGTGCCGGAGGCAAGCGGCGCAAGGGACGAGACGGCGGCTCACCGCGACCGCCGACGGCGCGCGACCGCTGCGAGCCCGAACAGGAGGCCGACCACGGCGCCCGTCGAGCGGGTGGACGGGCCGCCGTACGCGCAACCTCCCGCGTCGTCGACCACGGCAGGCCCGGCGGTCGGTACGCACCGGTCGCCATCGCACGCGAAGCCGGACTGGCACTCGCCGGAGGCGGTGCACTTGTCACGGCACTTCCCCGTGCTCGGATCGCACAGGAACCCGTTGCAGGGCAGTTCGGGGGAGCCGTCGAGCGGCACCGCCGCGCTGTTGTCGGCCTTGCACTTGGACGTGAGGGCGCTGCACTTGCCCGACGCGCAGAGGAAGCCTGTCGCGCAGTCGGTGGAGGTCACGCAGCTCGTCTTGCACTTGTCGGCGCCGTCGCACACGTACGGGGCGCACGACTTGTTGTCCGCGAGCTTGCACGTGCCCTTGCCGTCGCACACGCCCTCGCCGGAGAGCGAGCCGTCGGCGCAGACGGCCTTCTTGCAGACGGTGTCGAGGCCGTTGGCGTAGGAGAGGCACTTGGTGCGGTCGCTCCCGTCGCAGGCGAGCGCCTTGCAGGCGTCGCCGCCGCCGTCGCTGCACTTGGTGCGGGTCGTGCCGTGGACCGCGCCGGTCACCGGCGAGCAGGTGCCCGCGGCGCCCGGCACGTCGCAGGCCTCGCACTGCCCGGTGCACGCCGTGTTGCAGCACACGCCGTCGACGCAGAAGCCACTCGCGCAGTCGCCGGGGCCGGTGCAAGCGACGCCGGCCTTCGGTACGCACGCGTTGTCCTTGCAGGTGTAGCCGGTCGCGCAGTCGGTCTCGGCGAGGCACACCGTCTTGCAGGCGGCGGCGTCGCACTGGTACGGCTTGCACGCGGTGGCCTTGGGCGCCGTGCAGTTGCCCGCGCCGTCGCAGTAGGCGGCGGGCTTGGCGATGCCCGTCGCGACGTCGCAGGTCGGCGCCGCGCAGGTGGTGGAGCTGCCGGGGATGGCGTTGCAGGAGATGCGGACGGTGCCGTCGCAGCTGGCCTGGCAGGCGCCGGTGCCGCTGCACGCGGTGCGGCTGCCGTGCGGCTTGCCGGCGATGCCGATGCACGAGCCCTCGCTCTTCGAGACGTCGCAGGCCTCGCACTGCCCGTCGCACGCGGCGTTGCAGCAGAAGCCGTCGACGCAGTAGCCGGAGCCGCACTCGGTCGCGCTGGTGCAGCTCGCGCCGACCGGGCGGGCGCACGTGCCCGTGGTCGTGGCGTCGCAGCGCGCGGGGGCCGTGCAGCTCGCGCTCTTGCAGCAGGTGCTGTCGACGCAGTGGAGGCTCGTGCACTGGTCGTCGGCGGAGCACGAGGTGCCGTCGGCGCCGGTGGTCACGCAGGAACCGCCGATGCACGTGTAGCCCGTCGCGCAGTCGGTGGTGCCGCTGCACGAGGAGAGGCACGAGGTCGCGCCGCACTTGTACTCCTTGCAGGCCTTGCTCGTCGCCGACACGCAGGTGCCGAGGCCGTCGCAGTAGCGCGTGGGGGTCTCGGAGCTGCTCGTGCAGAAGCCCGCCGCGCAGACGGTGGCCACGCCGGGCGCGGCGCCACACGAGAAGCCGTTCACGCCGTCGCACTTGGCCTGGCACGCGCCGCTGCCGGTGCACTTGGTGCGGGTGCCGTGCACGTCGCCCGCGACCGCGGTGCAGGTGCCGAGCTTGCCCGCGACGTCGCACGCCTGGCACTGGCCGGTGCACGTGCCGTCGCAGCAGTAGCCGTCGACGCAGTTGCCGCTCGCGCACAGCGACGCGGTGCCGGCGGTGCAGGTGGCGCCCTTCGGGTACTTGCAGGCGCCCGGGGCCTCGGGGTTGTTGCACTTCATGCCGCTCGGGCAAGAGCTCGTGCCGCAGCAGGTGTTGTCGACGCACGAGAGGCCGCCCGCGCAGTCGGTCGGGACGGTGCAGGCCGCGCCGGCCGTGCCCGCGCTCACGCAGATGGCGCCGCTGCACTTGTAGCCGCTGGCGCAGTGGCTGTTGTCGCTGCACGTCGTGCGACACGCGGTGGCGCCGCAGGCGTAGGGGCTGCAGTCCTTGGTGGCGGGGGTCGGCGTCGGGCAGAGGCCACCCGAACACGTGGCCGGGTTGGTCTGGACGCCACTGCCGCACGACGCGGCGATGCACACGGGCGGGACCGCGGGCAGGGCGCACGCGGTCGGGCTCGTCCCGTCGCAGGAGGCTCCACAGGGTGCGCCGAATGGGGCGCAGAGCGTGCGGGCGGTGCCGAAGCCGGTGACCGCCTGCCCGGCCGGGTAGCCGACAGGCCCGTTGGTCGGCGTGACGGTCGTGCAGGTGCCGACCGCCGAGGGCAGGTTGCAGGCCTGGCACTGGCCTCCACACGCGACGTTGCAGCACACGCCGTCGACGCACTTGGTGCTCTTGCAGTCACCGTTGGTCGCGCACGCGGTGCCGTTGGCGAGCGGCGCGAAGATCTCGGCGGTCGAAAGATACTGGCTCGCGACCGCGCTGCAGCCCGCGAGCTTGCAGACGGTGTTGAAGCCGCCCGCGACCAGCACCCTTCCGTCGCCGAGGCTGGCTGCCTGGTGGTCCCAGCGGTTGGCAGCCATGTTCGACGCCGGGATGACCCCGCCCGTCGGCGCGACGTCGACGAGGTTGATGCCCGAGGCGCCCGACACCACGGTCGTCGGCGTGCCTCCGGCGAACACGGGCACGTTGAGGGGCCCAGCGAACTGGGCGATCGCCGCGGCGCCGAGGCCACGGGCGGCCGCCAGGTTGCCGACGCTCGTCACCGCGCCGGTCGCGAGGTTGATCGACGTGACGTCGCTGCTCGCGCTGGCCGGCCCGGTCATGCCACCGCCGACCCACATCAGGTTGCCGACCTGCGTGACCGCACCGGACCAGCGCGCGGTGGCCAGGTTGCCGCCTGCCGTCCATGTCGGTGGAGTGAGCGAGAACGGGCCACCGGCGAGCTCGATGGTGTCGAGCGCGCCCGTCGCGCCCTTGCCACCCGCGACGTAGAAGAAGCGCTTGGACACACACCCTGGCGAGATTCCACAGCCCTGGTCGTAGCCACCCATCGCGGGGTAGGCGCGCGCCGTGACGAGATCGGGCCACGCGCCGAGCGTCGGCCCGGGGACGTCGTCGAGTCGACCGTCGGTGTAGGCGTCGACCTTCTTCGAGTAGGTCGAGATGCCATCCCAGCCGCCCGCGAAGACCGCCTGCGCGTACTCCGTGTACACGAAGCCGATCGTACCGGCCTCGCCACGCACGGCGGCGCCGCTCAGCCCCATGCGGGCGCCGCCGGGCAGGCTGCCGACCGCGGACCAGGTGTTGGTCGCGATGTCGTAGGCCTCGACCGACGCCGTTGCGTTCGTGCCCACGCTGGTCGAGCCACCCGCGATGAGGATCTTGGTGTTGAGCCAGTTCACCGCGGCGAACGAGTGCCGGGCGTTCGTGAACGGCTTCATGGTGAGCCAGGTGCCCGACGCGGTCTGGTAGATCTCGGTCGTGTTGGTGACCGTCGCCGAGGTGTCGATGCCGCCGATCGCCATGGGACAGCCCGTGGCGCACGTGCCACTCGCCGTCTTGTAGCTGACCATCTGGTAGCCGCGGCGCGGCTTGACCATGTTGCCGGTTCCCGTCCACGCCGGGTCGAACGCGAGCGGGTACTGGAGCCCCGCGTCGTCGAACCGCGAGACCACCGTGCACACCCGCGCACCCGGCTTCACGAGCGTCTTCGGCGTGGGGATGGTGCCGGTCGCGTCGACCGCGCACCCCTCCACCTCGAGCGTCGCGCGGACGGCGCGGCCCTCGGCGTCGAACACGATGGGCGCCGCCGTGTGCAGGCGCGGGATCGCGTCGGCGTCGAGCACCTCGAGCGTGCCGCCCACGAGGCGCAGCCCGGCGGCGCCGAGGCCGAGGGTGAGGTCCCAGCGGAAGGCCCGCTCCTTGGGTGCCTCGCGCAACACGACGAGCTCCTCGTCGCCATCAGCGAGGGGCACGTGGACGAGATCGGCCTGCTTGCCGAAGGCGCCGCGGTAGACCAGCGAGCCACCGTCGACGCTGACGGCCGCCGTGGAGGCGCCGCGCGGCCGCACGCTGATCGCGACGCCGCGCGAGGCGACGTGCACGGCGCCGTCCGCGGCCGCCGGGTACCGCACGTCGGCCGGGATCGGCGAACGGGCGGGGATCTCGGCCACGAAATGGTCGCCCTGGCGCGAGAAGCCGTCGGCCGCGCTCGTCGGGAAGACGGACGTGCGCGACCCGTCGAGCGCCGGAGCGGCCAGCCACGTCGCGCGGAGCTTGGCGAACTCCGAGTGCGCGCTGGAAGCTTGGGCGGCCACCGGCGCCGGAGCGCTGGCGTCGCCGCCCGAATCGAGCGGCTCCTTGCCCGAACACCCGAGGATCGCGAGAGCACAGAGAGGGGCAAAGCGACGCGCCATGGTGGCCGAGTCTATCCAAACCAGAGCAATGGGCTATCTCCCTGAATCGCAGAGCCCAGCCGGAGCGTCTCCGACGTCGGCTATCTTGGCGTCGATGGATCTCGTCGTGCGCTCGACCCGTGTGCTGATCGGAGACCGGCTCGCGCCGGCCTCGCTCCACCTGCGCGGAGGGCGCATCGCGAGCATCGCCGCGTTCGACGAGCTCCTGCCGGGTGTCCCCTTGCTGGACGAGGGCGAGCACGTGATCCTCCCGGGCGCCGTCGACGCCCACGTCCACGTCAACGAGCCCGGGCGCACCGAGTGGGAGGGGTTCGAGACCGCGACGCGCGCGGCCGCGGCGGGTGGCATCACCACCGTCGTCGACATGCCGCTCAACTGCATCCCGGTCACCACCACCGTCGCGGCCGTCGCCGAGAAGGCGCGCGCGACCGCGGGGCGGTGCTTCGTCGATCACGCGTTCTGGGGCGGGGTGATCCCCGGCAACGAGGCGGAGCTCGACGCGATGGTCGAGGCCGGCATCACCGGCTTCAAGTGCTTCCTCGTGCACTCCGGCATCGACGAGTTCCCGAACGTCGTCGAGGCCGACCTGCGCCGCGCCATGCCGAGGCTCGCCGCGCGTGGCGCCGTGCTGCTCGTGCACGCGGAGGTGCCGGGGCCGATCGACCGCGCCGAGGCGGCGGGCAGGGGGCTCGATCCGCGGCGCTACGCGACCTTCCTCGCCTCGCGCCCGCGCGCGGCCGAGGACGAGGCCATCGCGATGATCGTGCGGCTCGTGCGCGAGACCGGCTGCCGCGCGCACATCGTCCACCTGTCCTCCTCCGACGCGCTCGAGACCCTCGCCGCCGCGCGCAAGGAGGGCCTGCCGATCACCGCGGAGACGTGCCCGCACTACCTCACCTTCGCGGCCGAGGAGATCGAGGACGGCGACACGCTCTTCAAGTGCTGCCCGCCGATCCGCGAGCGCGAGAACCGCGAGCGCCTGTGGCAGGAGGGGCTCGCGTCCGGGGTCATCGGCCAGATCGTCTCCGACCACTCGCCGTGCACCCCCGCGCTCAAGCGCCCCGAGGAGGGCGACTTCATGGCGGCGTGGGGAGGGATCGCGGGCCTCGAGCTCGGCTTCCTCGCCACCTACACCGAGGCGACCGCGCGCGGCTTCGATGTGCCGACGATCAGCCGCTGGGTGTCGAGCACGCCCGCGGCGCTGGCCGGCGTCGCGCACCGCAAGGGCCGCATCGCCGAGGGCCTCGACGCGGATCTCGTGGTGTTCGACCCGGAGGCGACGACGGTCGTCGACGCGGCGACGCTCCACCATCGCCACGCGATCACGCCGTGGGCCGGGCGCAAGCTCCGCGGACGGATCCTGCGCACGATGCTGCGGGGGGAGACCCTGCACGAGGCCGGGCGCTTCGGCGCGGCACCCGCGGGGATCCGGGTCGACGCGCGCACCGCTCGCTGAGTAGCATCGGGGGCTCCCATGAGCTCGACCATCCCGGAGTCCCCGCGGACGCCCGCCCGCCCCCCGTTCACCGACCTGCCCGACCTCGCCGCGGCGCGCGTGGGAGGCGTGGTGCTCCACGCGACCGACGACTTCTTCGCGCCGAAGGAGAACCTGATCGAGGCGCGTCCACCCGAGTGGCGCGACGGCGTCTACACCGAGCGGGGCAAGTGGATGGACGGCTGGGAGTCGCGGCGCAGCTTCGGTCGCGTGCCCGGTCACACCCACGACGCCTGCGTCCTCGAGCTCGGGTTGCCGGGCCTCATCCGTGGCGTCGACATCGACACCTCGTGGTTCCGGGGCAATTTCCCGGAGTCGGCGGCGCTGTTCGGGGCCGACGTGCTCGGGCGCGCCGACGCCGAGGCGCTCGCGCACGCCACGTGGTTCCCGCTGGTCCCCCGGATCGCGCTCGAGGGGCACGGGCCCAACTACTTCGCCGTGGGCGGCGACCAGCGCGTCACCCACGTGCGCCTCGACATCTACCCCGACGGCGGCGTCGCGCGCCTGCGCGTGCACGGCGTCGTGCTCCCCGACTGGCCGCGCATCCTCGGGCTCGGCGGCGCCATCGACCTCGCCGCGCTCGAGCACGGCGGCGTGGTCGTCGCGGCCAACGACATGTTCTTCGGTTCGCGCCACAACCTGATCCAGCCCGGCCGCTCCGTGAACATGGGCGACGGCTGGGAGACGCGTCGCAAGCGCCAGGTGGGTCACGACTTCTGCGTCGTCGCCCTCGGCCGGCGTGGCACGATCCGCGAGCTCGAGATCGACACCAACCACTTCAAGGGGAACTTCCCCGAGAGCGCCGAGGTGCACGGCGTCGACCTGGCCGAGGCGACGCCCGACGAGCTGCACAAGGCCCACTGGGTCGAGGTGCTGCCGCGCACCAAGCTCCGCGGTCACACCCGCCACCTGTTCGACGCGCTGGCCCACGAGCCCGATCGGCGCTTCACCCACGTCCGTCTGACCATCCACCCCGACGGCGGGATCTCCCGCCTCCGCGTGCGCGGGCTCCCCGATGCTTGAGTGGCTCAACGCGCTCTCGGCGGCCGAGGCGCAGGCCCGGTTGCTCACGTGTTGCGGCTCGACGGCGTTCGCCTCCCGGCTCGCGGCGGCGCGACCGTTCGCCGACCGCTCGGCGCTCGCGGCCGCCGCCGATTCGATCTGGGCCTCGCTCGCGCCCGCCGACTGGCACGAGGCGTTCGCGGCGCACCCGCGCATCGGATCCAAGAAGGACGTCGCGCAGAAGTCCGCGGCCACGCGGGCGTGGAGCGAGGGCGAGCAGGCCGGCATGGACGCGGCGAGCGCCGACGTGGCGACCCGCCTCGCCGAGGCCAACGCCGCCTACGAGGCGCGCTTCGGCCACATCTACCTCGTGTGCGCGACCGGTCGCTCCGCCGAGGAGCTGCTCGCCGTGTGCCTGTCGCGCCTCGGCAACGCGCCCGACGTCGAGCTCCGCGTCGCCGCCGAGGAGCAGCGCAAGATCACCCACCTCCGCCTCGAGAAGCTCCTCACCCCCATGGCCAAGATCACCACCCACGTCCTCGACACCGCCCGCGGCCGGCCCGCCGCCGGCGTCCCCGTCACCCTCGAGCGCCTCGACCCGGAGCCGGCCGAGATCGGGCGCGGCGTCACCGACGACGACGGTCGCCTCCGCACGCTGGTGCCCGACGGCGCGCCGGCGCGCGCGGGCACCTACCGCATCACCTTCGACGTCGCGGCGTACGACGACCGCGGGTTCTTCCCCCGCGTGTCGATCGAGTTCGTGGTGCGCGACGCCGCGCAGCACCACCACGTGCCCCTCCTGCTCTCGCCCTTCGGCTACTCGACCTACCGCGGCAGCTAGCAGCCCGCGGCGCACGCGAGGTAGACCGCCACCGAGGAGTCGGACTTCTTCGCTTCGTCGACCTTGTCCTTGCAGTTCGCGCTCGTGCAGGTCGCGCAGGCCTTGGTCTCGATCGTGTGGCTCGGCGGCTTGCAGAACTCCTTGCTACAGGCGCTCTTGCAGGTGCTGTCCTGGCAGAGGCAGCTACCGGCCTTCTCGTCGAGAACGCTGGCAGCCCTGGGAGCAGCATCGAGGCAACACCGGAGGCACGCGGTCGAGTCGAGGCTCGAGCAGCTCGAGGCGTCGGGGCGCGGGCCCGCCTCGCTCCCCGTGTCGTCGAGCCTCGCGTCACCACTGGCATCGACCCCGCTCTCGACGGAGCCGTCCTCGATCGCGACCAAGTGATCCATGTCGTAGGCGCAGCCGCTCACGGTTGCGAAACCGACGATCCACCCCAGCACCACGCGCTTCCTCACGAGAGGAAGGGTAGCTCGACGCAGGCCCGCGCCCTAGCCGCGGGTGAAATTCAGGTTGATCGTGAGCGATTTCCCGACCGGCTTGCCGCTCGCATCGAGCCCCGGGTTGATCTTCCGAGGCGACAGCAGGCACGAACGCGCGGCCTTGCCGAAGCCCTGCCCCTTCGGGGTCTCCTTGACCACGACGGCTTTGGTGACCTTGCCGCTGGCGTCCACGTCGATGATCACCTGCACGAAGCCCGCGTCGTCGTCCGCCTCGGCGTTGGGGAAGTAGCCGTTGCAGAACGACTTGCCGCCAGGCAGCGAGGGGACGGCGCTGAGATCCGGACCGGTCTGTGGTGGAGGAGGCGGGGGCGGGGGCTTGCCGGCGACCGAGCCGGAGCCCGACGGGGGCGCGGTGGAGACGGGCCCACCCTTGGACTTGTCCGCGGTGCCGCCCTTCATGACCGTACCGCTGCCGTACTCGGTGCCGTTGGGATCGGTCACGAACGAGACAGGGTCGTCCGAGTTCTTGGGTGCATCGTCCGTGGCCGTGAGCAGGTTGCCCGCCTTGGCCGCGGCGGTGGTGTTCGGCTGGACCTGCTCCGGCGGCGTGTTGCTCGGCGGCGGCGGCTCGGGCTTCTCCTCGGGCGGAGGCGGCGGAGGAGGCGGCGGCTCCTCCTTCTTCTCTTCTTCGACCATCATGATGGCCGGATCGACGTGCACCGGGAGCACCACCGTCCGGCCGCCGTAGCTCGCGCGGAACACCGTGTCGCCCTGACCGAGGCAGCGGAGCAGGCCTCCGCCCGCGGACTGCGCGACGAGCGCGTTGTCGGTCGACCAGGCGGCGGCGCCGGTGGCGTCCGCGAAGCCGCCGAAGCGCGCGCGGGCGAGCAGCTCCACCTGCACGTTCTCACCACTGCGGCACTGGACCTTGGCGACGTCCTTGAACTGCACCTCGACGATGGTGGACGCGTACGCGAACGCGTAGTGCACCGACGTGGACGAGAGCAGCGCGGCGACCACGATGGGCACGCCGTGGCGCTCCCCGAAGTGGAGGACGCGCTCGAACGGCGAGAACGGATCCAGCGAACGGGGGGAACTCATGGTGCAACCGTGTTGTAACAGAATCCGGGATGGAGTGCCACCTCGGGCTTCACCTTTGGCCCGAGGAGGTCAGGGGCCGGCGGGCGTGGTCTTGGTGCCCTGGACGGTCATCGTCTTGTCGACCGCGAAGCCGACCTTCTGGATGCCGGCCTGCCGCAGCTGGTCGAGCACCTCGATGACCTTGGCGTGGGTGGCCTGCCCCGAGGCCTGGATGACCGTGCGCAGGTCCTTGTTCTTGGCGAGCGCGTCGGCCGCGGCCTTGCGCAGCTCTTCCTGGTTCTGGATCGCGCGCTTGTCGACGAGCACGCGGCCGTCCTTGTCGATGCTCACCGTGAACACGTCTTGCTGCACGCCGGCCGACGCGGCCTTGGGGAGGTCGAGGGGGATCGTGTTGGACACGATCATCTTGGCGGTGACCATGAAGATGATCAGCAACACGAGGGTGATGTCGACCAGCGGGGTGACGTTGATCCCCGCGATCATGTCGTCGTCGTTGTTGCTCGCGCCGCCGGCCACCTCAGGACTCCTCGGCCGAAGACGGCTTCTTCTCGTTCTTGTCGTGCTTCTCGGTGTGCTTCTCCGCGGCCTTCTGGCTCGCCGAGGGCCCGCGCTCGGACCGCGGCGGGCTGCTCGGGCGCCCACCGTCCTCGAGGCGAGTGGCGGAGGCGTGGGCCACGGCGCCATCGACACCTTCGCCCTTGAGGTGGGCGAGCAGCACGCGCGACAGGGCGTCGGTGTTGTTGACGGTGGACTTGATGAGGCGCTGGAAGAAGTTGAACGCGGCGACGGCCGGGATGGCGACCGCGAGGCCGATGGCGGTGGCGACGAGCGCCTCGGCGATGGCGTTCATGACCTCGGAGGGGGCGCCGCCCGAGGCCGCGGCCGCGGTGGCGGTGGCCTTCGAGGACTCACCGAGCTTCTGGAAGGCCTGGATGATGCCGACGACGGTGCCGAAGAGGCCGATGAAGGGGGCGTTGTTGCCGAGGGTGCCGAGGAACACGAGGCGGCGCTCGAGCTTCATGCGCTGGAGCGCGGTGGCCCCGGCCATGGCCTCCTCCGCGGCGGCGGCGCCACGGTCGGCCTCGCTCAGACCGGCGATGACCACCGCGGCCTCGGCCGACGGTGAGCTCTCGAGCCGGCGGCGCGCGTCGTCGAACGTGCCTGTGCGCAAGGCCTTGGCGAGGTCCCGGGCGAGGACCTCGAGGTCGTCGCGGATGGAATAGAAGAAGTACCCACGCTCGAGGATGATGGCCACGCTGAGGACGCTGAGGACGATCATGAGCCACATGACGGGCGCCGCGCCCATCGCGAGCATGACGGCCTTGGATTTCTCGACGATGTTCATGTCGGGGACTCTCGACCTCGGGCCAAAGAAGGAAAAACGGAGTGGAGGACCGGACGGTCCGGGAGCGACAAAGGAAAACAGGGTGCGGGGGCTACTCGGACGTGGGCTCGGGTGAATCGATGCCGGAACCGTTGTTCGGTTGCGGCACGTCCCTAGCCGAACGGCCAGGGAGAAGCGAGACGGCGGCCGCCAGGGCCGTGGTGGCATAGGCGCCCTTGGGCAGCGTCATCCTCACGCGGACGACACCTCGACCGTCGTCTTCGGCCGCGAGCTCGGTGGGGATGATACGGAGCACGCGGCGCGTGCCCTCCCCGAGTGCCCGGTGGGGACGCAGACGTTCCAGGTCGAGGCCGTCTTCGGCGAGGACGGCCAGCTCGCGGGCGAGGACCTCACCCGCGGGGCAGGTCATCTCGCTCCCGAACATGGGGCCGGTGGGCGACAGCTCGCCACGCGCGGCGCGGGCGCGATCGGTCTCGACGTCCTCGCAGAGGAACATTCCGCCGGTGTCGTGCTTCTTGAGCAGGTCGCCGAGGGCGGGGACCCGATACGAACCGTCGGCGACGCGGGCCGAGAGCAAGCGGTTGAACCAGCGGGACTGCAGCGCGGAGAACAGCAGGCGGCGATCGCGGCTGTCGCGGGGCCCGCGGTCTTCTCCGCGGACGAAGGCGAGGGCGCGGTCGGCGTTGTCGCCGTCGCGACCGAACCGCTGGGGGCCGAAGGCGTTCGGGAAGCCGTCGCGACCGATGGCCGCGAGCGCCGCGAGGGTGGCGGGCACGTCGGAGACCTCGCGCAGCACGATGTCGAAGCGGTTGCCGTGCAGGTGACCCGGCTTGAGTTTGTTGCGGTGGCGTGCGGCCTCCAGCACCTCGAGGTCGTCCCAGCGGAGCGCGAGGGCCGCCTCGGGCGCCACCTCGGGCAGGCTGATGCGCTGGGTGGTCACCGCCTCCTTGTCCTTGAGGCCGGCGTGGCCGCAGGCGCGCTTGTCGACGCCGAGGGCCGCGGCGAGGCGCGCGAGCGCGACGTCGGTCGTGAGGCCACGCTTCTTGAAGCGCACGAGGGTGTGCGGGCCGTCGCCCGTGGCCGGGTAGGCGTCGATCTCGTCGACGACGAAGTCCTCGGGCGAGGACTTGAAGCGGGCGGTCGGCAGGGGAGCGTTCATGGGGTGAAGGCCACGAGGAGCCCGTAGCAGCGGGCCTCGCCGCGGGGAGACGAGATGCCCGAGAGCTGGGGCGACACCGTGACGCTCCGGTCCTTTCGCAGCAACAGGTCGAGGCCGAGGCCGATTCCCACGCCGAGCAAGGTGCCCGCGGCGTCCCAGGCGAGATCGCGCCACGACGGCTGGCCGAGCCCGAAGGCGTCGGCGACCTCCTTGCCGATCCCGATCCCGAGGGTGACAGAAGCGGCGACGGCCGCCGACCCGGGGCGCGAGGCCCCGAGCAGAGCGGCCGTTCCGTAGATCCCACCGGCGAGGCCGGTGGAGATCCCGAAGTGGAGCGCCTTGTCGCGGCCCCACCACGGATCGTCGTCGGCGTGGACGGCGGGCGCGACGAGCGCGCACGCCATTCCGACGACAGAGCCTAGAAGCCCGAGTTGCAGACCTTGCCCTCGAACTTGCCGCCGATCTTGCCCTTCTCGTCCGCCTTCGCGTCCGCCGAGGACTCGGCCCACACGGTTCCGCTGACCTTGTCGCCGTTCTCGAAGGAGAGCTTGTCGAACTTGATCGCCGCACGCGCGCCGCCCGAGTAGCCGAACGACTTCCAGTTGGAGAGGCCGCCGCCCTTCTTCGGGTAGGACATGTGCGCGGTCGCCGGCTGGGGCGAGCCCTTGAAGTTGTAGGTGACGCTGGAGCCGCCCAGGTAGTCGACGAAGAAGTAGGGGTGCTTCTTCTGATCGTCCCAGCGGGACGAGCAGGAGACGTCGGCGTCCGGGTAGAACTCGACGGAGTACACGTACTCCTTCTTCATGTTGAAGTCCTTCTGGACGATGACGAGGGCGGTCTTGTACTCGAACTTCTCGCCGCCGTGCTCGCCGGCGACGTCGCCGCTCGGAGCCTTCTCCTCGAGCGCACCGCCCTTGACCTTCTTGAAGTTGTCCCAGTCCTCGCAGATGGTGATCTCGAAATCACCCGCGGCCTGGTACTTCCACTCCTTCTTGTCGTCGCCCTTCATCTCGATGTACTTGGTGTCGAACTCGAGCGATCCCTTGATCTTCTCGCCGTCCTTCAGCTTGAACTCCTCGAGGTGGATCTTGGTGAAGGCGGCCGGGACGTAGGTCTGCTTCAGCTTGATGCGCTGGTTGTTCAGGTAGAGCTGCACGCCGATGTCGCCGCCGGCGTAGAACTTCCCGCCCGGACCGGCCGGCACGTCGAAGCCGATGGTGTACGCCTCGTCGGGGAGCGTGCCCTTGCAGGCGACCTTCTCCGTCGACAGCTCGAGGTGGAGCCCACCCCAGGTGCTGGTGCGACCGTACTTGAACTCGAGCTTCTGGCCCTCGAAGGTGCCCGACAGCGCGCCGCCGGCCGACTTCTTCGGCTTCTCGCCGTCGTCGTCGTCCTTCTTCTTCTTCTTGCCGTCGCCGTCGTCGTCGTCCTTCTTCTTCTTCTTGCCGTCGTCGTCGTCGTCCTTGGACTTCTTCTTCTTCTTGTCGCCGTCGTCGTCGTCCTTCTTCTTCTTGTCGGACTTGTCGTCCGAGGAGGCCTCCTCCTTCTTCGAGCAACCACCCGCGGAGACGGCGAACGCCAGGGCGACGATAGCGAACCAGGACATCGACGGACGCATGAGAGGACCTCCTTCGGCGACCGGCGGTCCCACACCCACCCATGACGGGTGGCCGAGGCGTTGCGGTCGGGTCGAACTTTTCGGGGCCGGCACATACACCGGCTCCGGCCGGTTGTCAGCTGAAGCCCTTGACGGTGGCAGGAGTGCCCTCTCGTCGGGTCAGCGCCTCGAGGGCCGACCGGCCCTCCTTGCGCAGGTCCATCAGGCCGCCGAGGACCATGAACCCGCTGGGAATCCGCTTGCAGCCGTGCACTTTCACCCGAAAGGCCTGCGGAGCGCCCGCCTCGTCGTCCACCTCGACGTCGAGGCGCGCACCCGGCGGGGAGGGGCTCTCGGCGGTGAGGACGATCTGCGCGCCGGTGAACGCGAGGACGGTGCTCGGCTGGCCGCGGAGGCGGACGCTCATCGATCTCTCCGGTTCATGGCCCGACCCATCGCGGCGCGCGCCTCGCGGTCGGCCTCTTTCTTGGCGATGGCCTGGCGCTTGTCGCCCTTGGACTTGCCGCGGGCGACGGCGATCTCGATCTTCACGTGACGTCCCTTGAAGTAGAGCCGCAGCGGGATGAGGGTGCAGCCGCCCTCCTTGAGCGTGTCGGCGAGCCGCTCGATCTCGATGGCGTGCATCAAGAGCTTCCGGGGCCGCCGTGGGTCAGGCGCGAAGGTGGTCGCCTGTGCGTAGGGGGCGATGTAGAGCTGGTGGAGCGTGCACTCGCCGCCCTGGATGCTGGCGTACGCGTCGACCATCTCCACCTTGCCGTCGCGGAGCGACTTCACCTCGCTGCCGACCAGGACGATGCCAGCCTCGTGGTGGTCGTCGAGCTCGTAGTCGAAGCTCGCCCGCCGGTTCTTGGCGATCAGCTTCTCCGCCGCCGCCCGCCCCACCTTCTGGCGCGAGTTCGCGTGGCGATCGCGCTGCGACGATGCGGTGGGTTTTCCCGAGGACATGGCGCGTGGGGGGTTATCAGACGGGGGGGCCGTCTGCTACCACGGAACGAGGTGAGCGAGGCAGGATCCGACGACCCGCGAGATGCTGGGGCTCCCCCGCCGACGGCGGGAGAGCAAGCGGCGCGTCCCGCCGAGGAGTCTCCTTCGTCGGCCCCCCCACTGCCCGAGAGCCCGCCCTCTTCGGTCGCGCCGTCGTCCGGGTCCCCGTTCGTGCCCACGCCCTCGCGGCCGAGCCCCTCGCAGCCGATGTCGTCGCGGCCGGTCCCCGAGGCCGCCGAGGACATGGACGAGGAGCCCGAGGTCGAGCGCGCGACGGTGTTCGTGACCGACCCGACCGTGGAGTCGGCGCGCGTCGAGTCGGCGCTGCGCGGCCGTGGCTACGACGTGATCGAGGTGCCGCTCGCCATGCTGGTGGGGCGCGTCACGGTGCAGTGCCCGCACGTGATCCTGCTCGACGTCGACGCCGAGGGCGCGCTCGAGGTCGCCGGTCGGGTGCGCGCCGTCTCTGGCGCCGACGGCGTGCACCTCGTCTATCTCGGCGAGCCGGGCCGCACGTTCGAGTCGGCCAAGGACGCCTTCGACAACGAGGGCAGCGGCTTCTTCGCGCGGCCCATCGACGTCGAGGCCCTGGTCCGCAAGCTCGACGCGCTGCTGCTCGAGGCGCACTCGGTCCGCACCGAGGCGCACGCGGGCCGTCTGGTCGGACCCAATTCGGGCGCGCCGCACACGAGCGGACCGCGCACGCGCGTGTCGAGCGTGCCGCCGCGGCCCTCGCGCCACGGCGATGCCGATCTCATCCCGCCGTCGTTGCGGCCTTCGCTCGCCTCCGAGCCACCGCCCTCCAACGGCCCTTCGTCTCCCGGCCGGGGGTGGCCGACGCGCGCCGAGGCGCGCCTGTCGCCCGATCTCGAGCGCCTCTTGCGGGAGGCGGAGTCGCGCGTGTTGCCGCCGATGTCGCAGCGCCCGCTCGAGAGCTCGCCGCGCTCGGAGGACGAGATCCTCTCGCCCGAGGACGAGGTCGAGGCGGTGCTGCCGGCCGAGATCCTGGCGTCGCTCGACGAGCCGCTCGACGCCGACGACGACGAGCACCAGGGCAGCAGCGAGACGGGCGGCACAGGAAATCACGGCACGAGTGGCTCCACGGGGGGCGCCACGCCGCGTGGCTCGACCGGGGGTGGCTCGACCGGGGGTGGCTCGACCGGGGGTGGCTCGACCGGTGACGCGAGCGCTCGCAGCGCGACCAACCGCGGCACCACGGGTGTGGGCACCCACGCGGGCAAGCAGGCCGACGCGCAGAGCGGACGCGGGACGACGGGAGGCACCGGGTCCCTCGACGCCGATCTCAGCGAGCGCGCGATCGACCGCGCGGCGCAGACCAACGTCGGACGCCCTCACGAGGCGGCGGGCGCGGTCGACGCCGACGCCGGACGTCCCCCGCACCAGCGTTCGACCCCCCGGCCTCCCCGGCGCGAGCTGGGGCGCGAGCTGGGGCGCGAGCCCACCGGTCTCTCCGAGGCCGACGAGCGCTCGCAGTCACAGGTGTCGCCGTTCATGGGGTTGCCCGCGCCCGCGCCGGAGCACGCACCACCGCTCGCGCCGCAGACCGCCCGACCGCCCGCGCCGCGCACGCGCGAGCCCGACCCACCCACGTTCGCGCCGGTGTCGGCGCCGGCGGCCCCCGCCTACTCGCCCGCGCGGGCGTCGCCGCTGCCACCGCCCCCTGCGCCCGTGGAGCTGCCCCCGCCACGCGCCCTCACCTCGGCCGACGACGCGCTGCGCGCGCTGGCCCACGCCGTCGCGGCCCGCCTGTCGGGCGTGCTCCGCTACGACGAGGCCAACGGCATCCGCCGCATCGTCCTGCAGGACGGCGACGTGGTCACGGCCGCCTCGTCCATCGAGGGGGAGTCGCTCGTCGGCTTCCTCGTCGCGCGCGGCGACCTCGCCAAGGAGGTCGCGCAGCGGCTCGGCGGGCGCATCCCGCCGTTCGGTCGCCTCGCGGGCGCTGCGCTGGTCGCCCACGGGCACCTCCACCAGGATCAGCTCTGGGACGTGCTGCAGGCGCACGCCACGTTCCTGCTCGTGCAGGCGGTGAGCACGAACCGCGGACGCATCGCGTTCGAGGCGGAGCCACCCGCGCGCCTGCGCACGGAGCCCCCGGTGTTCGGCGGGACGCCCGGTCCGGCGCTGCTGGTCGAGATCGTGCGCCGCTCGCTCTCACCGTCGGACGCGACCGCGCGGCTCGGCGGGCCGGATGTGCGCTTCGCGATCGGTCCCCGGCGCGGGCTCCTCGACGAGTGTGGCCTCGACGAGGACGACGACATCCTCCGCGCAGCCGATGGTGGCTCGCTCCGGGACCTCACGCGCGAGCGGGGCGAGGACGCCCCCGCGCTGCTCTACGCGCTGGTCGCCCTCGGCGTGCTCGAGGCCCTCGCGGGGATCCGGCCCCACGTGGTCGTCGGGCCGGTCACCCGCGAGCCCGACGAGCCCGCGGATCCCGTGCGCGACGCCGAGATGGACGACGCGGCGGTGCGCGCGCGCATCGGAGCGCGCCGCGCGCTGGTGGAGGACGGCGACTACTTCGCGATCCTCGGCGTGTCGCGCGCGGCCACCGGCTACGAGATCAAGCGGGCCTACCTCGACCTGCGCAAGGCGCTCGAGCCGCAGCGCGTGCTCCGACCCTCGCTCGCCGACCTCGTGGACGACCTCACGCTGGTGCTCTCGGTGATCGACGAGGCGTACGACGTGCTCAAGGACGCCACGCGGCGTGAACGGTATCGCCGGGCGATCGGGTGAGGCCGCGCCGAATTCGGCGCCGCGCCTAGCGAGGGGTGAACGAGGCGAGCCAGAGGTCGCCCGCCCAGCCGCCGTGGGTGAGCCAGAGCGCGTCCTTGCTGTAGCAGGCCGATTCCAGGACGTCGGCGCCCGCCGAGTGGCGGCGGAGGATCTTGCCGGTCGCGAACTCCACCTCGACGACCTCCATGCGATTCGCCACCGCGACCTTCAGGCCGTCGGGCGAGAACGCGAGGTTGCCGTAGCGCGCCGGCGGCAGGTGCGCCGAGAGGACGCGACGCTTGCCATCGGCCTCGAGCACCGTCGGGGTGAGCTGGTCGCCGTCGGCGCCGGCGAGGAAGACCAGCCGGGCGTCGACCGGGGAGGCGACCGCGTCGCGCGCGTCCGGTCCGACGACGTCGCGCGTGGCGCCACCCGCGAGCGCGATCGACAGGACCCGCGTGTGGCCATCCTTGCGGCGGGTGAAGAGCACCGTGGCGCCGTCGCGCGAGAACGCCGGCGTGGTGTCGGATCCGTCGGTCGTCAGGACGCGTGGTGGCGCGCTCCCCGCGAGGACCACGAGGCCCTTCGTCGTGGTCGCGACCACGTTCTCGCCGACCGGCGAGAGCGCCGCGAAGAGGGCCTCGGACGGGGGCGCGTCCAGGCGACGCGGTGGTTCGCCCGGCGCCATCCACCACGGGACGAAGTTGCCCCCACGCGACGACAGCAAGACCGTCTCCCGGCGGGTCGGGGCGCAGGCGATCCGTCGATCGTCCCACTCGACGTTGTGCTCGAGGTCGGCGATCCGCGACGCGCTGCCCTCGACGACGACCTTGGCGAGCAGCGTGCGTGCGGTGCAGGTGGACCACGCGATCTGCCTCTGATCGTGCGAGAAGCGCAGGCCCTTGCGCGGCGTGATGCCCTCCGATTGCAGGGACTGCGGTGGACCTCCGGCGATCGGCAGCGCGAGCAGCTCGGGCGCGCCGGTCTCGTACTCCCGGGTGACGAGGACGTGCCGGCCGTCGGGGTGCGCGACGAGGGACTCGTCGGTCGGGCCGTCGAAGAGGAAGCGACGGGTGCCGTCCTTCTCGTAGAGGGCGATCCCCGCGTGGCTCTGGCCGACCATCGGGAAGTTCACGACGACCTGGCCGGACGGGAGCTCGAGGGAGGCGCGCGGTGTGTAGCCGGTGGGGATGTCCAGCGATCGGAGCACCTTGCCGTCGAGCGCGTGCAGCGTGCGCGTGGTCTGCGTGCCGGCCCAGACCCCCTTGCCGTCGGCCGCGAAGCCCGGCCGTCCGCTCCCTGGAACGAGGTGCTTGGGCGGAGCGCTGCCGTCGAACGGCACGAGCCAGATGCCCTGCTCCTGCTCGGTGTAGCGGAGGAACGCCACCGTCTTGCCGTCGGGGGACAGGTCGGGCGCGAAGCTCCAGCCGGGGAGGTTCGTGAGCTGTCGCTGCGTGTTGTCGGCGAGGTCGAGGACGAAGAGGTGCGAGTCGGGGCCGACGGTGGCGTCGAAGAGGACCCGCTTGTCGTCCAGCGTGAACACGGGGAACTCCTCGCAGCCCGCTGCGAAGGTGATGCGGCGCGGGTTGGTCACCGCGAACCGCGCGGGCCTCGCCGAGGCGGGAGTGGACGCCGAGGGGAGCGATGGAGCGAGGGGCGGCTCCTTGCGCAGCCGGCGGAGCGCGAACACACCGACCCCCGACAGCACGACGATGGCCACCGCGAGGAGACCCCACGGGCGGCGCCGCTTCGGCGGCGTGGGTAGTGGCTGCGCGAGGACCGTCTTCGCGAGCGGATCGATGACCACGCGTCCCACGTCGCTCTCGGACCGTCCCCGTCCGGTCCGCCGCTCCTGGGTCGAGCTCGGGTCGGTCGCGGGCAAGGAAGGCGTGATCTCCGTCAGCGCCGCGAGCGCCGCTGCCCCGTCGGCGAACCGATCTCCGGCCGCGATGGAGAGGCACCGATCGACGAACGCACAGAACGCCGGCTCGAGATCGGGGCGCAGGGAGGCGAGGGGAGGGGCCGGATCGCGCAGGCGCTTGATCGCGAGCGCGGGCATCGAGAAGTCGTCCTCGGGGAGGCGGCCCGTCGCGGCCTGGAACAGCACGAGGCCGAGCGCATACACGTCGGCGGTGGGCCCGATGTCGGTCTGCCCGACGAGCTGCTCCGGCGCCATGTACGCGGGCGTGCCCACCAGCGTGCCCTCCTGGGTGAGCGCCGCGGGCCACGACCCCGCCTTCTGCGGTGCCGCGACCGCGGCCTCGCGGGACCCGTGAAGGCGCGAGACGCCGAAGTCGGTGACGAGCGCGCCACCGCCCTCGCGGAGCATGACGTTGGCGGGCTTGAGATCGCGGTGGGTGACGCCGCCCTCGTGCGCCGCCGCGAGCGCGCGACAGAGATCGTGGGCGAGGCGCGCCAGCGCTCGCGGGTCTTCGATCGGGCCGCGTGCGAGGCGGGTGCTCAGCGCCTCGCCGACGACGAGCTCCATCGAGAGCCCGAGGCGCCCGGGCAGCTCGACGAGGTCGTAGATGCGGACGACGCGCGGATCGGTGACCTTGCGCGCGAGGCGGAGCTCGCGGCGGAACCGGGCCAGCGACTGCTCCGACTGCCCGGTGTGCCCGAGGAGCTTGAGGGCGACCTCGACGTCGGCGGTGCGATCGCGCGCGCGGTAGACCACGCCCTCGCCGCCGCGCCCCAGCTCGCCGAGCAGCTCGTAGCGTCCGCCCAGCACGTCGCCGACGCGGGGCTCCTCGACCGCGACCGGCTCGCGCGCCACGCCGTCGGCGCTGCGCACGGTGCGGGCCAGCGCGCCGTCGCCTTCGTCGGCGCTGTCGCGGCGATCGTCGGAGCCCACGGCCAGAGCTTGGCCATTTCGTCGGCACGCCGCAACGGTGCCGTGTGCCCGTCAGAGTTCTCCAACCGCGACGAGCTGGATGGCGCGGCGACACGTCCGGTGGAAAGCCTCGGCCGCCATGCGCAGGTGGTCCTCGGGGGTGTCCTCCTCCTTCGTGTGGGAGAGGCCCGCGATCGACGACGAGAAGATCATGACGGTGGGCACCTCCCGCGCCATCTCGCTCGCGTCGTGCAGCGCGCCGCTCGGGAGCTCCACGTCGTGCCCCTCGACCTCCTTCACGCTGGCGCGCGCCGCGTCGAGGAGCTTCGGGTGGAACGGCATCGGGGGGATGCGGAAGATGGGCTCGAACGACACCGTGCAGCCCTCGGCCTTCGCGCCCTCCTCGGCGGCCTGCCGCATCTCGCGGTGCATCGCGGCGAGCGAACCGGCGTCGATGTGGCGCATGTCCATCGTGATGCGCGTCTCGCCCGGCACCGCGGTGACCACGCCCGGCCAGCACTGGACGTGTCCGGCGGTCGCGACCCCCTCGTGGCGACGCCCGATCTCCGCGAGCGCGAGCGCGAACCGCGCGGCGGCGAGGAGGCTGTCGCGGCGCATCTCCATCGGCATCGTGCCCGAGTGCGCGGCCTGCCCGCGGAACACGAGCCGCTCGCGCTCGATGCCCTTGGTGCCGGTCACCGTGCAGATGCCGAGGCCCTTGGACTCGAGGATCGGCCCCTGCTCGATGTGCACCTCCACGTAGGCCCTAACGTGGGCGAGGCGGCTCTTGGCCGCGAGGATCGTGGCGAGGTCGACGCCGTGCGCGGCGACGGTCTGGTCGAGCCGCTGGCCCTCCTTGTCGACGAGCCCGCGGGCCGCCTCGACGTCGAGCGACCCGACCACCGCCGCCGACCCGAAGAGGCTGCGGCCGAAGCGCGCGCCCTCCTCGTCGGCCCAGTCGACGACCGCGACCGTGATCGGCGGCGTGCCCTCGGCGGCGAGCGTCCGCACGAGCTCGACGCCGGCCATGACGCCGAGCGCGCCGTCGAGCCAGCCGCCCTTGGGCACGCTGTCGAGGTGCGAGCCGACGACCAGCATCGCGGGGCTCGTGCCGCGCAGGACCGCCCACAGGTTGCCGGCCTCGTCGGCGGACACCTCGACGGGTAGGCCGGCGAACGCGGCGCGGAAGCGGTCGCGCGCCTTCACCCAGTCGGCGGTCCACGCGAGCCGGCGGCTCCCTTCGGGGCCTCCGGTGTGCTCGGCGAGGGCGCGGAGATCGGCGACGACACGGGCAGGGTCGAACGGCATCCCCCGAAGCTATCGAACTCGAAGGCCGTCGTCAGGGGGCTTCGCCGACGCCTCGCTCGTTCGAATCGAGCGGCGATCGTTCATCTCGGTGGTGAGAAGCGCCCCGAAGGCCGTCCACGATGTTGGATTCACACGATGCCGTCCTTCGGCCCGCCCCATGCACACCGCGTCCTCGGGGGAGACGGACCTGGCTCCAGGAGGGACCGATGAAGAACGATCATGTCGGGCGTTTCGAGACGGAACTCGCATTCTATGCGGCACAGCTCGGCGAGCTCTCGGAGGCCGAAGCGTCCGACGAGGCCGTGCGGGACTTCAAGGCCAAGTACGAGGCCGCACAGAGCCGCCTCGCGGAGTTCAGGGCGGCGCCTTTCGACGCGAAGGTCCGGGCGGCGATCGGGGTCGAGCGCGCCTGGTATGCGCTCGACGCCGCGTTCGACCGACTGCCCTCCTGAACGAGGAGGTCAGGCCTGGCGCAGCGCCACGACCTGCTTGCCGCGCACGAAACCGTAGCTCTTGAGCTTGCGGTAGAGCGTGGCCGTGCCGATCTGGAGCTGCTCGGCGGTGTGGGTCTGGTTGCCGCGATTGTGCTCGAGGGCCGCGAGGATGTACTCCTTCTCGACGTCCTCGAGCGGGCGCACTGCGGCGAGGGCGGCCGCGGGTCGTGGGAGCGCGTGCCGCAGCTCCTCGGGCAGGTCTTCGAGCTCGATGCGGGTGCCGCGCGCCAGCGCGACGGCGCGCTCCATCGTGTTCTCGAGCTCGCGGACGTTGCCGGGCCAGTCGTGCCGGAGGAGCCGATCGGCGGCGGCCGGGGCGAGCCCCGAGATCTTGCGGTTCATGCGCCGGGCTGCGTCGGCGAGCAGGACCCGCGCGAGAGGCAACAGATCGTCGCGGCGCTCCCGCAGCGGGGGGAGGTGGAGCTCCACGACCTTCAGGCGGTAGAACAGGTCCTGACGGAACGTGCCGTTGGCGACCGCCTGCGCGAGGTCGCGGTTGGTGGCGGCGACGACCCGCACGTCGACGCGGCGGGACTTGTTCTCGCCCACGCGGCGGACCTCCCGCTCCTGCAGCGCGCGCAGCAGCTTGACCTGCATGGGGAGCGAGATCTCGCCGACCTCGTCGAGCAGCAGGGTGCCGTGCTGGGCGGCCTCGAACAGGCCGGCGCGATCGTGGGCCGCCCCGGTGAAGGCCCCGCGCGCGTGACCGAACAGCTCGCTCTCGAGCAGGCTCTCGGTGATGGCGCCGCAGTTGACCGCCACGAACGGGCCGGTCGCGCGGGCCGAGGCGTCGTGGACCAGGCGCGCGACGCGCTCCTTGCCGGCGCCACTCTCCCCGGTGAGCAGGACGGTGGCGTCGACCTTGGCGACGCGCCGCGCGAGGTCGACGAGGCGCCGCATGCTCGCGCTCTTGGCGACGAGCCCCGAGGGCTCTTCCGCGTCGCGGGACACCCGCACGAGGGCCCGACGGCTCTCGCGGAGCTTGCGCTCGGACAGCTTGAGGGTGTCGATCACGTGCTGGAGCGAGACGTCGAGGCACTGCTCGAGGTGGTGCGGCTCGAAGAAGCGCAGCTCGTCGGCGCGCTCGTCGCCCCACTCCTCGCGGGTGCGGCCGTAGAGGTGGCAGGCGGCGTCGCCGCGGCCGGTGCAGGCGTCCTCGAGGACGCAGATCTCGTGGCCGACCGCCCGGCTCAGGTAGCCGCTCGCGAGGCCGCAGATGGTCCAGCAGACGGGCTCGTCGGAGCCACCGAAGTGGAGGAGGTGCTGCTCGCCCTCGTAGGAGGCGCTCAGCATGACCCCGTCCTTGGAGAGCGCGCTGTGGCTGCCGGGCGAGACCTGGAACAGCCCGCCGAGGGCGTGGATCCGGGTGCCGGCCTGGATCCACTCCTCGTCGCTGTCCCACTTGAACTCGGCCTGCATGGCCTCGGCCATGCGCCAGCCGTGGGCGAAGCCGAACTGGGTGAGGACCGTGCGCGCGGCGGTCACCCCGAAGCTGTCGACCAGATACTTGCGCAGGATGCCCATGGCCACCGCGTCGACCAGCAGCGCGCGCTGCCCGGCGAACCGGATCAGGCCCCCCTGGGCGTCCAGCTCGAGCAGTTCCTCATGACCCATCTCTTCTGCACGCATCGTTGCCTCGACCTTCCGAATCGATGGAACGGTAACCCATCCGAGCGCGTACGTATATGCCGCGAAACAACAATCTGCGGCTGTGGCACTTGTGCCGTCCCTCCACGAGTACAGCGAGTACCTGTTCAAAATGACGCAGAAGATGCGTTCTCGTGGGCCTGCTGGATCGGGTCATGGTCAATGAGAGCCAAATGTGACGCCTAAGTCAGGTTGTTTGAAATGCAATTGAAAGAACGTTAGATGCACGACTTGATTGGTGACCCGAGTCTTGGCGCGCAGGCAGCGGCCGGGGACGGCGCGACAATATGGTCGCCAACAGGGCGGCACGGCTCGTGCTCCTGTGGCGCGTATGCACTGCGCGCGACACCGCTTCGCCATGGTCGAGGGCACGCAGCTGCACTGGGCCGAGCTCGGAGAGCGCAATGGCGCGCCGCCGCTGCTCCTCCTGCACGGGCTCTACGACTCCCATCGCACCTGGAAGCTCGTGGCGGGGCACCTCGCCGCGGACCGGCTCGTCCTGATGCCCGATCTGCCCGGCCACGGGCTCTCCGATCGTCCCGACGCCAGCTACGCGGTCGAGTGGTACGGGCGGATGATCGTGGGGCTCGTCGCTTGCCTCGGCCTCGGGGTGCTCGACGTGCTCGGCCACTCGTTCGGGGGCGCCGTCGCCCAGATGCAGCTGCTCCGCGCCCCCTGGTCCACCCGCCGGCTGGTCCTCGCCGCGTCGGGGGCCCTCCCGTTCCTGGGCCTCGGTGCCCACCTCGCCTTGCGGGGGCAGGAGGGGCTCACCCGCGAGCACTGCGAGGAGCTCGCCCGCATGAACGCCGCCGAGGGCACGGCGCGCGCGTTCTCCCGGACGCTCGGCCAGCTCTCCGAGGGCCGCCGTCATCCCCGAGCAGGGTTCCTCGCGCGGGTCGGCGAGCTCCCGGCGATCCCCGAAATTGCCGTGCTCTGGGGCACCCGGGACAAGGTGGTCCCGATCGCGCACGGACGAGCGCTCTCGGCCGCGCTCGTTGGCGCGGATTTCCTGCCTTTCGAGGGGTGTGGGCACCACGTCCACCACGAGCAGCCGGAGGCGTTCGCGAGCGCCGTCCTGGCCTACCTGGACTCGCCGTCGCCCAGCCTGGCCCGCGCCAGCTAGCCGACGGTCGCGCCGAGCGCGTGCCCGATGACGTATTCCGCTCCGGCCACGAGCCCCGCGACGCCCGCCGTGAGCACCGCGCCCATGGACGCCGCGGACGCCGCGACGCCGATCATGAGGCTCGCGGTGGAGACGATGGCGTCGTCGGAGCCGAGGACGGCGGCGCGCAGCCAACCGGCCCGGCCGCTGCGGTGTCTCTCGTCGTGGGGGCGCAGCCGCGAGGGTCTTCGCGTGCTCGGAGCTCGAGCATGGCGCGTGCCCTCTTCGAGAAACGAGACCGTCGAAACCCGCCCATCGAACTGAGAGAGAATGACGTCGATTCGATGGGCCGCGGGATCCTGAGCCACCTCGGTCACGTCTGCCCTGGCGACGCCCTGGCCGGAGCTCGTCCGGTACGGTGTCTGCTTTGGAACCGTTTGGGGACATCGGCCCCGGACCGAGGAAGGTAGCCGCCGTGAGACTCGTCTCGAATGAAGCCAGCGACCCGGACGATCTCCGTCGACGCGCCGAGGACCGTCTGGCGGACAGCCTGCAGGCGCCCGCGATGCCGCCCCAGTCGTTGCACGACGCGCTCCGGCTCGTCCACGAGCTCCGCGTCCACCAGATCGAGCTCGAGATGCAGAACGAGGAGCTGCAGCGCACCCACGCCGCCCTCGAGAACGCGTTCGTCCAGTACTCCGAGCTCTACGACTTCGCGCCCGTGGGCTACTTCTCGCTCGGCGAGGACGGCGCCATTCATCGCGTGAACCTGTGCGGCGCGGCGCTGATCGGCCTCCCGCGTGGAGACCTGCACCTGCGGCGCTTCGGCGTGTTCGTGGGCGACGCCGACCGGCCGCGGTTCAACACAGCAATGGCCGAGGTGTTCGGCCCCGTCGGTCGGGCCACGCTGGAGCTCACCCTCGACGCGCCGGATGCCTCGCTCGCGCTGCAGGTGCACCTGACGCTGGCGCTCTCGCCGGGGGCCGACACGTGCCGGGCCATCGTGGTCGACGTGACGGAGCGAAAGCGGGCGGAGGACCAGCTGCGCTCCTCGCAGAAGATGGAGGCCATCGGGCGCCTCGCCGGTGGGGTCGCGCACGACTTCAACAACCTCCTCACGGTCATCCTGAGTCACGCCGCGTTCGCGCTCGAGGCGGTGCCGGACGGCCCCGTACGCGGCGATCTCGAGGACCTGCAGAGGGCCGCCGAGCGCGCGGCCGGGCTCACGCGGCAGCTCCTCGCGTTCAGCCGCAAGCAGGTGCTGCGCACCCAGCTCGTCGACGTGAACGAGCTGACGCGCGCGCTCGCGGTCATGCTGCGCCGGCTCCTCGGCGAGAACATCGAGGTCGTGATGGACCTGGCGATCGAGCTCGGCCGCGTGCAGCTGGATCCCGCGCAGTTCGAGCAGGTGGTCATGAACCTGGCGATCAACGCGCGCGACGCGATGCCCGGGGGCGGCACGCTCACGCTACAGACGTGCAACGTGGGGGCCTTCGTCCGCCTCACGGTGACGGATACCGGGAGCGGGATGGACAAGGCCACGATGGGCCACGTGTTCGAGCCGTTCCTCACGACCAAGCAGCTCGGACGGGGCACGGGCTTCGGCCTGTCGACCGTGTACGGCATCGTCATGCGGTGCGGCGGCGACGTGTCGGTGCGGAGCGAACCCGGCAAGGGCTCGACCTTCGAGGTCCTGCTGCCGCGCGCGACGGCGAGCGCCCCCGGGCGCAAGGAGTCGCGCAAGGTCGCGTCCGCGAGCGGCGGTGGCGAGACCATCCTGGTCGTCGAGGACGAGCTGGCCCTGCGGGGGATCTTCAGCCGCTTCCTCCGCGCGGCCGGCTACGTGGTGCTGGTCGCGGAGAACGGGGTCGACGCCCTCCACGTCGCGCGGCAGCACGTGGGCCCGATCCATCTCGTCGTCTCCGACGTCGTGATGCCGAAGATGTCGGGCACCGCTTTCGCGCAGCAGCTCGTCGTGAGCCGCCCCGGCACCAAGGTGCTGTTCATGTCCGGCTACACCGACGAGGCCGTGGAGCCGCACGGTGCGCTCGAGTCGTCCATGCCGTTCATCGGCAAGCCGTTCACGGCCGCCGAGCTCGACGCGAGGATTCGCGAGATGCTGGATACGCCGGGCGACGGGCCTGCTCAGAACCTGCAGCAGCGGAACCCGACCCAGTCCTGACGATCGCTGCGGCTCCGCGACATCGCGACCCCGCAGGCGGCGCTGCTGGCCTTCTCGCGGAACGAACCGCCGCGCACCCGGCAAGGGTCGCTCGCGCCGAGGGCCGACTGGCAGCTGTCCGTCCACTCGGCGACGTTCCCGCTCATGTCGTAGAGCGTGGCGAGCTCGGCGCCGCTGCTCCCACCGTTGCAGCCGGAGAGGCTGCGCACGGGCACGACGTCGCCGGGGCCCGCGTCGACGAGGCGGTCCGACGTGTTGCACTTGGTCGGCTGCGCCGCGGTCCCGTACGGCCAGACGGGCGAGCCGCCGTAGGCGCACGCGTGGCGCCACTGGTCGACGTTCGGGTCGTCGAGCTTGTCGAAGGGCGAAGGGGGCTTGCTCGCGCCTCCTGGGCCGATGGCGCCGCAGAGCCGCTTGCCGGCGGTGTCGCAGTAGGCCCAGGCATCGCACCAGTCGACGCCGCGGATCGGCTCGTCGGCGGCGCCCCCGACCGCAGCGACGAAGCTCGTCTTCCACTTGCAGGTGGCCGGCAGCGCGGCCACGTCCTTGACCGCGACCTTGGTCGCGAAGTCCTGGTAGGCCGCGACGGTCACCTCGCTCGCGTCGACGCAGTAGAACGCGGTGCCGATCGGCACCCGCACCATCATGGCGGGGCAGGGCAGACACTTGCCCGCCTCGCACGCGGTCGAGAGGCAGTCGGCGGGGACCTTGCACTTCTTGCCGCTGCCGCACTTCCCGGGGCAAGAGCCGCCGCAGTCGACGTCGGCCTCGTCCGGGTCGAGCGCCTTGTTGGCGCAGGTGGAGGTCTCGGCGTCACCGGTATCGACGGAGGCTTCGGCGTCGCCGCCACCGTCGGTGCCGGCTTCGCTCGCGTCGGTCGGGGCGTCGGCCGTGTCGAGGGCGGCGTCGAGCGGCGGGTCGCGATCGAGATCGTCGAACGGCAGGGTGAGGCTGCACGCGCCGAGCAGGGCGAGGCAGACGGCGAAGGTGAGGCCGACCCGCGCGCGAGACATCTCCTGCAGCCTAGCGCACGCGGGCGACCGATTCCCGGCTCGTCTCACCTCAGGAGAACGAGAGGAACGCCGCGATCCGGGTGCCGAGGACGGCGACCGTGCCCGCGATCAGGGCGGCCGCGACGTAGGCCAGGTGGGCGGCGCGCGCGCGGGCGTCGGCGGTCGGGTCGTCGCCCCGCGAGAGGTGGAGCGCGAGGCCGGCCCAGGCGAGGGCCACCGCTGTCACCGCGAGGTGCTCCTTGCGCTCGAAGAGCAGGCCCATGGTCCGTGAGGCGAGGTAGATCGGGCGCCGCAACCTCCGGCTGTAGGGGTCGTAGATCACGGCCCCGAGGCCGAACGTCACCGTGGTGAGCGCTGTCGCGAGGCTGGCCGCGAGCCGGGCCCGTCTCCGTGGACGGCGCAGCACGATGGCCGGGTGCACGAGCGCGGCGACCGCCAGCCACGCGACGTGGCCGTGGACCCGCTCGAGGAGCCGCAGGGCCTCCGGGGTCACGGGACGAACACCCCCTGCAGCACCCCGATCGCGATGGTGGCCGTCAGGAGCACGGAGACCAGCTCGTCGAACGAGCGCGCCGAGCGCGCGGCCAGCGCCGAGCCGCCGATGCCGGCCACGATCGCCGCGAAGCCCGCGATCGCGCAGCGCCAGTAGAACGCGATGCGGCCCACGACGACCACGGTGCGCGGGTCGGGCGCCGGGAAGAACAGGGCCTGGGCGACGCGCAAGAGCGAATACGCGATCGCGAACGTGCAGGCCGCGACGACGAGGGCGCGCAGGAGGCCTCTCACGCGCGGCTCCGGTGCGCGATGACCCGCGGGCACTCGGGGTCGGGGCCGACGCGGCCGTCGAGGTGGGTCGAGACGACCTTGCAGCCCCCCCGGCAGACGCGCTGGATCGGGCAGCTGGCGCACGGCTCCTCGGGTGTGTCGGCGAACTTGGTGAGCGCGGCGGGCTCGAGCTCGCGGGTGAACGAGCACGGCGCCACGCGGCCCTCCAGCGTGCGCGCGGTGAGCGCGTTGCCGGCCTCGCACCCCATCACCGCGAGCGCGTCGAGCGCCGCCGCGTCCGCGAACGAGAGGAGCGGCACGAGCGCGCAGTCGACGCGCAGCGAGAGGGCTCCTCGATCCACGATGCGCCGCAGCAGCGCGGGCAGCTCCGCCACTTGCGCGGGCGAGAGGCGTCGCTCGAGGTAGTCGAGGGACCGCGCGCGCCCCTCGGGCTTGTACCGGAGCAGCTGCGCCTCGACGGCGCCGAGGGCCGCGGCGCGCGCGCACGTGTCCTCGAGCGCGACGACGCTGCGGCGCGTGAGCACGACGTTGACCCCCACCGTGACCCCGGCCCCGACCAGCGCGGCGATCGCCCGCTCGGCGACCGCCACCGTCTCGCGCGCCCGCAGCTCGCTGGTCGCGCCGTCGTAGCTCACGTTGACCTGCGCGAAGGCGGAGAGGGCGCGGGCGCGCTCGGCGGTCAGGCCGATCCCGCTGGTCGTCACGACGGGGACGAGGTCGCGCGCGCGCGCCTCCCGCGCCAGGGCGGGCAGGTCGGGGTGGGTGAGCGGCTCGCCGCCCCCGAACGCGACCATGAACGCGCCCGCCGCGCGCACCTCGTCGAGCGTGGCCCGCAGGCGATCGAGCGAGGCGTGCGCGCCGTCGACGCGCGTCGGCTGGTAGCACCCCGCGCACGAGAGGGGGCAGCGCTCGGTGATGGCGACGTGCGCCTCGAGCGGGGCCGTGGGGCCGCGGATGTCGGCCGGTTGCGGGCCGGACCACGGGCCGGCGAGGCCCAGGCCCGCCGCGCGTCGGCGATCGACGGCGACCAGCGTGCGGTCGTCGAGCCGCACCCACGCGCCGAAGTCCTCGACCCGCGCGCGCATCACGGCTCGTCCTCGGGCGGCGGCGACTCTTCGAGGGGCTCTTCGGCCCGCTCGGGGAGCGCCGTCGCGACGAAGGCGTAGACGACGCCCGCCGTGACCACGGTCGCGAACAGCAGATCGACCACGCTGCCGATGGAGGAGCAGTTGGCCCCGGGACCGCGCCGCACGGCGAGGACGCCGTCCGGTAGCTCGATGCGAGGCGCGCTCATCGGAGGGCGCCGCTCATAGCCCGAAGCCGGAGAGGAAGCTCGTGCCGTAGACCTCGCTGCGCTCGAGCGCGAGGTAGGCCGCGGCGACGACGAACCCGGCGCCCACGAACGCGCCCACGAGCCGCTGCGGCCACGGGGACCTTCCGAACGCGCTGGCCCAGAGAGAGCTCAACAGGTGCGCGAGGACGAGGCCGATCCCGAACAGGAGGAACGGCGGAGCCATGCCGGGCTCCCACCGCTCGGCGACGAACGCGGATCCGAGGGGCGCGAACGCCAGGAACAGGAGCGCGCGGGGCGCGAGGATGCGGCGCAGCGCGACGGGCCCGCGGCGATCGCGCACGACGCGGGCGAGGGCGAAGACGGCGGCCAGGAGGGCGATGGCGCTCACCGCGATCGCGACGCGGTGGAGCAGCGCTCTGCGCACCGCCACCGCGACCGCCTTGCGCAGCGCCTCGGGCGCACGGGGGTCGATCCCGATCTCGGCGCGGGCCCGCGCGAGGTCGCCCGTCCGCTGGAGCGCGGTCCAGGCGATGTCGAAGCCCGCGGTCGAGAGCGCCGGGTCGTCCGCTTCACGCGCCGCGGTGAGCGCAGGTGTGGCGGCGCGCGCCGGATCGGCGAAGCGACCGACCCACGCCTGCGCGACGAACAGAAGGCCCTCGGTGCGGACCCTCCCGACCGGCATCGTGGCAAGCGCGGTCGACAGGCGCTCGATCTCGGCACGGTCGTCGGCGCGCCGCGGGTCCTTGCGCACCCGGTCGAGAACGGCGAGCAGCTCGAACTGTCCCTCGTAGCGGGCGAGGTTCTCGGCGCGGGCTCGCGCGGTCGTGGCGAACCAGTGGCCCGGGTCGATGCGCAGGACCGACCGGTAGTGGGCGAGCGCCGCGGCGTAGGCGAACGACCGTTCGTCGAGCTCCGCGAGGGCGAAGGCGGCCCGCGCCGCGCGATCGCGGTCCGCGCCGAGCAGGTCGGCCTCGAGGGCTGGACGATCGGGCATGGCGTCGGCGGCCCACACCGGCGTCGCGCCCAGGGACATGACGAGGGAGCCCGCCAGTAACGCGAGGAGGAGCAGGGGGACCCACCGCACGAGAGCAGTCTAGTGGACGGGGCCGATTGCCGTTAGCCTGCGTCCGCACAGGAGGTCCATCCCATGTTCCGGAACGTCGCCAAGGTCGCCGCTGTCGCCACGCTGATGCTGTCGAGTGCCTACGGGTGCAAGAACTTCGTCCGTGTGAAGGAAGACGACTGCAAGAAGTGGATGGAGCACGTCACCAAGGTCGTCGTGGACGACGTGAAGAAGCAGACCAAGGACTGCAAGCTCGAGAAGGGCGCCGAGGACGAGGTCAAGGAGGCCATCCAGAACTGGGTGAAGGACGACTGCTCCAAGTACGACGGAGACCAGTACTTCCTCCAGAAGGACCACGAGTGCATGATGAAGGCCGACTCGCCGGCCGACATCGACAAGTGCTACGACGCCATCCCGCAGACCAAGACCTCGACGACCACGAAGAAGGTCGGCAAGGTCAAGATCAAGCAGAAGAAGACCTCCAACGCGACCACGATGAGCAAGCCCGAGCTCGCCAAGTTCGTGAAGGACCAGAAGGAGGCCCTCTGCTCCGGTGGCGGCGACAAGAAGGACGACAAGAAGGGCGACGACAAGGACGAGTGAGCGGCCTTCCGGCCCTCGTCAGGAGTCCCGAAAGAGGAAAGGCACTCGCGCTCGCGGGTGCCTTTCTCTTCTCCCCGCGCAGGGCTGGTCAGGGGATGATGCCGAACTGACGGCCGACGGCGCGGAACGCCTCGAGCCCGCGGTCGAGGTGGTGCTTCTCGTGGGTCGCCATGTAGCTCGTGCGGAGCAGCGAGTTGCGCGGCGGCACACCCGGCGGAATGAACGGGTTCACGTAGACTCCGTGCTCCTCGAGCAGCACCTTCCAGATGGCGATCGTGGTGAGCTCCTGGCGGATGTAGATCGGGACGATCGCCGTCTCGGTGGGGCCGGTCTCGAAGCCCATCTTGCGGAGCTCGTCGCGCATGTAGCGGGAGTTCTCGCGCACCTTGTCGATGCGCCACGACTCCTCCTGCATGATCTCGAGGGAGGCCAGCGCGGCGGCCACGCTGGGCGGCGGGCACGAGGCGGCGAACATGAACGACGGCGCGAAGTGCTGGATGTAGTCGAGCACCTTGCGCTCGCCGACCAGCCAGCCGCCGATCGAGGCGAGCGACTTGCTGAACGTGCCGCCGATGAGATCGACCTCGTCGTTCACGCCGAGGTGGTCGCACACGCCGCGGCCCTTGTGGCCGAGCACGCCGAGGCCGTGGGCGTCGTCGACGAAGATGCGGACGCCGTGCTTCTTGGCCGCGGCCACCATGCCGGGCAGATCGGCGATCTCGCCCTCGGTGGAGAACACGCCGTCGGTGAGGACGAGCGGGCCCTCCTCCGGGTCGAGCGCGGCGAGGCGCGCGTCGAGGTCCTTGGCGTCGTTGTGGTGGAAGCGGATCATCTGCGCGCCGTTGGCCTGGGCGAGGCGCACGCCGTCGTAGATGCTCGCGTGACACATCTTGTCCATCATCGCGACGCTGCGCTTGTTCGGCAGGAGCGCGCTGAGGGTGGCGAGGTTCACCTGGTAGCCGGTGGTGAAGACGATCGCCTTCTCCTTGTTGAAGAAGGCTGCGAGCCTCTCCTCGAGCTCGTGGTGGAGCCGCAGGGTGCCGTTCACGAGGCGCGACCCGGTCATCGACGGGCCGTACTTGCGGATGGCCTCGATCGAGGCCTCGCGCACCTTGGGGTGCGTGGTGAGGCCGAGGTAGTTGTTGGACCCGAACATGATGACCGGCTTGCCCTCGAGGATCGCCTCGGGCCCCTGGTTCATGTCGAGCGCGCGGAAGTAGGGGTACATCCCCATGGCGCGCGCTTCGTCGGTGAGGTTCCACGCGTTGCACTTGGCGAACAGGTCCTTGCCGCCCATCCGCGTGAGCGCCACCCGTCCCTTGATTCCGCCCTGGAGGTCGTGGTCCGCCATTTGATTGCGCGACGAGTAGCACGGTCGATGTGCAGGAGGGAGGCGTGAACCTGGGGCACGGCGGCGCGAACCGCGCTTCGCGCCCGCGGCGATGGACGCCGTGCAATGGATGCGCTGGACAGCCCCATGACCGCCACCCTGGGCGACGAGCTCGTCTTCCGTTCGGGCGCGCGCGCGAAGAACCGCGTCGCGCTCGCCGCCTTGACCAACCAGCAGTCGCACGCCGACGGCACGCTCTCCGACGAGGAGTTCGCCTTCCTCGTGGCGCGGGCGAAGGGCGGCTTCGGCGTCGTGTGCACCTGCGCCACGAACGTGGCCGCCGACGGACAGGGCTGGCCGGGAGAGCTCGGGGTGTACGACGACCGCCACCTCCCAGGCCTCGGGCGCCTCGCCGCCGCCCTCCGCGCCGAGGGCGCGCTCGCCTTCGCGCAGATCTTCCACGGCGGTGCCCGTGCGCCCTCGACGCTGACCGGACAGCAGCCCTTCTCCGCGAGCGCGTTCGACGATCCCTCGCCCACGTTCGAGAAGCCGCGCGCCGCCACGCTCGCCGAGATCGACCGGGTGATCGGCCAGTTCCGCGACGCCGCGCGCCGGTGCTGCGACGCGGGCTTCGACGGCGTCGAGCTGCACGGCGCCCACGGCTACCTGCTCGGCCAGTTCCTCTCCACGGTGACCAACCAGCGCGACGACGCCTACGGCGGCGACAACGCCGGCCGCGCGCGCTTGCTCCGCGAGGTCACGCGCGCCGTCCGCGCCGCCGTCCCCGCCTC
>JAEUKC010000134.1:0-17378 GCA_016794445.1 Myxococcales bacterium
CGGGATCGCGTCCGTGCGCCTCCGCGAGGGGCGCATCGAGGCCGTCGACGCCACCGGCTACGTGCGGATCGGGAGCGCGCCGATGTACGCCGTCGACGCGAAGGGCAAGCGCCGCGATCTCGTGGTCACCGCCGAAGGTGCGGGGGTCTTCGTCGCCACGCTCGATCCGACCGGTCTCGTGTATCCGATCGCCGTCGACCCGGCCTGGAGCGCCGCCCCTTCGATGAAGGTCGCGCGCACCCTGCATCAGTCGATCACGCTGGCCGACGGTCGGATCCTCGTGGCGAGCGGCTTCGATGGCGGGGCGACCGCCGAGGTCTACGACGCGAAGACCAACACCTGGACGTCCACCGGCGCGATGAACAACGGCTACGGCGACCCCGTCGGCGGTCACTTCGGAGCCGCACGCCTCACGAGCGGCAAGGTCCTCGTCGGGTACTTCACCGCGGAGCTCTACGACCCCGCGACCAACGCGTGGAAGCCCACCGGCGCGCTCGTCGGGAACGCCTATGGGCAGATCGTGGCCCTGCCAGGCGGCAAGGCCCTCGCGGTCTGCGGCGGCACGACGACCACCGAGCTCTACGACGAGGCGACCAACGCCTGGAAGACGACCGGTGCGATGGCGGTCGCGCACCGGTACTGCGCTGCAACCAGGCTCGCGAGTGGCTCGGTGCTGGTCACCGGGGGTGGAGGCTCGACGTGCGAGCTCTACGATCCCGCCACGGGCAAGTGGACCGCCGCGGCGCCCATGTCGACGGCGCGCTCGACGCACATGCAGGTGCTCCTGCCCTCCGGCAAGGTGCTGGCGGTCGGCGGCGGGGCCGTCAAGACCGCGGAGATCTACGACCCGGTGACCAACGTGTGGGCGTCGGTGGGGTCGCTCTCGCACTTTCGCGACGAGGGGATGCTGGTCGTCCTCGCCAACGGCAAGGTGCTGGCTGCCGGCGGGCGCTACTACACCGACGCCGAGATCTTCGACCCCGCCACGAATCTCTGGACGGCGGCCGGCAACATGACCGCCAAGCGTGGCTTCGCGAGCGCGTCGCTGCTCCCCAGCGGTCGCGTGCTCGTGGCCGGTGGAGCCACCGGCAACAGCGGTACGGCGCTCGCCGCCATCGACACCGTGGAGTTCTTCGGCGACGTACCAGGCACCGCGTGCACGGCCGCGTGGGAGTGCGCAACCTCGGCGTGCACCGACGGCGTGTGCTGCGCATCGGCCACGTGCCCCACCGACGCAGTGTGCAACACGGTCGCGAAGAAGGGCACCTGCGCGAAGCCGAACGGCAAGGCGTGCACCGTGGGGACCGAATGCGCCAGCGGCCGGTGCGTCGATGGCTTCTGCTGCGACTCGGCGTGCACCGGCAAGTGCGAGGCGTGCGACGTCCCGGGCAAGGCGGGCACCTGCTGGGCCGTGCTCGGACCGCCGCACGGCTCGCGCGTCGCCTGCAGCGGGCCCGGATCGGGTACGGCCTGCGGGGACCGCTGCGACGGCGTGGACCGCGTCGCCTGCCACCTGCCGGGGGCCGCGGCGGCGTGCGGCTACGACGCTTGCACCGGCGGCGTCGAGAGCCACGCCGGCACCTGTGACGCTTCGGGCAAGTGCAGCGCCACCACCAAGGCGTGCGGCGCCTACGCGTGTGGTGGCGCGACGTGCAAGAGCAGCTGCACGACCAAGGACGACTGCGCGAGCGGGTACTTCTGCAAGGCGGGGCTCTGCGCACCGGTCGAGGGACTGGGGACGGCCTGCGCGACCGCCGCCACCTGCGCCACGGGGTTCTGCACCGACGGCGTCTGTTGCGGGGTCGCCCTGTGCGAGGTCGGGTCGTCGTGCGGGACCGCCGAGAAGAAGGGCACCTGCGCCAAGAAGCTCGGGACGAGCTGCCTTGCCGGCGAGGAGTGCGGATCGGGGCTGTGCGTCGACGGCGTGTGCTGCGACCGCGCTTGCGACGGGCAGTGCGAGGCGTGCGACGTGACCGGCAAGTTCGGGACCTGCTCTGCGGTCGTGGGGAAGCCGCACGGGGCTCGCGTCGCCTGCGCCGACGGCGGTACGGACGCCTGCGCCGCCACGACGTGCGACGGTACCAAGGACCCGAAGAGCTGCGCCGGGTTCGCCAACGGCGCGGCGACGGTGTGCAAGCCCGGCGCGTGCGCGGGCACGAGCTACACGGGCGAGTCGACCTGCAGCGGCACGGGGCTCTGCTCGACGCCCGCGGCCATCGAGTGCGCGCCGTACAAGTGCGACGACGCCGGGTGCCGGACCTCGTGCTCGCGCGCGGAGCACTGCGTGGACGGGTTCGCCTGCCGCGAGGGCGCGTGTCTGCTGGTCATCGCGACGTGCTCGGCCGATCGCCTCTCGTCGACCGCCAAGGACGGCACGGTCACGGACTGTCGACCGTTCCGGTGCACCACGACGGGCGCCTGCGGCGATCGTTGCGTGAGCAGCGCCGACTGCGCCGCCGGCGCGGCGTGCGACACGGCCACCAAGCTCTGCGTCACGATCGACGCCGGCAGCGACTCCGGTGGCTGCGCGATGGGTCCCGGCGGACCGACGTCCAAGGGTTTGGCGACCGCGCTGCTCGTGCTCCTCGGGCTCGGTCGTCGCCGCCGAGCCCGGGTCCGTTCGGCGGACTAGAAGCAGCCCAACATCTGCACGATCGTGGCAGGAACCGCGGAGGTCGGGTGCTTGACGAAGCCGCCGGCGGGGTAGATGTCGCGGGTCCAGAAGACGACGTCGGGGTTCGTCGTCGACGGGCCCGGCTCGATGCCCTGCAGCGCGAACGCGTGGATGTTGCCCGGCGTGTAGAACGCGAACCAGATGGAGTCGCCCTTCGCGACCGTAGGAATGCTCGAGGGGAACACGAACGTCTGGTAGGAGGCGGTGCTCGTGATCAGGCCCGAGGGGATCGACGCGGTCGCGAGCAAGGTCGAGGCGCCCGTCGGGGTGCCCTTGTACAGGTAGACGTACAGTGCGCCGTCGGTGCTGCCGCTGCACGCGCACCCCCCCGACTTGTCCTCCGCGCAGGTGCAGGAAGGGTCGGCGCTGGAGCAGAGGGGCTCGGCGCTGGCATCGACGCTCACCGCGTCGATCGGAAGGCCGCTGTCGGCGAGCGATGCGTCCGAGAAGCCAGCGTCCGGCAGCGTGGCCCCGCCCGGCGGGCAGACGTACCCCGCCTTCGCGACGTTGACCTTGATCCACTGGATGCGCCCGGCGTGCCGCGCGGTGTAGGCGATGGCGACCATGTGCGCGTGGTCGATCGAGGGGGTCACGGGACCGCCGATCTTGTCCTGCGCGAGGTCGGCCAGGCTCACCGAGTCGTCGGGCTTCTTGCACGTCGTCGTGGCCAGCGCCGAGCAGGTGTAGGTCGAGCTCTTGCACAGGCCGCACGCGGTCCCCGGGCTCGGCGAGGCCTCGAGGCAGTTGACCGAGGTCTTGTCGGCTGCGCAGGTGTAGACGCCGCACCCACCGCACGCGGCGCCAGGCGTACCCGCCAGGACTCCACAGCCGCCGCAGGCATTGGTGCCGAGGGCGCCCGAGCAGCTGAAGGTGTCCTTCCCGGCACACGCGAGGGTGCCCACGCCGCAGGTGCCCCCGCCGCAGGGCTCGCCGACCTTGCCGGGCAGCTTGGTGCAGCCCCCGCACTCGTTCTTGCCCGGATCGTTGCACGTGACCCCCGTGCCGTCGGGCTTGCACAGGTACCTGCCGCACGCGCCACAGTTGTCGCCGAGCTTCTCGGTGATCGTGCCACACCCGCCGCAGACGTTCTTGTCGGCGTCCTCGCAGTGGACGGATTCCTTGGAGCTGTCGCAGACGAACTTCCCGCAGGCGCCACAGGCGCCGCCGGGGGCGCTCGGCAGCTCGGCCGTGCCGCCGCAGGCGTTCTTCGCGGGGGCGTCGGGACCGGTGTCGACGAACGTGCTGTCGACCATGGCGTCGGTGAGGCCGCCGTCGCCGGCACCGACGTCGAAGGCCGGACTCGAACACGCCGACGCACCGAACGCGAGCAGGGGGAGGGTGAGAAGGAAGCACCGCATGCGCCAAGCGTAGCAAGTCAGCCGAGCCGTGCCCCTATCTCCCACTCCGCGTGCCGGTCTCCTGGTCCGCGAGGGCGCTGCGCGGTGGCATCGATGAGCGTTCAGCCTTCGTCGAACACCCGGAAGCGGGCCTCGCGAGCCTCCTCGCGGACGACCTCCTTGCGCGCCTCGAGCTCGCGGTCGAGCGCGCTCGGCGGCGCCGTCGGGGCCGGCGGCAGGGACCGCGACAGGCGCTCGCGCAGGCCGCGCAGCCGCTCGAACTCCGACCGCGCGCCCACTGCCCGCGTGTGCACCTCGTCTCGCACGCGCTCGAGCCGCCGACGCCGCGCCTCGGCCGTCAGCGCCGCCGCTGCCGCCTCGTCGGCGAGGTCCTGCGCGCCGAGGGCGCGGGCGCGCGCCTCCCGCTGCCGCCATCGCGCCTCCACGGCCTCCGCGGCCTCGAGCGCCTGCACCGACGCCCGACGCCGCCGCACGTCGTCGACGATCGAGCGTCCGAGCGAGGCGAGCTGCGCGTCGAGTGTCGACAGCGCGGTCTTGATGCGACGCTCCCCGAGCGCCGTGGCCATGCGTCCGAAGAGCCCCATGGCGAAACCCCGAGCAGCCGGCGTGCCACGCGAATGCCGCGTGTGGCAGCGGCGTCTGTAGGGGCCGGCGCCGACGAACCTTCGGCGATCGCCGACGAACCCTCGTCGACGCGGCCGCGTCAGAGGCGACCGCGGTGGACGCAGCGCACCGACGCGCGCGGTCCCTCGACGGGCGCCGCCGTCGTGGTGCCGTCGCCGAAGTCGACCTGCCACTTGTCGCCACCGGTGCCTTGTGGGTCGAAGGTCCAGTAGAGGCCCGGCTCGGTGTCGGCGAACGTCGGATCGATCGCCGGCGTGCGGCGTTCGGCGAAGAGCGAGGCGTACTGCTTCACGGTGGGCAGGGTCCACGTGGCGCCGCTGCTCGGGCGCGTGGCGCAGTACTCCATGGCGCGCGCGAGCGTGAAGAGGCGCGGCTCGACGGTGGCGCCCGGGTCCTTCGCCGTCTCCTGCTGCCAGGTGAGGTCGGTCACCACGTCGTGGACGCCGTCCTTGACCTCGACGAAGCGGGGGCTCGCGGGCCGGCGCGTCGCGTGGACGCAGCGCGCCCGGCAGGCGGCCGCGCCGGCGTAGAAGCGCCCGGCCATCGCGTCCTCGCTGCCGGCGAGCACGATGGAGGCGCCCGCCGCCGTCCGCGAGCTCGTGCAGAACGGGCCGCCAGCGAAGGCGAGCGCGCACGGGTTGGCGAAGGGGCGCGGCCCGCGCGACAGCGCCGCGAACAGCTCGACGCGCGTCGGGAGGCGGAAGCCGGAGACCCCGGCGCGCGGGGCGAGGGCGCGGCAGTGGGCGTCCGCCGCCGGAGCGTCCGGGAAGACGTCGGTCGACGGCGGGGCCCAGGACAGCCCGCTCGCAGGGTCGGTGACGACACCGTCGCCGAGCGCGCTGCACGCCGGCGAGTCCAGGATCGGCCACGCCTGCACGCCGTGATCGACGCAGACGCCGCCCTCGCAGTCGACGGGACCTTCCGCGCAGGAGAGGCCACAGCCGCCGCAGTGGCGTCGATCGGAGCACAGATCGACGGTCGCGCTCGCGCAGGACGCCGACACCGGGCCGGCGCTGCAGCGCGCGAGGTCGAAGGCGTCCGCAGCTGCGTCGCTCGCGGCGTCCACGGAGGCCTCCGGCGAGCCGTCCGAGGTGCCACACCCGGCGACGAGCAACAGGGCGGGGAGGCGCGCCCTCACGGCTTCCCCGCGAGCACGCAGCGGACGCGTGCCTTGTCGGTGCGCCCGAGCGGGAACATGCCCCCCCACTGGAACTCGAGCGTCCAGAACGCGTCCTTCACGCCGCTGCCGTCCTTGGACCAGTACGACTCGGCCTTGGTGCCGGCGAAGAAGGTCAGGTCGACGTGTGGCTCGGGCGCGCGTTCGTCGACGATCGACATGAGCTCCTTGAGCGTGGGGAGGCGCCACGCGCCCCCAGGCATCTTCGCGCAGGCGTCGACGGCGGCGTCGTAGGTGACGGCCGGGCCCGCCGCGTCCGAGCCCGCCGCCCAGGTGAGGTTGGTCACCACGTCGTACGTCCGGTCGCCCGTCTTCGAGAACCGCGCGCGCGGCGCGCCCCGCGTGGCGTGGACGCAGCGCGCGACGCAGGGAGAGCGCCCGAGGACCCCGGCGGAGATTCCCCCCTGCCCGTTGAGCCCGTAGAACATGCTTGGATCGTCGTCGGCCGGGGAGCGCGAGCAGTAGTTCTCGATGGGCCCGACACCCACCGGAGAGCAGCGGTTGACCGTGGGGCTCGTGGCCCGCAGGTCGACGATCGTCATCAGCTCGACGCGCGTGGGGAGCCGCCAGTCGCCGAAGCCGCCGAGGCGCTTGGCGGCCTGGTCGGCGCACCACTTCACGCCCGCGGCGTGGTCGGCGACGGCCTTCTGCGCGGTGGTCCAGCGGAGGTCGGTGCCGGCGTGGATCAGGACTTCGGTCGTCCCGGCGGCGAAGTCGCAGCTCGGAGACTCCACCGACGACGAGATGGGCCAGCCGGGCCAGGCGTGATCGACGCACACGCCCGCGAGGCACTCGGCGCGCTCGTCCGGCCCGCAGACGACGCCACACGCGCCGCAGTGACGCTCGTCGCTGCACACGTCGACGGTCGCGCCGGCGCACGCCGTCGGGCGCGCCTCGGCAAGAGCGCACGGGCCACCCCCATCCGCCGCGTCGGCGGCGTCGAGGCCCCCGGCGTCGACGATCGCGGCGCGCTCCTGGATGTCGAAGAGCTGCGCGCACCCGCCCACGAGTCCGCAGAGGCCCCCCGCGACCAAGCGCACCCACCCTCCCACGGCCGGATCGTAGCGCATCGCGTGCCACCGCGGACCGACCGACGAAGCTTCGTCGATCGCCGACGACGCCTCGTCGACCGAGGTCACCCGGCGGCCGATCCGCGCTGGAATCCGGCCTGTCTCGAGGCCGCGCCGGTCGGCCGAGGTGTCGGCACGGGGTTCGCTCTTCGTCGCCGTATGTCGCTCACGCTCGCCTCCGACCGCAGGCCCGATCCGACCCACCGACCCGAGGCGATCCGTTGCCTCACGCGCGCCCTCGAAGCGGCGCCTGTGTCCGACGGGTTCGTGCGTCGAGCAATCGCGCTCCTCACGACCGGCGCGGTCGGCGAAGCGCTCGTGGACTTCGATCGTGCGGTGGAGCTCGACCCCGCCTGCGCCGCCGGCCACGAAGGGCGCGGGCGCGCCCTGCTCGCCCTCGGGAGGATGCACGAGGCGCTCCGGGCCCTCGATCTCGCCCTGGCCCACGGCGCGTCCACAGCGGCGGGTCCTCGCGCCGAGGTGTTGGCCCACCTCGGGCGCTTCGACGAGGCACTCCGCGCGAGCGATGCGCTCGTGGCGAACGGCGCGGTCGACGGCTGGCTCGTGCGCGCGTTCTGCCTGCTCGCGACCGGTCGGAGCGACGAGGCCCTCGCGGCGGTGGAGGAGGCGCTGCGCCGCGACGGCGCTCGCGCCGCTGCGCACCGCCTCGCGGGGGAAGCCCGCACCATGGAGGGCGCGCACGAGGCCGCGCTCGCGGCCTACTCGCGCGCTACCGAGATCGACCCCCGCGACGCGCGCGCGTGGTACGGCCGCGGGCGAGCGCTGACCAAGCTCGCCCGGTTCGACGAGGCGACCGAGGCGCTGCGGCGGTTCCTCGCGGCGAGCCGCCCGGACCATCCCGACGTGCCTCGCGTGCAGGCCTGGCTCGGCGAGGTCGCGCGCCGGACGACGCCCCCGCCGCCGGCCACGGCGGACGCGGTCGCGCACCTCGCCGAGGGGCGCTCGCTCCAGCTCCTTCGCCGCAACAAGACGGCGGTCCTGGCCTACGAGCGCGCCGTCGCGATCGATCCCGGGCTCGTCGAGGCGTGGCTCGGCCTCGGGGAGTGTCAGGCCCTCCTGCGCCGGTTCGACGAGGCGATCCGCTGCTTCGACCGCGCGCTGTTGCTCGTCCCGGGTCACGTGGCCGCGACGCACGCGCGGGGCGAGCTCCTCGTGGCGCAGTCGCGCCGGCCCCCGCCTAGAAGCGGGTCGTGAGGACGACCTGACCGACGCCGACCGAGACGGTCGTCCCCGCCGAGGGGTTCGCGCGCGATGGCGCCGTGAGCACGAGCACGCCGCCCGCCACCCCGAGGACCGCGCCGCCGACGAACAGCACGGTCGAGATGTCGGCTGCCCGCACCGCGTCCCGGCTCTTCTCCGCCCCCTCCGTGTCGCACCCCGACGGCGGACAGTGCGCGTCGCTCTCCCGCCGGAGCGAGAGCGCGCGGAAGCCGAAGAACGCGCCGACGCCGACCGTCACGGCCGAGAGCCCGATGGACACGAAGCCCACGGTGCGCGCAACCGAGGGGTGGCCGTCCGCAGGGGGCGGAGGCGCGGGCGTCGGCGGCGGAAGCGGCGCTTCCTTCAGCGGGGGCACCGTGACGGTCTTGGAGTCTCCTACCGCGCCCACCTCGACCGACGTGCGGAAAGGCACCTTGGTGGGCGCACTCGCCGTCAGCGTGTGCGGACCGGGGTCGACCGGGAAGGCCGTGCCCCACGCGGCGCGCCCGATCGGCGCGTCGTCGAGGGTGACCACGAGCCCGACGACGTCGACCGCCACGATCACCATGAGCCGCGAGAGCTTGGGCTCGAGCTCGACGAGCGCCTCTTCGGCCATGGCCCTGCGCTCGTCGTTCTTGTCCTTGGTCGCGTAGGCGAGCGCCTCGCGGTAGCGCGCGTGGGCCGACGCGGTGCGACCGACCTTGTGGTAGCAGATGGCCAGGTTCAGCACCGTGCCGCCGCGCGGCAGCAGGCGGTGGCTCTCGAGCAGCTTCGGGATGGCCCCCGCGTGATCGCCCGTCTTCATGAGCGCGCGCGCGTCGGCGAAGAGCGTGTCGGCGAGCGCCACGTCGTCGGCCTGGGCCGTCGCACCGGCGACGACGCAGACGACCGGCGTGACCGCGAGGACCGCGCGCCTCACCACGGCACGTCCAGCGCCGAGCTGCTCGGCTTCGGGGGCAGGTTCGCGGACGACACCGCAGTGGCGGCGGCGGACGGCGCGGGTGCGCTCGAGGGCGCGGGCTTCTCGGAGACCTTCGGCGCCGCCACGGCGGTCAGGGTGGCGGTGGGGACGACGCCGACCGTCGGGGCGCTGACCGTCGGTGGCGGCGTCGAAGTGGACGTCGATGCAGACGCCGATGCCGACGTAGACGAGGGGACCGACAGGGAGGCCACGGCCGTGGACGAAGCGACGGCGCTCGCGGTCGACGCGACGGGCGACGCCGACGTCGCTGGCGTGGAGACGCCTGCGCCCGGCGACCGCAGCGAGACCGCGACCATCGCCGCGATCCCGACGGCCAGCCCGCCCAACGCGACGAGCGGCCACGACGAGCCGCGCGTCGGCACGGGCGGCGCGGGGTCCCAGGCCGTGGCGGTGGCCGACGCTCCGGGTGCCTCGATCGTCGCCTCCGACGTCGACGCCTGCTCCGCGCGATCGGCGAGCGGTGCGAGCGCCGCGGCGAGGGCGGAGACGTCGGGGAAGCGGGCGGCCGGGTCCTTCTCGAGGCAACGGGTGACGACGGCGTCGAGGGCCGCGGGCACGGCGGGGAAGCGCTCCCGCAGCGGCACCGGCGGGTCGGCGGCGATGGCGGCGCACAGGCTCGAGAACGTGGAGCCCTCGAACGGCGCGGCGCCGCTCGTGAGGCGGTAGAGGACGACGCCGAGCGCCCACACGTCCGCGCGCGCGTCGACCGACTTCGAGTCGCGCACCTGTTCGGGCGACATGTAGATCGGTGACCCGAGGATCGCCGCCGACTCGGTCAAGCCGAGGTCGCGCTCGGCCTCGCCCAGCGTGGCCTTCGAGATGCCGAAGTCGAGCACCTTGATCAGCGCGCGGCCGTCCGCCCGCCGCGTCAGGAACAGGTTCGCGGGCTTGAGGTCCCGGTGCACGATGCCGCGCTGGTGGGCCTCGGCGACGGCGTCGCAGGCCTGCAGGACGTAGCCCACGGCCTCCCCGACCGGCAGCGGGCCGCGACGCGCGAGGAGCTGACCGAGGTCCTCGCCGTCGAGGTGCTCCATCACCATGAACGGCGCTCCGCCGTCGAGCGTGCCGACGTCCATCACGCGGACGACGTGCGCGCTCTGGATCGACAGCGCGGCGCGCGCCTCGCGGAGGAAGCGGGCGACTACCACCGGCCGCGACGCGCTCGCCTGGCGCAGCACCTTGAGGGCGACCGGTCGCTGGAGCAAGAGGTGGTGACCCGAGAGGACGACGCCCATCGCGCCGGCGCCGAGCTCCCCGTCGACGCGATACTTCCCCGCGATCACCTCGCCTGGTCGGGGGACGCCCGCGTCCCACGAAGCCTCGCCCGCTGCCCTCGGTCGCGCGTCGCTCATTCCCCCGCCGTCGAGGGTAGCACGAGGCCCTCCGCGGCCTCCCTCACGCGTCGCCCGGGAGGGCATGGAAGGTCGCGAAGAACCGCGCCACGTCGGGCCGGCTCGCGTGCTCCTTCGTGACGACGGCCAAGGCGACGTAGAGCCGCCCCCCGCGCACCTCTCCCCGTGCGCTCACCTGGGCGTCGTCGACGAACAGCGCGGCGTCCCCCGTCACCAGGTCCAGCAGCCGGAACGGCCGTCGCAACGTGCCGCCGAGCCGGCAGCTCGGCGTCGGCGCCGTCGTCACGACGCGCTCGTGGACCACCACGTGCGCGGTGCTCCCCCGCGAGAGCCGCGCCTCGTCGACGAACGCGACCACCGCCTCCTGGCAGAGCCGCGCGACCGTCGCTTCGTCGAGGGCGGTCTCTCCGAGGTCGAGCCAACCCACCGCGAAGGTGGCGGTCCGCGGGAGCTCGGCGCGGACGACGTGGATGGTCCGGGGGACTCCGAGCAGCGGCTGGTGCAGGACCGCCTCGGCGGGGGCCGCGGGGAGCTCGACCGAGAAGCGCCCGCCCTCGGAGACGACCTCGCGGAACTCGGGCTGCCACGCCGGTGCCCGCGCGAGCAACGGACGGAGCCGGAGGCCGAAGGTCACGGCGAGCACGACGAGGGCCACGACCCACGCGCCGGGCAAGCGCAGGCGCGGCGTGGCCTCCTCGACGGGTGCGAGGGCCGCCGGTGGGAGACTGTCGATCGACGGCTGCGGTCGACCGCCGACGCGGAGCTCGAAGCCGCCGAGCCCGTCGGGGATCAGCTCGGCGCCGCGTCGCCCGACCGCGAAGACCAGCGCTCCGTCCTCGCGCCGCCGGTGGGTCGTCGCGCGACCATCGATCACCACCCGCGCGTGTCCGTCGAACACGTGGAGCTCCACCTGCCGCGCGCACGCCTCGAGGTCCTGGCCGGCCGCGGGGATCGACCATCGATGCCTGTCACTCCTGTCCGTGTCCATGGCCCCTGCACAGCGAAGGGCGTGCCACGCGGGATCGCCCGGCGCCGCGTCGGCCCTGCGCCGCGTCGCCGACGAAGCCTCGGCAGGATCGACGAGGGTTCGTCGATGGGACTATCCTGCCCCTGATGGTCGAGACGAGCCTCGCTGCCCGACGCCGGCTCGACCCCGCCACGCTGTGGGAGGCCATGCGCCAGTTGCTCGATCGCCTCTTCGGCGTGCTCGACAGCGAGGCCGGCATGAACGAGGGCCTGCAGATCCTCGTCGACGTGCTCGGGGCCGACCGCGCCTTCATCTTGCTCGTGCACGCCGACGGAAGCTCGCAGGTGGTCAAGGGCCGCGATCCGAAGGGCGCGGTACACGCCACCGAGAGCGAGGAGATCAGCCGCACCATCGTGGCCCGCGCACTCGCCGAAGGGGGCCCGGTGCGATGGGACCCGATGTCCGAGCACGGCGCCTCGGAGAGCGTGATCAGCCTCGGGATCATGGCGGCCCTCGCCGCGCCGCTCCAGGCGCAGAAGGGCCGCGAGACGCGTGGCGTGCTCTACGTCGACTTCCGCGACCCGCGCAAGTTCGTCACCGACCAGCACATCGAGTTCTTCGAGTCGGCGGCGCCCCTGCTCGGCGCGGTCCTCGAGCAGCGCGACCGGCTCGGAGTCGTCCGCGAGCAACTCCAAGAGGTGCGCGCACATGCCATCGAGACGACGAGCGCCCCTCGCCTCGACACGCTTCTCTCCCCGCCGAGCCTGCGCGGGATCCACCGCGAGGTGGCCTCGGCGCTCGCGGGAACCGCGTCGATCCTCGTCCTCGGCGAGTCCGGCACGGGCAAGACGCTGCTCGCCCACGCCATCGCCGAGGCGAGCCCGCGGCGCCCGATCGTGCGCGCCATGTTGGGCGGCAGCGACGACCTCAACACGATCACCTCGGAGCTCTTCGGCCACGAGCGCGGCGCCTTCTCGGGCGCGGTGGCCCGGCGGGCGGGCCTCGTCGAGCTCGCCCGCGGCGGTACGCTCGTCCTCGACGAGATCCTGAACCTCACGCCGAACGCGCAGAAGCTCCTCCTCGACTTCACGCAGTTCGGCACCTACCGCCCGCTCGGCCACGACCGCGCGGAGCCGAAGAAGGCCGACGTGCGCCTGATCGCGGCGACGAACGGCGACCTCGAGGCGGCCATCCGCGACGGCCGGTTCCGGGCCGACCTCTACTACCGGCTCGCGGCCGTCACCCTCGTCATGCCGCCGCTCCGCGAGCGGCGCGAGGACCTCCCCTCGCTCGCCGAGGGCGTCCTGCGCCGGGCCGATCCCACCCGTGGCTGGCAGCTGTCGCTGCCGCTCCGGCGGCTCCTCCTCTCCGAGGCCTTCGACTGGCCGGGCAATGTCCGCCAGCTCGAGCGGGTGATCCAGCGCGCCCGCGAGCGCGCCGTCATGGTCGACCCGAGCTGCGCCACGCTCGCGCCGGAGCACCTCGATCTCCGCGCCATCGAGCGCACCGCAACGCCGCCGACGCGCGACCCGTCGTTCGATCGGTTCGCGATCGACAAGGACCGCCTCGAGGAGACCTGGACCCAGCTCCAGGCCGAGCGCGTGAAGATCGAGGCCGTCGAGCAAGAGGCGATCGAGGCCGCGCTCGAGAAGACGGGGGGCAACGTGACGCGGGCGGCCCGCGAGCTCGGCATCGCACGCACGACGCTCGCGAGCCGCATCGAGGTCCTCGGCCTCGGGCGGCGCAAGGGCTAGGTCCTGGGGCACATGTCGCTTGGTTGCCGGTGCTCGCGAACGAGGCCTCTCTCGTCCAGAGCCAGTGCGGGCCACTCCCATTCCCGGTCAGCGTCACCCTCGAATCGGGGCGGCCGACACCTGGCTGGGCGTTCGATCGCGCGCGGACGACCGAAGCCTGCTCGGCGCCGCGATTAAGTGGCAGGTCTCAGCGGCGGACTCATCCTGACTCCCCCAACCGGAGGTCAGGCCGTGCTGCAGAGTGGAAACGACCAGTTCATGTCGCGCCGACTCGCGTTCGTCTGTGCGCTCGCCTTCGTGCCGCTCGTCGCGTGTCACGGCGAGCCTACCGTCGAGACGGGCACGCGTCCGTGCCCGACGACGAAGCCTGGGGAAGGCAAGGCATGCACGAATCCGAGGAGCGGCGGGTGCACCTACTCGGCCGCCACCGCCACCCACCCATACGAGTGCCTCTGCACGCGTGATGGCTGGTCCTGCCGCAAGTACCAACCAAGCAAGGGCCCGTTGCCACCGCCCGATCTCGGCGTGGCGTAGGCGTTGCGGCGACGCGCCCGCCTCATGGGCACGACACCACCGCCGTCGCCGGCAGTGGGCAGCTCGTGGCGGAGCACTCGGTGGCGGGAACCCTTCGGCACGCGCCGAACGAGTCGCGGTAGCTGAAGGAGGCGAGCGCGTACCTTCGTGCGTTCGGTGGGGCAGTGGGATCGATCGCCGCGCAAGGCACCTTGACGGTCTCGCCGGGTTCGCAGCGAGCCTGCGCGACAGGGGCGCAGTAGCCCTCCACGCGGAAGAAGCATCCGCTGAAGGGAGTCGCCACGAGCTCGGGTGGAATGCGGAACCACTGCTCCTTCCCGACCGGACGCGCCGGATCGGCCGCGGGCATTCCAGCCTTTCGCAGCTCGGGTGGGCACTCGATGCGCTCGGGAGCCGGTGGGTTGCACGAGGCCCCCTCGGGACAGCTCGGTCCTGGGAGGCGATAGAGGCACGAGCCGTCGGTGTCGGCGATCACGGTCGCCGTCGTGGGCGCCTGCGGCTCTGGAGTCGAGCCACCCCGTCGCGCGTCCGGCCCGTAGGGGCTCTCGCGCTTGCACCCGAGGGCGAGGGTGATGACGAACGCCGCTGCAGGCGGCCTCCTCGGTCGCGTCTTCATCGCTGCCTCCTTGGACTGGTCTCTCACCATGGCATCAGTCGCTGCACCGAGCGCCGCGTCACGCTTAATTCGCCGCGGCCGAGCGCTCGATCGCGCACGCACGACTGGAACCGCCCACGGGTGCGCGCCAGCATGTCGACATGCCGTACGCGTCCTCGCGGGCTCGCGCCGCTTCGTCGATCGCCGCCCTGCACCTGCTCGCGCTCGGTCCTGCGTGCGAGAAGCGAGTGGATCGCGCGAGCGACGCCCCCACCGTGAAGGCCTCGGCCAGCGCGGCGTCGGTCGAGTCGACCTCCACGCACACCTACACGCTCTACTTCGACGTTCAGAAGGACCCCGAGGGGGGCGTGACCGTCGAGCTGTCGTCGCCCGACAGCTGGACGGACTCCGTGGATCCGATGGGCGGTCCCCGCTACGGGGGCAATGGCCTCCGCCACGGTCCCGACGTCGTGCTGCTGCCGATCGACGGGCCTCCGGCCCAGCGCGTCGAGACGTGGATCTCCCGCCACTACGATGCAACCACGCTGGCCGCGGCCGCGCGCCAGGCGTCGGCGGACGGTTCGGTGTGGATCGTCTCCCGCCGCGCCGATGGGTACGTGGACGCCCGTCGCTACCTCGCTGCACCGGGAGGCAGCGGCGTCGTGGTGTGTGTGGTCACGCTCACCCCGGCGGAGGCGCCGCGGCTCGAGGCGGTCCAGCGCGTGTGCTCGTCGATGCGCCTCCGCTGAACAGCCGGGCCTGCGCAGGGCCTTCGCACGCCACGACCCGAGCGGTCCGCCACGAGACGCGGGTGATCGCGCGGGACGCGGGTGCGTCAAGCCGCGAGGCGCGACCAGTCGAGCAGGCTCGCGTGCTCCTTCGCGAGGCTGAAATCCACCGACGTGCGCTGGCCGACGATGTCGCCGCCGATCTCGAAGTCCACCGGGCGGTCGAACTCCATGCGGCACTTGTCGAGCATGAAGTGGACGTCGTGCGCGAACGGGTGCTCGCCGCGCCACAGCTTGCGGACGTTGCGCGCGGCGCGCAGGGCGGTGTCGCCGTACACGCGGGCGGCCATGCGGCCCTTCACCGCGTGCGCGAACGGGAACGCGCGGAAGCCGAGGCCGATCTCCTCGATCGTGCCGCACCCGCAGACGCTCACGGGCCCTTCGAACAGCACCTCGCCCGCGCCGCCGCCCTCGACCGGGACCACCTTGCCGGCCCGGTCGATGCCGAGCGCGTCGGAGCCGAGGTTGATCAGGCGGACCTGCGTGCGCGGCGCGATCGCCATCTTGGGCACCGTGAGCCCGAACAGCGACACCATGTACCCGGGGAAGCCGCCCACGTAGCGCGCGGCACCGGTGGGGAGCGCGCCCATCATGCGGTGGTAGTCGGCGAGGACCTGCGCGTCCCAGCCGGTGCCGGCCCACGGCGAGAGCGTGCCCTCGACCTCGACCAGCGAGAAGCGCTTCACCGGCCAGGGACGGGCTCGGTGACGGGCGACCCGACGGATCGCCTGGGCGAACGGGGGTGAGTGGGTGGAGCGAGCCCAGCCGTTGCCGGTGCCGAGCGGCAGGAGACCGAGTGTGGGCAGCCGCGTGCGGTCCCAGGCGTTCAGGAGGGAGACCGCCGTGCCGTCGCCGCCGCCGGAGAGGACGATGTCCGGCTGGTTGTCGTGGAGATCCGCGATGAACCGGTGCGCATCGGCCAGGCTGTGCGTGAGCGCCAGGGGCGCCTCCGGCAGGTGGGAGCGGACGGTGCGAGCGAGGCGCTGGGAGCCCCGGCGGGCCTTCAGGTTGATCAGGACGGCGGTCGTCACCCGTTCTTGATTAACGCCGAACCGCCAGGTCGTCCGTCAAGGAACCGTCATACGTTCGTCCGGCTTCCCTCGGCATGGAGAGAGCGCGATGCTCCGGCCATGGGCAATGCACTCGAGGACTACGCGGCGTCGCTCTCCGATGCCGATCGCAACGTGCTGCACGGGGTCGCGGTGTTCGTCATGGAGATCGTGGCGAATGCGGACAGCGACCGCGACAAGAAGGAGGTCGAGACCATCGCCAGGCTGCGCGACGTGGTGCGCGAGCGGATGGGCGCCGCGTTCGCCGCCTCTGGCTCGGACTTCCCGGACGTGGTCGCGGCGGCCGCGGATCCCGAGTGGCTGCAGGGCGAGCACGTGCGCAAGCTGGCGACGATCGTGCGGCGCATGCCCGAGCCGGCGCGCAAGCTCTTCGATCGCACGCTGATCGAGCTGGCGCTCTCCGTGGGCGGCGCCTCGGGCGGCTTCTTCGGCCTCGGCAGCAAGCTCTCCGACCACGAGCAGTACGCGATCAAGCGCCTCGCGGGCGCGATGCAGCTCGAGATCGACGCGGACCTCAAGAAGTCCCTCGGCTAGATGTCGATGACGTGCTCGGGCAGCACGAGCGCGCCCGTGCGCACCGGGTAGCGCGTCGTCCGGACCGGGAACGCGTCGGCTTCGTGCCCGGCGTACCGCAGGTCGAGCCGACGGTCGCCGCTCCGCTCGACGAGCTTGCCGGCGTAGGCGCGCGCGTCGGTGCCGAACCCCTGGGTCCGCACCTCGCCGCCGAACACGGTGCCCCGCGCGAGCACGATCACCGTGTCGACCACGGACGAACGGTTGACCGTGAGCGCGGCGGTGACGTGAGCGACACCTCGCTCGTCGAGCTCGCGGGTGCAGGCGTCGAGGGTCTGTTCGAGGCCGCGCGCGAGCAGGATCGCGGCGGCGACCGCGAAGCGCACGTCGATGCCCTCGTCGGTCTTCACCCCCTGGTCACGCAGGTAGGCGAAGTTGTCCTCGCCTAGCTGCGCGCGGATTCGCGCGTGGACGGTGCTGCTTGGCTGGAAGTGCGTGAGGGTGCCGACGATCGCGCCGCAGGCTGCGCGCGGGTCGCGCCAAGGCGCTTCGCGGGTCACGCCGAAGCTCGGGAGCTCCCCCGAGTCGTCGCGACCGACGTGGGTCTGGAGGTCGATGTTGGCGAGGTAGAACGACTGGGCGTTCCCGGAGTAGAGGCGGCCGCGCAGAGAGGCGTCGAGCTGGTGGGCGATGGTGACG
>JAEUKC010000174.1:0-3183 GCA_016794445.1 Myxococcales bacterium
CGGACCGAGCTCGGTCTCCGCGACGTAGTACGGATAGAGCGCGAGCCCCGCCGCGAGCACGATGCCCGGGACGATCAGGAGCAAGAACCCCACGGCCACGATGAGGCCGTAGAGCAGCTGCGCGACCAGCATGGTGAGCGCGCGCCCACCTCCCGAGAACAGGAGGCCGATCTGCAGGGCTTCGCCCCGCGCGAGTGAGAGAGAGCCCCGCATCAAGCCCACCACCAGGAACGCCGTCAGAGGGAGCGACACCACCTGCACGACGACCTGGCGCAGCTCGGCGTCGATGGGCAGCAACGCGAGCGGAAACCCCACGGCGAATCCGCCCGCCGACGCGACGAGCAGATACACCAGGTTGAACACCATGATGGCGCCGAGCTGGCCGCGCACGATGTCGAACGCGCGGGCCATCATCTCGCCGACGCCCCATGGCTGCGGAGCGCCGTCCGCATAGGCGATCGGGCTCGGAGCGTGGGCGGGCGCTGCTGCTGGCGCGGCGTACGGATCGTACATGCGGCCAGGGTCTCACGTCAGAGCCGGACGGTCAGCCCCGCGGTCGGGCCGGCGAACCCCTGCTCTTTCGCCTGGGTGAGCCAGCGCAGGCCGCCGTGCAGCTCGAAGCGGTCGAACGAGACGCCGAGCTCGAGCCGCGTGTCGAACAGCACCGGCCCGTAGCGGAAGATGCTCGCGAACGACGAGGCCCGGATCGACAGCGGCGAGGCCGGGTAGATGCGCAGCTCGAGGCCGAGGTCGAAGGCCCAGTGGTTCTCGGTGCCGCGCATCAGGAGCGCGCCCATCCACGGGTAGATCTCGACCCGCTGGGTCGCGTCACCCACTGGGTTCGAGGAGACGCCGAAGCGAACGAGGTCGAGCCGCGCGAGCTCGCCCGGCGCCGGCGTCTCGTACATGCGGTCCCACGCGGCCGAGAACACCATCGGTCCCGCGTAGCCGCGGAGCGCCATCGTGCGCGCGAAGACCGCCTCGTTGGACGCGACGAACCCACCCACGTGCGCCTCCCAGTGGCGGTACTGGAGCTCGGGACGCCGCGGCGCGGGCTCGTCGGGCGCCCACGGCTTCGGGTCGGGCGAGTACGGATCGACGACTGGTCGGTGGTACGGCGCCGCGCACGCCCCGAGGATCGGAACGATGACGGTGCACCAGAACAGCGCCGCGAGGGTGCCGTCGCTGCCGGAGCCCGACGACGACGAAGGCGAAGTCGAGGAATACGAGGAAGAAGAAGACGAGGACTTCTTCTTGGAGCTGTCCTCGTCGCTCGAGGGCGCCGGCGCCTTGTGCGGCTTCTCGAACTTGTCGAGCGAGCCCGCGTCGACCCTTCCGGCCAGGAGCACGGCGACGAGGGCGACGGCCGTGGCAGCGCCGAGGCGAGGGCGAGGCATGGCCCCTTGCCGAGCAAACGCCGCGCCGCCGAAAACCAGCCACGGCAGGGTCGAGCGTGAACGGCCCTTCTCGGTCAAGCGGATCCTTTGCCCCCGAGCGCGGCGGCGAGCTTGCCGCGACCGAACGTCGTCCGCGTGGCGCCGACGAAGCGCGCGTACGCCGAGAGCGCGTCGTGGAAGGCCGCTTCGAAGCCAGGCGTCTCCAGCGCGAAGCCTCGCTCGAGCCAGACGGCGCGCACGTGCAGCGTGGTCTCCTTGCGATCGAAGCGCGGTTCGACGCGACCGACGAGGCGATCCCCGAACAGGATCGGCAACACGTAGTACCCGTGCTTGCGCTTCGCGAGCGGCGTGTACACCTCCCAGACGTAGTCGAAGCCGAAGAGCGCCAGCACCAGGCGCCGATCCCACATCAAGGGATCGAGCGGCGCGAGGAACGCGACCGCCTTCGCCCGCCGCGAGTGCCGCGCCGTCTCCTCGAGGAGGTGAAGCTCGCCCGCGAGCACGTGGCGCACGCCCTTCACGCCCTCGACGTGGGCCCGCAGCAACAGCCCTCGATCCACCAGCGCGTGGGTGCGTCGCACCCGCTCGCGGGCCGTGCCCGTGCCGGTGACGAGCTCCGTCGCACCCCCCTCGCCCATGAGGCCGACCGCGCGATGGCGCGAGAACAAGCGCTGCGTCCACGCCTCCTCGGCGTCGACGCGACGCTGGTGGAGTTCCTCGGGGAACACCCGCTCCGGGAGGTCGTACACGCGCTTGACGCCCTCGCGCCGGGCGATCGCTACCTGGCCCGTCACGAACAGCGCCTCGAGCACGTGACGGGACAGCGAGGTGGAGGTCCCCCAGTAGCCGTCGATCCGTGCCGTCTGGTCGAAGGCGCTCGGTGCGAGGGGCCCCTCGGCCGCGAGCCGCGCCAGGATCTTCCTCGCGACCTTCGCGTGCTCGCGGAGCACGCGGCCGGTCATCGTGTCCGGTCCGCGGGCGAAGGCCACGCGGTGGAACGGCAGGTCGTCGAGCGGCAGGATGTTGAGCGACTTGTTGTAGGCCTCGAACAGGCGCCGCGGGCCCTCTCCTGGATACAGCAGCGCCTCGCAGTGCTCGCGCACCGGCCCGCGGAGCCGCGCGTGCAGGACGAGGTCGTGGTTGCGCGCGCCAGGCACGTCGAGCGGGTCGAACTGCAGCGAGCCGAGGCGGTCCACCACCGCGAGCACCGCCTCCTCCGAAGACGGGAGCGCGCGCGGCGGCGCGAGGAAGTGCCGCGCGACGAGGAACCTCCGCGCGTGGTCGGCGTCGAGGTGGAGCGCGGTCAATCCTTCACGTGCTGGCAGGGCAGGTCCTTGACCTCGAGGATCTTCTCGGCCTTGGCCTTGCACTCGACGCACTTCTTGCCGTCCTTGCGCGCGAGCGAAGGGCAGGTGACGACGAGCGAGACCACGCCGGTGCCGCCGATCTCGGCCTCCTTCACCGTGGAGGCGGTGACGTCGATCGTGCACTGCGACTTGCACTCGGCGCCCTCGCTGTCGAGCAGCGTGGTCGGCGTGCCCTCGGGGCCTCCTTTGCTCGTGAGCTCCACCTTCCCGCCGTTCACGCCGGTCGGATACTGCCCGGTGCCCTGGAAATCCCCCGCGACGATGCGCAGGCCGCCCTCGAGGGTGCCGGCCCGGACCTCGAGGCCCTCGCCGTCGTGGAACGCGCACTTGTCGACCTTGGTGCTCTGGAACGACGAGCTCCACTTCAGCGCGCCGTCGGTGCACGCGAGGTCGACCTCCGCCTTCACGGTGGGGGCGCC
>JAEUKC010000205.1:0-4356 GCA_016794445.1 Myxococcales bacterium
TTCGGTCCCGCCGCCACCACCGACGGCGCGTGGCTCGTGCCGGTGCAGCAACCCGACGAGCTCGTGCGCGTCGACGCGACCACGTTCACCGTGACCAAGACCCGCGTGTTCACCAAGGAGGAGTGCCTCCGCCCGCACCAGGTCGCGCGGCGGGCCGGCCGCTTCTTCCTCGTCTGCGAGGGCGATCACGTCGGCTCGAGCAAGGTGCTCGAGATCGACCCCGTCGCCCTCGAACCGGTGCGCACGTTCGCGGTCGGCGCGTACCCCGACGTCATCGCCTTCCCCGCGGGGCTCCCGTGAGGCGCGCGCTCGCGCTCGCGCTCCTCCTCGGCTGCGCGGCCACCGAGGAGCAGGTCGTCACGCCCGAGCAGCGCGGCGAGGCGCTCGTCGACGACCGAGGCTTCTCCGACTCGAGCTTCAACGCGTTCCAGTGCACCCATTGCCACGCCAAGATCACGCCGCCGGTCGGCCGGCTCCTCCCCGCGCCGCCGCTCGCGGGCGCGATGAAGCGGCCGACCTTCTGGAACGGGCGGTTCCTCACGCTGTTCGAGGCCGTCGACTACTGCCAGCAGCAGTTCATGCGCGGGGCGCCGCTCGATCCGAAGTCCAAGAAGGCGCTCGACCTCTACGCATACCTCGGGTCGATCGCCGCACTCGGGCCCACCACCGCGCAGCCGTTCCGCGTGCTCCTCGAGATCAAGGATCTCCCGCGCGGCGACGCGGCCAAGGGCGCGCAGGTGTGGGAGGCCGCGTGCAAGAGCTGTCACGGCGCCCCGCACAGCGGCACCGGTCGCCTGAAGCCCCCGGTCGGCGACTCACCGGTCAGCATCGTGCCCGAGGAGACGATCGCCTTCCACGGCGCCGATGGCCCCGACGTGATCCGCCAGGTGGTCATCGAGAAGATCCGCCACGGAGGATTCCTCGGATTCGCCGGGAGAATGCCCCCGTATCCGACCGACGTGCTCACCGACGCGCAGGTGGCCGACCTCCTCACGTTCCTCGGTCTGTACGACCTGAAATGAAGGCGCTAACCCGCTCCGCCTCGTGATCTCGCTCACCAACGTCAGCAAGCAGTACGGCGGCCAGGTCCTGTTCCTGGACTCGTCCTTCCAGCTCAACCCCGGGGAGAAGACCGGCCTGGTCGGACCGAACGGCGCCGGCAAGAGCACCATCTTCCGGCTCATCACCGGCGAAGAGCTGCCCGACGACGGCGTGGTCGACCGCCCGAAGCGCGCCACCATCGGCTACTTCCGGCAAGACGTGGGCGACATGAAGGGCCGCACGGTCCTCGAGGAGACCATCGCGGGCGCGGGCGAGCTCGCCGACCTGCACCACGAGCTGCACGACCTCGAGGTGCGCATGGGCGACCCCGACGATCCGGATTTCGACCGGGTGGTCGAGCGCTTCGGCGACGTGCAGACGCGCTACACCGAGCTCGGCGGCTACGACCTCGAGCCGCAGGCGCAGCAGATCCTCGCGGGCCTCGGCTTCCCCCCCGAGCAGATCGACGGCGACGTGGGCCGGCTCTCCGGCGGCTGGAAGATGCGCGTCGCGCTCGGCCGCATCTTGCTCATGCGCCCGGACGTGTTGCTCCTCGACGAGCCCACCAACTACCTCGACATCGAGTCGATCCTCTGGCTCGAGGAGTTCCTCCGCGGCTACGAGGGCGCGGTGCTCATGACGAGCCACGACAAGGACGTGATGAACCGTGTCGTCTCCAAGATCGTGGAGATCGACGGCGGCCAGATCCGCACCTACTCCGGCAACTACGACTTCTACGAGCAGCAGCGCGCGATCGACCGCGTGCAGCGCGAGGCCGCTTACGAGCGCCAGCAGTCCATGCTCGCCAAGGAGCAGCGCTTCATCGACCGGTTCAAGGCGCAGGCCGCCAAGGCCGCGCAGGTGCAGAGCCGCATCAAGAAGCTCGACAAGATCGAGAAGGTCGAGCCGCCGCGCCGGATCATCGAGAAGACGTTCGACTTCAAGCCGTGCCCTCGCTCGGGTGACGACGTGATCAAGGTCGACCACGTGAGCAAGGCGTTCGGCCCCAAGGTCGTGCACGACGGGATCGACCTGCTCGTCCGCCGCGGCGAGCGGTGGGCCGTGATGGGCGAGAACGGCGCCGGCAAGACGACCCTGCTCAAGATGATGGCGGGCGTGGCCCAGCCCGACTCGGGGTCCGTCACCATCGGGGCGTCGGTCGTCCTCGGCTACTTCGCACAGCACCAGATGGAGCAGCTCGACGGCCAGAAGACGGTCCTCGAGGAGCTGCAGGCCCACTCGCCCACCACGAACCTCGGCGTCCTGCGCAACCTCGCCGGCGCCTTCGGATTCCACGGCGACGACCACGACAAGCCGATCCGCGTGCTCTCCGGCGGCGAGCGTGCGCGGCTCGCGCTCGCCAAGATCCTGTTCGACGCGCCGAACCTGCTCGTCCTCGACGAGCCGACCAACCACCTCGACATCGTCACCAAGCGCGCGCTCGTCCGGGCCCTCGCCACCTACGAGGGCACGATCGTGTTCGTCTCCCACGACCGCGCGTTCCTCCGCGAGATCGCGACCCGCGTGCTCGAGCTCGCGCCGGGCGTGCGACCGCACGTGTACGGTGGGTCGTACGACGAGTACGTCTCGGCCAGCGGCCACGAGGCCCCCGGCATGCGCCAGAAGCGCTGAGGCCACGGGCCCTTTCCATCCACCCCGAGCGGGTCCATAGTTAGGGCATGAACTGCTCTATCACCCTCGGGCAGCTGGATTTCACGGTCGGCGACCTCGCGGGCAACGTGGAGAAGATGCTCGCCGTGTGCGCGGCCAGCCCCGCGCCGCTGGTCGTGTTCCCGGAGCTCGCGATCACCGGGTACCCCCCGCGCGATCTGCTCGCGGTGCGGAGCTTCGTGGACGCGGTCGACGCCGCGGTGCTCGATCTCGTCGCGCGGCTCCCCGCCGGCAAGACCGTGCTCTTCGGCGCGCCCCGTCGCCGCGGGGGGCCCGGTCGTGCGCTCGTGAACGCGGCCCTCGTCGCCCGGCGCGGCGAGCTCGTCGCCGAGATCCACAAGGCGCTCCTGCCGACCTACGACGTGTTCGACGAGCAGCGCTACTTCGAGCCCGCGCCGTCGCACCACCCGCGCACGTTCCTCCTGGAGGACGGCACGCGGGTCGGCGTCGTGATCTGCGAGGACATGTGGAACGACCGGATGCTCTGGCCCGAGCGCCGCTACGACCGCGACCCCGTCGCCGAGGCCATCGAGCAGGGCGCGGAGCTCCTGATCAACCTGAGCGCGTCGCCGTTCGTGCAGGGCAAGTGGGACACGCGCCGCAAGCTCGTGGGCCACGCCGCGCGGCGCTGGGGCGTGCCCATCGTCTACGTCAACGCGGTGGGCGGCAACGACGGCCTCCTGTTCGACGGCCAGAGCCTCGTCGTGGCGGCCCACGGCGCGCCGGTCGCCGAGGCGCCGCTCTTCGAGGAGGCCACGCCCACGATCGACCTCACCACGCGCACGGCCTTGCCGGAGCGCGATCCCCTGCACGTGCTGCACCTCGCGCTCGTCACCGGGGTGCGCGACTACGCCCGCAAGACCGGCATGAAGCGCTGGGTGCTCGGGCTCTCGGGGGGCATCGACTCGGCGCTCGTCGCGGCGATCGGGTGCCTCGCGCTCGGCGCCGAGAACGGCACCGCCCTCGCGATGCCGAGCCGCTACTCGTCGGACCACTCGGTCGAGGACGCGCGCGTGCTCGCCGAGGCGCTCGGTCTCCGCTTCGAGGTGATCCCCATCGAGCCTGCCCACGCCGCGTACGAGCACATGCTCTCGGCGCGCCTCGGCCCCGAGCCCGCCGGCGACGTCACCTGGGAGAACGTGCAGGCGCGCGTGCGCGGCGCGACGCTGATGGCCTGGGCGAACCGCGAGAACGGTCTCCTGCTCACCACCGGCAACAAGAGCGAGTGCTCGGTCGGCTACTGCACGCTCTACGGCGACATGTGCGGTGGCCTCGCGGTGATCGCGGACCTCTGGAAGCACGAGGTGTACGCGCTCTCGCGCTGGCTCGACGACCACGTCGTCGCGGGGGCGATCCCGAAGAGCACGCTCGAGAAGCCGCCGTCGGCCGAGCTCCGGCCGGGCCAGCGCGACGATCAGTCGCTGCCGCCCTACGACGTGCTCGATCCGATCCTCGAGGCGCTCGTCGAGGAGGAGCTCGGCGTCGAGGGGGCCGCGCAGAAGACGGGCCAGCCCGTCGAGCTCGTGCGGTCGCTCGCGCGCAAGGTCTACCTGGCCGAGTACAAGCGCCAGCAGTTCGCGCCGACGCTCAAGGTGAGCCCGCGCGCGTGGGTGGGCCGCGACTACCCCATCGCCCACGGATTCC
>JAEUKC010000207.1:0-18329 GCA_016794445.1 Myxococcales bacterium
CGCGAAGATCCGAGAATCTCGCGGCGGCCCTCGCGGCGCTCCTCGCGGGTCTTGAGGTAGGTGTTCTCCTTGCGCGCCCGCTCCTCGGCGATGCGCAGGCGGTGGATCAACCGGGCGTTGGCGACCGCGAGCGAGACCTGCTGCGCGAGCACCGAGAGGAGGTCGAGGTCGGCCGAGGTGAAGAGCGCCGAGGTGAAGGGCGTGGCGCCCATCGCCGTGCCGGAGCTCGCCGCGGCCCCCACCGAGCGGTTGTCGACCTGCAGGATCCCGAGGATGTCCTCGCCGCGCCACAGCGGGATGCCGAGCGTCGAGCGGATCTGCGCGCCGAGCAGCGACGCCGAACCCACCTCGCTCGGTGCGTCGGCCGCGAGCACCGCGGCGCGCTCCTGCACCACCTTGCGGAAGATGCTGCGCGTGATCGGGATGGCCCCCGAGCTCGTCTCGCCGCGCACGCGCGTGTAGACGGGGATGTAAGAAGCCGCCGCGCCGGGCTCGTCGGCCGCGTCGTCGTCGCGGAGCGCGAAGGTCACGTGGGTGGCCTTGGCCACGAGGCCGAGCACCGCTTCGCCGGCACGCCGCAGCACCTCGTCGAGCTCGAGCGCCCCACCGATCCGCGTGGTGGCCTCGTAGACGGAGCGCAGCAGCGAGGGCTGCTTCTCCATCTCGACGACGGCGGGGAGCAGGTCGTCGATCGACCGGACCGCCATCACCTGGGTGGCGTCCGGGTCCTCCTCGACCACGACGGCGAGCACGGCGGCCTGCTCCGGCACGCCGAGTTCGAGCACGTCCCCGCTCTCGAGCTTGATCTGGCGGGCGTTGGTGTCGTCGAGGCGCACCCGCTCCCCGCGGCGCAGGACGACGGTGCCGTTGGTGCTCTTGAGGTCCTGGAGGACGAAGTGCTCGCCCGTCCAGACGACCCGCGCGTGCTCGGAGGAGACGTGCGAGGTCTCGAGGACGAGATCGTTGCCCGCGCCTCGACCGAGACGGATCGGCTCTCCACCGCCGTCGGGTCGCGCGATCGACTTCCCCGCGCCCTCACCCCTGACCACCTCGAGACGGATCAACAGGTCCCCTTACGTAGGCTGGAGCGGCCGCCCCCTGCCTCCATGGTGGGTAGCGGCCGTTCGCTTCAGATCACTTCTTGCCAGCAGCAGCGCGCGCGCGGAGCTTGGTCGCGATCGGCTCGAGCTGCGCGGCCTCGCGGTTCGCCGTCTCGCTGCCCTTCTCGCGCTCGGACTTGACGAGCTTCTGGATGGCGTCGGCCACCTTGACGCTGCCATTGTGCAGGTTCTTGTCGATGCACATCTGCACGAACGAGCGACCCGCCGGCGAGCTGATGCTCGGCATGAACTTCACGAGCTCGACCATGTCGTCCTCGCCGCCGAAGATGGCGAGCATCCAGATGGCCTTCTGCATGCGGATGCCTGCGCGCGTGCCGTCCTTGGTGACCTTGGTGAAGCCCTGCTTGTCGACCTCTTTGACGGCCGCCTGGAACTCACCGAAGTAGCACTTGGCGTCCTGGTCGCACTTGCCGACCATCGTGTCGACGATCGTGAACTCCTCGGAGTACTTCGGGGTCACGTCGTTCCACATGACGTAGAGGGCCGACTTGCCGTCCGGCTTCTTCTTCTCCGGGTGCTCCTGGCAGTTGTCCTTGTCCTTGCCGGTGAGCTTGGTCGGATCGCACTCCTTCTCGGTCGGCTCCATGGCGCGCCAGAGAGGATCGGGCTTGTCGAGGAGCTTGAGCTCCTCCCAGCCCTTCTTGATGCCGGCGAGGTCGGCCTTGGGCGAGAGCCAGAGCGCGCTGCCGAGCGCCGCGGTGCGCAGGTCTTCGCTGTTCTTCTTGTCGGTGCCGATGCCGATCAGCCAGGGCGCGAGCTCCTTCTCCATCATGCGGGAGGCCGACGCGACGATGTCGGTCTTGAGCTTGTTCTCCTTGCTGTTGGTGAAGCCCTGCTTGAGCGCCTCGATGACCGTCGGGTCGGCGGGGAGCGACACCATGAGGCCGATGAGCGCCTTGCGGTCCGAGTCCTTGGTCTTCGGGTCCTTGACGATCCCGGCGACCTCCTGCGAGACCTTGGGGAGGCCGACGTTCACGACGACCGTGGTGGCCATCATGACGTAGAAGTTCGCCGAGCCGCTGCCGCCCGGGGAGATGTACTTCTTGAACTTCTCCTTGGTCTCCTTGACCTTGGGGTTCGTCTCGTCGTCCTTCACGTAGGGCATCAGCGGGTCGATGACCGGCTCGCCGATCTTGGAGAGCGAGCCGCCGATGATCTGCGCGATGGCGCTGGTGAGCGGGGAGCCCATCTCGACGTCTTCGCCGGTGGTCGGGTCCTTGCGCTTGGCCATGCGCGACCCGAGGTCGAACATGAGGTCGATGAGCTGCGGGACGATCGCCTTGTCGCCGATCTCGCCGAGCACCTGCGCGGCGATCGCCTGCTTGCCGGTGAGCTCCTTGTTGGGGATCGTGTCGAGACCGTCGTTCGGCGTCGTCAGGATCGCCATGAGCTCCATGGCCACGCCCTTGGGCTTGATGGAGCTGAGCCCGTCGCCGAACATGGCGCCGAGCTCGCCCGAGCGGCGGTCCTGGAACTTGACGGCCTTGAGGCCCGCCACGAGCGCCTTGCCGAGCTCCTCGTCGCCTGCGTAGTCCGCCTTGTTCTTGAGGATGGCGCGGGTCGCGGCCTTGGCCTCGTCGTCGTTGTCGCCCGGCTTGTAGTTCTTGATGGCGTGGACGAACGCGACCTTGGCGCGCTTGTCGTCGGCCTGCGAGAGGATGTCCATGATCTTCTTGCGATCCTTGGACGAGTCCTTGAGCACGTCGGACGAGTACGCCTTGGCCAGCGCCTCGATGGCCGTGTCGCGGAACTCCTTCTTCTTCTTCTCGTCGCCGCTCTGGTCGGCGTTGCGGTAGGCCGCCTCGATGCCGCCGATCGCCTTCTGCCGCTCGAGCGGGTTGGCGTCGGTCAGGTGCTTGACCTGCCACTCGATGGACTTCGGGTCCTCGCATCCGACGAGGGAAGCCGACCCGACGAGCAGGAACGACGAGACGAGAAGGGCGGAAAACGACCGATGGAGCGGGCGACGCATACTGTGCCTCCACTGCGCGAAACCGACGGCAGCTTGCGAAACGGCGGCTGGAGAGTAAGGATTTCCGCCGGGGATTGTCAACGAATCTTCACACTCGGTTTTGTTGGAGGGGGCTCGCGCCCCCTCGGGTCGACCGCCGCGGCGTGACTGCGCCCTTCGGGCTTCGTCACGTCGCTGACCGTCTCCCACCCCGCCCGCCGCTTCGCGGCGGGATGGCAGCCTCCCCTCCACCCTCCGCGTCGACCGGACGAGCGTCGGTCTCGGGCGTTCGATGACGAGACGGCAGGGGCGGCGCAGTCCTCGAGGGGTCAGCCGATCTTCTTGCCGTCGGCCACGAGGGAGGCGACCAGCGGGCCGTAGCCCTGGAGCGCAGTGCGCTGCAGGTAGAGGGAGAGGCCGCGGAGGCCGCCGAGCTCCTCGCCGCCACCGGCGCGCCCCGGTCCGCCGTGGACGAGCGACGCCATGACCGTGCCCGGGGGGATCGCGCCCGCGGCGATCTTCTCGTTGCCGAGCACGAGGCGGCCGAGCGCCGAAGCGACGCCGAGGAACAGCTCGCGCACGAACGCCTTGTCGTCCGAATAGGCCGACGAGACGAGCCCGCCGCCACCGGCGCGCACGGCCGCGATCATCGACGCGGTGTCGTCGTACGGCAGCAGCGTCGTGCAGGGGCCGAACACCTCGTGCTCGTGCACCAGCGGCACCGCGGAGAGCGACGCGCACTCGAGCAGCGTCGGCGCGACGAAGAAGCCCTTGCCCTTCTCGACGCCGAGCGGATCGGCCGGCAGGCCACCGCCGACGACGATCTTGGCGCCCGCGGCGGCGAAGCGCTGGATGCCGGCGAGCACGTCCTCCTGCTGCTTCTTGGTCGCGACCGGGCCGACCAGCACGTCGTCCCGCGACGGGTCGCCGACCTTGGCCGACGTCAAGCGATCGACGAGCGCCTCGCGCACGGCCTCGAGCCGCGAGGCGGGCACGAACACGCGGCGGATGGCGGTGCACTTCTGCCCCGCTTTCTGGGTGACGTCGCGGGCCACGTCCTTGACGAACAGGTCGAACGTCTCGCTCCCCGGCTCCGCGTCCGGGCCGAGGATCGCTGCGTTGAGGCTGTCGGCCTCGACGTTGACCCGGACCGACTGGCTGCCGACGTTGGCGAGGCCGCGGAACAGCGCGCCGGTGCTGCCCGAGCCCGTGAACGCGAGGACGTCCTGGCCGCCGAGGCGCGAGAGGAGGTCGCCCGTGCCCCCCGCGACGAACGCGAGCGCGCCGCGCGGCAGGATGTCCTGCTCGACGGCGAGCCGCATGATCCGGTGGGCCATCAGCGCGGTGCTCGTGGCCGGCTTCGAGATGACCGGCACGCCGGCGAGCAGCGCGACCGCGGCCTTCTCGGCGAGGCCCCACGCCGGGAAATTGAAGGCGTTGACGTGCACGGCCACGCCCTGCAGCGGCAACCACACGTGCTGGCCCGTGAGCTTGGACGAGCGGCCGAGGTTGATGGGCTCGCCGTCCACGAGCAGGTGGGTCTCGCCGAGCTCGTCCGCGAGGTCGGCGTAGGCCGCGAGCGTCATGGCCGCGCCGTCGACGTCGAACTTGGCGTCGGACCGGGTGTTGCCCGCGTTGGCGATGCCGAGACCCATGAGCTCGTCGCGCGAGGCGTGGAGCAGCTTGGAGAACGCGCGGAGCCGGGCGCCGCGCTCCTTGAAGGTCATCGCGCGGAGGGCCGGACCGCCGACGTCGCGGGCGTGCGCGTAGGCGGCGCCGAAGTCGACCCCCTCGCTCGAGGCCTCGGCCATGGGGGCCTCGGTGGTCGCGTTGACCAGGGTGGCCTTCTTGCCGGTGCCTTCGACCCAACGACCGCTGACGTAGCTCGCGAGCTGCTCCATGGCGGACGCCCATATCCAACCGCGAGCGCCGCGGCTAGTGGGCGCGCGTCAGCTGCATGGAAAAGCTCGTCCGCGACCCGGCCTCGGCGCGCGCCGTCCTCGCGCTCGCGGGGCCGGCCATCCTCGCGCAGCTGCTGCAGACGGGGGTGCTCTACGCCGATCGCGTGATGCTCGGGCACCACTCGGCGACGGCGCTCGGCGCGATGCACGTCGCCGGCACCGTCGAGTGGACCCTCGTGTCGCTGGCCTCGGCCTACGCGGTCGGGGTGCTCGGCCTCGTCGGGCGCGCGACCGGCGCCGGCGACCGGGACGCCGCGCGCCGCCACACGACGCTCGCGGTGCAACTCGCCGTGATCGTCGGCGCCGTCACCGCCGCCATCGCGGCGACCGCGATCCTGCCACTCCTGCCACGGCTGTTCCCCGGCGCGCCGAGCGGGCCCGGGACCGCGCTGGCCGGCGCCCACGACTACCTCGCGGCGGCCCTGTACGCCGCGCCCTTCTACTGTGTGGGCGCCGTCGGGTTCGCGGCGCTCTCGGCCTCGGGCGACACGGTGACCCCGCTGAAGATCGGCGTGGTCGTGAACCTCGTGCACATCGGGGTGAACTTCGTCCTCATCCCGAAGCTCGGCGCGCGCGGCGCGGGGCTCTCCACCGCGGCATCGTTCGCGCTCGAGGCCGTGCTCACGCTCGCGGCCCTCTCCCGCGCGGGGCGGTACGCGACCCTGCGCCCGTTCCGCTTCGGGTTCTCGCGCGCCGATCTCGTCGCGCTCCTCGAGCCGAGCGGGCCCGCGTTCCTCGAGCGCGTGGTCTACCACGCGGCGTACATGGCCTTCGTCTGGATGACCGCGCGCCTCGGCGACGACGCGATGGCGACCAACCAGGTGCTCATCGCGGTCGAGGCGATCTCGTTCATGACGGTCGAGGGCTTCGCGACCGCCGCGGGCGCGCTGGTCGCCCAGGAGCTCGGCGCGGGGCGGCGGGCGAGCGCGGCGCGCGTCGGGTGGATGGCCGCGGGTCAGGCGGTCGTGACGCTCTCCGCGTTCGGGGTCGCGTTCTACGTCCTGCGGTTCCGGCTGCCGGCCCTCGTGACGCCGCGCGCGGATTTGCAGGCGACCGCGGCGGGTGCGCTCGTCATCTGCGCGTTTGCGCAGCCGTTCATGGCCCTGTCGGTGGTGCTCGGCCAGTCGCTGCGGGGCGCGGGGGCGACGAGGCTCTCGCTCTTCGCGTCGCTGTTCGCGGGGTTCGGCGTGCGGCTCGCGGCCACCTGGTACGCGACGACGCGGCTCTCGCTGGGACTCACCGGCGTGTGGCTCGGGAGCACCGCGGACTGGGTGGTCCGCACGCTCGTCGTCGCGTTGCTCTGGGGCTCGAAGATCTGGGCGCGCTAGCGACAGGGGCAGCAGTAGTAGGTCTCGCCGCCCTTGGCGTAGGCCTTGGCGCAGGCGGCCGAGGGGGTCGGCACCGCGGCGCCGAGGCAGCCGAGGGTGTACTGCGTGCCCTTGCACAGCGTGCCCCCGGTGCTCACCGCGCAGCCGCTCGGCACCGGGTCGACGCCGCACTTCGGACCGGTGTCGGTCGCCACGCTCGTGTCGCTCGCGGGTGCGCTGTCGGTCGCCGGCGGGCTGTCGATCGGGGCGCCGTCCGTCGCGCCGTCTTCGGTGGCATCGGTGGAGACCTCGTCCGCGTCGCCCGCTTCTGCCAGTGCATCGGTGCTCGGCGCATCGGTGCCCGTGTCGGTGCTCGGCGCATCGGTGCCACCACCGCCCGTGTCGGTGCTCGGCGCGTCCGTGCCCGGGGCGTCGGTGCTCGGGGCGTCGGTGCTCGCCTCGGCATCGCCGGTGTCGACGCCGCCGTCGGAGGCCGGACACATCTCCGGGTCCCAGTTCCAGCGGAACGTGTGCGTCTTGCACCGGGTGGGGCTCGTGGTGCACGAACCCGTGCCGTCTTCGTACTGGCACCAGCCGCAGCCCGAGAGGGGCGTGCACTTGCCGCAGGAGGTGGCGGCCGAGCAGGCCGGCGGCGGCTCGGCGTACCCGTGGCCGTTGCCGCGGTGGTCGTCCGGCGAACACCCGACGGTCAGCGCAGCGAACACGGCGAGGGCAGAGACGGCGAGCGACCTCATGGCCACGCAGTGTAGCGCGCCCGCCGCGCCGGGCCAGCGGCTCAGATCCGCACGATCATCGTCGCGAACACCGCGAGCTTGAGCAGGTGGGTCACGCCGGTGAGCGGCGGCAGCTTCTTTCCGGCCGCGCGCGCGTCGTCGAGCTTGCCGTCGGCGATCGCGCGGAACAGCTTGCTCGCGGCGGGGTCGACGAGGAGGATCTCGACGCCCAGCAGCAGGAGCGCGAGCCCGATGCCCGCGTGCATGCGCGTGGGCAAGGCCTTCATGCCGCCCAGCTGGAAGATCATGCCGACGCCGCTGCCGAGGGTGAGGAACGCCGCGATCAGCGAGGTCTTGAGCACCCGCTCCACGCGCTCGGCGAGCGCCTCCACGTGCGGCACCCCCCGCGCGAGCGTTCGCCGCACGTCTCCCGGCCAGAAGAAGCCGATCGAGAACCACAGCGCCATCGACAGCAGGTGGAGCGCGCGGAGCGCGGAGAAGGCGGTCACGCGCGGTGCGGTAGGGACCGGGGCCGAGTGGGTCAAGGGCGGCCGCCGCGACCTCGTCCTTGCGGGAGTACACTCCCGCCCATGAAGCCCCCCGGCATCCACACGGTGGGCGTGGTCGGTGGGGGCACGTCGGGTTACTTCGCGGCCCTCGCGCTGCAGCGCCGCTTCCCCGGGCTCGCCATCACGGTCCTCGAGTCGCCCACCATCCCGATCATCGGCGTCGGCGAGGCGACCACCACGCTGATGCCGCCGTTCCTCCACGCCGAGCTCGGCCTCGACGTGGTCGAGCTGTTCGAGCGCGTGCGGCCGTCCTTCAAGCTCGGCATCCGCTTCGAGTGGGGCAAGCCCGCGCCGCACGCGTTCTCCTACCCGTTCGGCCCGACCGACCCCCATCCCGCGTTCACCTACGACGGCGACCTCCGCGCGCAGTCGCTGACCAGCCTGCTGATGCAGAGCCACGGCGGGCCCGTGGTCGTCGACGACACCGGGACCCACTCGCTCCTCCCCTCGCAGAAGGTCGCCTACCACCTCGACAACGCGCCGTTCGTCGCGTTCCTCGCCGACGCCGCGCGCGCCCGCGGGATCCAGCACCGGACCGCGACGATCGACGGGGTCGAGGTGGGCGAGCAGGGGGTCTCCGGGCTCCGCCTCTCCGACGGCACCACGGCGCGCTTCGATCTCTACGTGGACGCCTCCGGCTTCCGCTCGCTCCTGCTCGGCAAGGCGCTCGGCACCCCCTTCGACAGCTTCGCCTCGACGCTGTTCTGCGACACGGCGGTCGTGGCCGCGGTGCCGCACGGTGGGCTCGTGCGCCCGTACACGACGGCGGAGACGATGGACGCTGGCTGGTGCTGGCGCATCCCGGTCGAGCGCGAGGACCACCGCGGCTACGTGTTCTCGTCGGCGCACCTCTCGCTCGACGCCGCGGCCGCCGAGCTCGTGCGCAAGAACCCCGGCGCCGGCGAGCCCTGGGTCGTGCGGTTCCGCTCCGGGCGCCACCGACGTTGCTTCGCCGGCAACGTCCTCGCGCTCGGCAACGCCTACGGGTTCGTCGAGCCGCTCGAGTCGACCGCCCTGCACATGGTCATCGTCACGCTCCACTACGCCCTCGGGGCGCTCGCGAGCGGCGAGCCCGCGCAGCGCGACGACGTCGACGCGAAGGTGGGCGCGCACTGGGACTTCCTGCGCGGATTCCTCGGCCTGCACTACCGCTTCAACCGCCGCCTCGACACCCCGTTCTGGCAGGCCGCGCGCGCCGAGGTGGACCTCGCCGGGCTCGCGCCGTTCGTGGAGCGATTCCGCGCCGGTGACGCGTTCCGTCTGGACGCGCGCGGCCATCAGCACGGCGATCCGGCCTTCGGCCACGAAGGCGCGTCCATCCTGCTCCTCGGGCAGGAGGTGCCGTTCGACAATCCCCCGCCCCGCGTCTCGGAGGCCGACTTCCGCGCGCGCGCCCTCGCGACGAGCGCGATCGCCGCGCGCGCCCTGCCCCACGCCGAGGCGCTCGCGTGGCTGCGCGACAACCCGGCGGCGCTGCGCACGTTCGCGGAGCACCCGCGGTCGTGGGTGCAGGCGAGCGCGGAGCGACTCGCAGGAGACGCGCCGGTCCACCCCGGCCACGAGCGCGAGCGACACGGCGAGGAGCCGCTCACGCCGTACGACCTGCTGCTCCGGGGCCTGACCTAGATCCGCGGAAGCTCAGTCGCGGACGATCAGCCCGAAGAGCACGGCGAGCGCGCACGCCTGCTCTCGATTGACCACGAGGCCGCGCGCGTCGGCGGGCGTGAGGGTCACGCCTCCGAGCTCGGAGCGGCTCACGTCGGTGCCCGCGAGCTTCGCGCGGGTGAAGTCCGAGCGCGCGAGGTCGCAGTCGACGAACTGCGTGCCCTTGAGGTCGGCGCCGTGGAAGTCCGCCTCGCGGAGCTGACAGGACTCGAACGACACGCGCGTGAGGCGCGCGTCGCCGAAGGCGGCGTAGTCGAGGTGGCACTCGACGAAGCGCACGTCCTCGAGCCGCGCCTCCGCGAAGCGGGCGCCCGTGAGCCGACAGCCCCGCACCAGCGTGCGCGTGAGGAGCGCGCCGCGCCAGTCGATCATCGACAGCGTCGACCGTTCGCAGAGGACGTCGATCCAACGCAGGTTCGTGAGCTTGCTCTCGTCGAACGCGGAGGCGCGAACGTGGACCTGTTCGCAACGTATCGCGTCGACCCTTGCGGCGCCGAACGCGCCGCCCTCGATGCGACGTGCCTCGAGGATCCCGGTCAGTGGCCCGACGAACGGCGCCAGCTCGTCCGGGAGCTCCGGGGCACGGATCGGCTTCGGGAGGGCCACGCTCGCTGGAGTACTCGAAGCCGGCGCAGGCGCCTACCGTCCGTGACGACCGCTCAAGTCGTCGCAGGCTGGTTCGTTCAGGTCGTGGGGAGGCGGGGACCCACACCGAGGTCGTCATGTACCCGCAAGGCCCCACCCCGAACAGCACGCGCCCGCCCGCGCGGTGGGTGCGCTTCGCGATCGGGCTCGCCGTCCTCGGCTACGCGGCGACCTCGCTCGCGGCGCTCCTCGGTCACGACCCCGAGCTCGGGGAGGACCTCACGGCCCTCGGATTCCTGCTCGTGGCCCTCGCCCTCTCGGGCCGGAGGCCCTCGCTCGCCGCGGGCGTCGCCCTGCTGGTGATCTGGGCGGAGATCACCGTCAGCAGCTACCGCAACGCCGCCGTGCTCACCGCTGGCACGTTCGTGTATCCGCTGCTCACCGTGGTCGCGGGGCTCATGTTCGGGGGCCGCGCCGCCGTCGTCGCGGGCGCGGTGTCGGCCGCGACCATCCCGCTGACCCTCGCCGCGACCGGCGCCCTGTTCCACCTCCGCTCCCGCGACGTGGTCACCCTGACGGTCGTGGTGGTCGTGATCGCCATCACCGCGCTCTTCATCCGCTACGTCCTCGCGGCCTACTTCGCCGCGCTCCAGGGCTCCGAGCGCATGCGGGCGCGCCTCGTCGACTGGTTCGAGCACGCCCCCGACGGCATCGTCGTCCTCGACCGGGACGGTCGGATCTCGCAGCTCAACGAGCTCGCGGCCAGCTACCTCGGCGCCGACCGCGCGCGTCTCCTCGGCACGCCGCTGGTCGACGCTCTCGGCGGCGCCGGGGCGCGAGACCGGCCTTCGCTCCTGCGGAGCCTCGTCGACGACGAGACGCCACCGCTGACCCTCGTGTCGACCGCCGAGGGCCGATGGCTCGAGGTGCGCGCCCGCCGCGTCGACCTCGGCGTCCAGCTCATCCTGCGGGACCAGACGGAGCGGCGAGCGCTCGAGGAGCGACTCGCGCACACCCAGCGCATCGAGACGATCGGGCAGCTGGCCGGCAGCGTGGCCCACGACTTCAACAACCTCCTGATGGTGGTCCAGGGCAACGCCTCGCTCCTGCTCACCCACGACGACCCTCAGGCGCGCGAGGCGGGGGCGGAGATCGAGGACGCGACCGAGCGCGGCATGGCCCTCACGAGGCACCTCCTGTCCCTCGCCCGCAAGGGTCACGCCCGTCCCGAGGACCTCGACCTGTGCAAGGTCGTCAAGGATCTCGAGCGGATCGGTCGGCGGCTCCTGACCGACCAGCACCAGCTCCGCGTCGTGGCCGACGGTTCGCACCACGTCGTCGCCGACCAGACGCACCTCGAGCAGATCGTGCTGAACCTCGTCTCCAACGCGCGGGACGCGATGCCCGAGGGCGGAGAGGTGCTGGTGCGGGTCCGCCGCCTCTCGCGACGCGCCGCGAAGGCGCTCGACTCGGCGCTCGAGGCCGGCGAGCAGGTGGTCCTCGAGGTGAGCGACACCGGGACCGGCATGAGCGCCGAGACGCGGGCGCGCATCTTCGAGCCGTTCTTCACGACGAAGCCCAAGGGGCGCGGTACCGGGCTCGGCCTCGCGACCGTGCAATCCATCGTCGCGGCCAGCGCGGGCCACGTGACGGTGGAGACAGCCTTGGCACGAGGATCGACGTTTCGGATCTTCTTCGCCGCGGCGATGTCGCTGGACGCGCCTCTTTCGAGCTGCTCCCGCATCTCGTCGGGCCACGCAGACGAGGTCGCGACGGGCGGGTTGCTGCGCCGCTCGTCCTGAACCGCGCGCGGCGCTCGAAGTGCTACGAAACGGGGATGTCCGCCACCGAGCTCCAGCACGCCCTCGACACGCTGCACCGCGAGCTCGCTTCCACCGACGACGTCGACGCGGAGACCCGCGCGATGCTCGCGGGAGCGATGCGCGAGATCGCGGCGAAGCTCGAGGGCAAGGCCGCAGTGGTCGAGGGACCGGTCGGGCTCTCGGAGAAGGTCCGCGGCGCCGTCCAGCACTTCGAGGGTCGGCACCCCGCGCTCGTCAACGCGGTGGGCCGCGTGGCGGACGCCCTCGCCGCCGCGGGGCTCTGAGCCCGCGTCCGCGTCATTCGTCGTCGTCGCCGCGCGATCGTCCGCCGTCGTCGTCGGCGCGCCCCGAGTCGTCGTCGTCCGACGAAGAGCCGCGCGAACGACCGCCGCTGTCGTCGTCGTCCGACGAGAACGAGGAACCCCTGGAGCGACCACCGACGGCGGCGTCGTCCGACGAGAACGACGACGAGCCGCGCGAACGACCGCCGTCGTCGTCGCTCGACGAGAACCCGTGGCCGCGCGAGCGTCCCCCGTCGTCCTCGTAGCTGTTCCCGAAGGTCTGCGCGTCGTGCGTGCGGTGGAAGTTGTCCGTGCCGCCCTGCCCGAACTCGTTGCGGTATTCGCTCTGCACGTGGTTCGGGTGGCCGCCCTGCCCGTAGCCCGGTTGCCCGTACCCCGGTTGCCCGTAGCCGCCCTGCCCGCCGTAGTTCGGGCCGTAGTTGGGGCCCGGGCCATGGCCAGGACCGTATCCCCCATAGGACGGGTTCCCCGAAAGGCCCCCCGAGTGCGCGACGCGATCGCCGAGCAGTGCGCCCGCGACCCCGCCGAGCAGCCCGACCGCCGCCGGCGCGACCATCCCGACCGTCTGGAAGATCTGCTGGTTGCGCTGGGAGCTGTCCCGCTGCGCCTTGCGCTCGAGCGCTCCGGCGAACGGCTCGTTGCACTGAAGGCACGCGGGCGACGAGTGCGGCGAGAGGTGGCTGCAGAACACGCACTGCACGACCAGCCAGGCCTTGCACTTGTGGCACTGCTGCTGGCCCCCGGCGTTGAGCGTCTTGCACTGCGGACAGCCCACCGCCTTGGCCGCGGCCTCGGCGCTGATGGGCTTCTCGCAGAACTCGCACTCGACGAGGTTCGGTTTCGCAGGCGCCCCACAAGACTGGCAGACGAGGTCCATTCCCCCGAGCGTACTGCCCAGGGGGTCGACGGAGAACCCCCGCGGTGGCATACGGGGCGGCCCGATGTCCGAGTCCCCTGAAACGCCTGCCCTGCTCCGCGTCCCCGCCTCGCTCGATGGCGCACGCCTCGACAAGGCCCTTGGAATCCTCGCCGAGGTCTCCCGCGCGAAGGCCAAGGCCCTCCTCGAGAACGGGGTGCGCCTCAACGGGCGACGCGCCGTCAAGGGAGCGCTGGTCAAGGAGGGCGACACCATCGAGATCCTCGAGGCCGCGGACGAGGGTGACATGGCGGCCCAGCCCGACCCGTCGCTCACGCTCGACGTGCGGCTCGAGACCGATCGCATCCTCGTCGTCCACAAGCCCGCGGGGCTGCCCACCGCGCCGCTCCGCGCCGGCGAGCTCGGCACCCTCGCCAACGCGATCGTGGCCCGTTTCCCCGACGTCGCGGGGGTCGGCCCCGAGCCGCGCGAGCCCGGCCTCGTCCACCGCCTCGACACCGACACGACCGGCCTGGTCGTCGTCGCCCGCAACGACGCCGCGTTCGAGGAGCTGAAGAACGCGCTCCGCGACGGCCGCGTCGACAAGCGCTACCTCGCGATCGTCGCGCCCGGCGCCGGCTCCGCGCGCGCCGCCTCGGTCGCCGCCGACGGAATCCTGCCCGACACCGGCGCCATCGACATCCCGCTCGCGCCCCACCCCAAGGACAAGCGCCGCGTGTTCGCCTGCGTGCACGCCCGCGACGTCGCTCGCCTCGCCCCGCGCCCCGCCACCACCTCCTTCGAGGTCAAGCGCCGCTGGGAGAACGAAGACGGCGATTCCCGCGCGCTCGTCGAGGCCCGCGCGGCCAAGGCGCTGCGCCACCAGATCCGCGTGCACTTCGCGGCGCTCGGCGCCCCCCTGCTCGGCGACGGCCTCTACGGCGGCCCTTCGGCGCCCGATCTGGCCCGCCACGCGCTCCACGCGAGCCGCGTCAGCTACGGCGGGGGCAAAGCCGTGCCCGCCTTCGTGGTCGAAGCCGAGTTGCCCGAAGATCTCGCCGCCTGCGTGCCTGCCGAGGAGCCGTCATGACCGACGATGCCGACGCCACCCTGGAAATCTCCCCTGCCGTCCTCCACGCCTCGGCCGAGGAGGCCATCATCGCTTCGCGCCGCGACCGCTCGCGGGCGGTGCGCGAACGCGGCCAGAACCCGTTCGCGAACGACGTCGGCGAGGTCTCGTCGGTCGGCGAGGTGCGCGGGCGTTTCACCTCGGCCGCGCTGCCCGACGGCAAGTACGACGCGGCCAAGGTGACCGCCCTCGCCGGCGAGCGGCGGGAACGCGTCGCTGGGCGCGTCGTCGCCGCGCGCTCGTTCGGCAAGGCCGCGTTCCTCCGGGTGCGCGACCGCTCCGGCGAGCTCCAGCTGTTCTGTCGCAAGGACGCGCTCGGCGACGATTTCGCCCGGTTGCACGCGGCCGGCGGCGAGATCGAGGTCGGCGACTTCGTCGTGGCCGAGGGCGGCTGCATGGTCACCAAGACCGGCGAGCTGTCCCTCGAGGCGCGCGCGATCCGCCTGCTCACCAAGGCCCACCGTCCGCTGCCCGAGAAGTGGCACGGCCTGTCCGACGTCGAGCTGCGCTACCGCCAGCGCTACGTCGACCTCGTCGCGAACCCCGGCGTCGCCGACGTGTTCCGCGCCCGCGCCCACATCGTCCGCGCCGTGCGCCACTTCCTCGACCAGCGCGACTTCCTCGAGGTCGAGACCCCGACCCTGACGTCGTTGATCGGCGGCGCCACGGCGCGCCCGTTCAACACCCACCACAACACGCTCGACATGGATCTGTTCCTGCGCATCGCGCCGGAGCTGTTCCTCAAGCGCTGCGTGGTCGGCGGGCTCGAGCGCGTCTACGAGATCGGGCGCTGCTACCGCAACGAGGGCATCAGCACCCGGCACAACCCCGAGTTCACGATGCTCGAGTTCTACATGGCCTACGCCGACTACGAGCGGCTCATGACCATGACCGAGGAGCTCCTGCGCGCGGCCGACGCCGCCCTCGCCGCGGCGCTGCCCGAGGCCCACGCGGTCTGGGCCAAGGACCGCCCGTTCGCGCTCGACCAGCCGTTCGTGCGCGTGACGATGGCCGACGCCGCCGCCTCGGCGCTCAAGGCCACCCGCATCCCCGAGCTCATGATCGCGCTGGACGGCGGGCTCGACACGGCCATGGATTTCCTCGCGCAGACGCTGAAGGACTCGCCCGAGCGCATCAAGGAGTGGTCGCAGACCAGCTCCCGCGCCATCGACTGGGGCAACCTCCGAAAGGGCCTCGGCAAGTGCGAGAACCGCGGCGAGCGGCTGTTCGCGATCTACGAGTACTTCGCCGAGCCGTTCCTGGTCGGCGACTACCGCACGGCCGACGGCGAGCGCTCGCGGCCGGTGTTCGTCATCGACCACCCGTTCGAGACCTCCCCGCTCGCCCGCCGCAAGGACAGCGACCCGAGCGTCACCGACCGCTTCGAGCTGTTCATCGAGGGCCGCGAGCTCTGCAACGCGTTCAGCGAGCTCAACGACCCGGACGACCAGGCCGCCCGCTTCCAGGAGCAGGTCGACAAGAAGGCCCGCGGCGCCGAGGAGACGATGGACTTCGACGAGGACTACGTCCGCGCCCTCGAGCACGGCATGCCGCCCGCGGCCGGGTTCGGCATGGGCATCGATCGCCTGGTGATGATGCTCTGCCACCAGCCGTCGATCCGCGACGTCATCCTGTTCCCGCTGCTGCGCCCGGAGGCGTAGCCCCGGCCATCACCACGCACACGAGAGCTCGCCGTCGCTGGGCGACGAGAGGCGTACCCGGACGGCGCCGTCGACGCCACCGGCGCGCATCGCGCCCTCGAACACACCGACGTGGTGCGAGTCGAGGAACCAGTACACGTGCTCGACCCGCAGCGTGACCTGGCGGTCCGTGCACTCGATCACGGACAGCCGGCACGACGGCACGGAGATCGTGTAGCCCTTCACCATGGCCTCGATCGCCGTGCGCACGTCGCTGGCAGTGGCCCAGACCACCCGACCCACGACAGAGGCGATCAGCGCCGCGTGCGCGCCCCGACCGAGCTTGCGCAGTCCCTGACGCAGGGAGAGGTCGGGGTAGAAGGCGTGGGCGCTCTCCACGAGCAGCGCCATGTGCTCACGGATGGGATAGTCGTGGAACGGCACGTAGCGGGCCCGCGCCCCGCCGAGGGTGACGCCGCGCTTCTTCGCTCCCTCGACCATGGCATCGAGGAACATGCCCTTCATGGTGGCGTTCGCCGGTGTGTGCTGTAGCGCGGCCTCGACGTCGAGCGGCGCGTCCCAGGGCGGGTCGACGAAGGGCGGCGCGACGTTCACGGCGCTCCGTTCACTTCTTCTTGCGCCAGACGCGCTTGACGTCGGTGTAGAACACGTAGTTCGCGTCGACCGTCACGTCGCGGATGTACGACTCCAGCCCGCTGGCCATCGACTCCGGGGTCCCGAGGCTCGCGGTGCGAGGGAGGCGACGGACGCAGCCCTTGGCGGGGCCTGCGCCGCACGAGCCGCCGAAGTAGACGTGGGTCGCGTCGGCGACGACGCCGAACGGCGCGTCTCCGCCGCCCGGGAAGGTCGCCATCGTGGTGACCGTGCCGGTGCCGTCCTTGGCCTTGCGGAGGATCGCGTACTTGCTGAAGTCCGCGGCGTAGGCCACCGCGAAGAGATCGGCGCCCGCGACGTGGAGGCTCCGCACGATCGGGGTCGCTGCGAGCTCGGTGCTGGAGAGGATCTCGGTCACGCCCGTGAGGTCCTTGGACCAGCGTGAGACCGAGCCGCCGGGAGCCGGAGCGAGCCAGACATACGTGCCGTCGGCGGCGAGATCGTTCAGGCCGGTGCCGAACGTCGCGTTCTTGAGCTCGCCGCCCGGTCCGAAGCGGATCACCTTGCCGCTCGTGCCGGTCGAGTAGAGGTCCGTGCCGTCGGTGACCAGCACGTTCGGGTAGTCGAGGGCAGACACCGCGGTGCTGGCCGTGGGGGCTCCGAGCACGCTCTTGTAGTCCACTCGCCCGTTGGTCGAGCCTGCCGCGCCGGTCAGCTGCCAGTACAAGTTCTTGGTGTCGGTCGCGAGGCCGGTGACGAACCCGTCACCGGTCGTCGTGGTCACGAAGGTGCTCACCTTGCTGCCGTCGATCGCCACCTCGAGGACGCCCCCACCTGCAGCGCCCGTGCGAGCGACGAACAAGGAGGCGTTGTACCGGGTGGGGAACGAGAACTGGTCGGAGCCGAGCGTGGACTCGTGCAAGAGGAGCGGGTCGGTGGCGCCGCCGTCGGTCGCGCCGTCGGTCGCGCCGTCGGTCGAACCATCCGACGTGGCGTCCGTCGCGCCGTCGGTGCCCGCATCGCCGTCCGGTCGGGGGACGAGGGTGCTGCACGCGGCCTCGCTCGCGGTGAAGGTCGCCGAAGGGACGGGCGCGTCCGCAGAGAACGTCCCGGTGAAGGTCGAGCCGCTGAGCACCGCGCTGCCGCTCCCCGTCGCGAGCGCGAAGTCGAGCTTCGATGCCTTGAAGGTCCCGAGGAAGACGCCCGTCGGACCGCCGGCGAAGACCCCTCCGCCCTTCTCGCCGAGGGTGAACACGTGCACGCGCCCGCGCGCGCCGCCGGTGAAGGCGCCACAGTACAGCTTGAGGCCGGCGACGTCGTCCCGCGTGACGGAGAAGGACCCGCTGCCCCACGGAGAGGTGAACGTCCCCGAGAGGACGCCGTCCACCAGGGTGCCCTCGAACGAGATCGAGCCCCCGGCGCCCGAGCCCGAGAACTTGGCGACGCCACCCGCGACGGCCACCGTTCCCTCGAGCGAGATCGGGCCCACCCCCGGGACGTTGACGGTGACGGTGCCGCTGATCTTGGTCGCGGTCGCCTTGGGCGTGACGCTCGCGGTGCCGAGCCCGGGGGCGAGGTCCAGCGTCAACGTGCCCGCGAGCTCGGACGCACCGACGAGCGAGCCCCGGTAGCGCTCGGTGGTCCCGGTCGGGGTCTGCGCCTCGTCGTCCTTGCCGCACGACGAGCCGACCACCACCAACGCCGTCGCGACCACCCACGCCCAGACCCCGAGCTTGCGCATCGTCCCCTCCCTCGTGTGCGGCCAAGCTAGCAAACCACCTATCCCGACGCCACCGAGCCCCGCCCCGGCGAAGCTCGCACGAAGAGCGCCGAAGCTGACTACTCTCCCGCGGGTGCTCGACCCCGTCGCCCTCCGCCGCGCCGTCGACCTGCAGACCCGGAGCTACGAGCTCCTGCGCTGGATGGTGCGCGCCATCGATCGCGGGTTCATCGCCTTCGACACCGCGCACACCTACGCCACCTTCCCCGAGGCGGCCTTCGCGTGGCTCGACGACCACCACGCCGACCTGCCCCTCGTCGCGCGTCCTGCGCGCGAAGATCTGCTCGATTT
>JAEUKC010000289.1:0-7543 GCA_016794445.1 Myxococcales bacterium
GGCCTCAGAAGCCGCTGAACCATCTTTGACTTGAAAGCCTCGGTGTAGGTCATGTCAGATGAAGCTCCAGCCCCACGAGACGCCAACGCCTGCCGCGATCAGGCAGGGGGACAACTACCCTGACACAGGGGGCGCGTTCACGGGCGCCCGTGAACCGCCTTGCACGTGGAGGTGTCGGGGCGATGGCAAGACGACTTGCAGCAGCGGCGGTCGCGGTCCTGCTTGGTTGCGGCGCAAGAGTCCAGCAACCCGCGGCAGCGGACACCGAGCCGCTCGACAGCACACCCTTCGGTGAAGCCTCCGTGGTCGACAGCGGAGCAGACATCGAGGACACTCCTTCTTGTTCGCTCGACGGGCTGACGAACCTCTGCACAGGTCCCGGCGCGCCCGCGGACCCTGGCCGCTGCGAACGCTTCACATGTTGCGGTGGAAGGCCGTGCGCCGGCGACTGTGTCGATGGTCGATGCGTCTGCGGAGCTGCGGCTGGCGGCTGCGGGGTCGGCCACCCGGCCAAGTACTGCTGCTCCTACGTCGGCTGGACGGAACCGAGATGCATGAATGCCGACCACTGCTTCATCGCGAAGTGACGCGAGTTCCATCGGGCACCCGGCCAAGTGAACGGCGGTGAAGGCGGAGGCGAGCAGCGCGAGCGTTCCGCCCGTGAACCGCCGAGCCTCGCGCAAGGCGGTCTCGCGCAACGCCTGGCCGACAGGATAGCCTCCGAGGTCGATGCCCCGCCGCGCCCTCCTCCCTGCCCTCGTCGCGGCGCTCGCCGTCGCGGGTTGCTCCTCCCCCGCCCCCACCCCCGAGCCGACGCTTACCACCCTCGAGGGCCTCGCGCGCAACGACGCGACCCTGCGCGCGCGTTTCGAAGGTCCCGCGCGGCTCGCCTTCGCCGGCCTCGACTTCGCCACCGCCCCGACCGCCGATGGTGCTTGGGTCCTCTACGTGCGCGGCGTCGAAGGCGCGACCCTGCGCCTCGTCCCCGAGCGCCACGCCCCCTCTCCCCGCACCCTCCTCGGCGCGCGCACCCTCTACCCGAACGTCGCGCCGTCCACCGACGCCGCGTACCTCTCCGACGGCGCCGGCGCCGAGCTCCTCTACCTGCTGCGCGACGCCACCGCGCCCACCACCTTCTCCTTCCGGATGGAGCGCGGGCCACTGCTCGCCTCCGTCCACGACGACGGCCAGGGCGGCCTCTCGCTGCGGGACGCGGGCGGCGTCGAACGGATGTTCGTCGCGGCCCCCTACGCCGTCGACGCCCACGGCACGCGTCGCCCGGCCCGCCTGCGCCTGGTCGGCGATCGACTGACCGTGTCGCTCGACGCCGAGGGCCTGGCGTTCCCGGTGCTGCTCGACCCGTACATCGGCACCGCGCGCTGGCGGCGGCTCGCCGTGGGCCCGGGCGCGCGCATCGCGGCGGGGCTCGCCGAGCACGCGGGCAACCTCCTCCTGTTCGGCGGCACCGGCGTCTCCGTGTTCGGCGACACGTGGAAGTGGGACGGCGCGCGCTGGACCGAGCTCAAGCCGGCGTCCGCGCCCGAGCCGCGCGAGGGGCCGGCCCTCGGCGCGATCGGCGGCAAGGCCATCCTGTTCGGCGGCGTCGACGCGACGCTCACCAAGGTGCTCGACGACACCTGGTCCTTCGACGGCACCACGTGGACCAAGCTCTCGCCCTCGCGCCGTCCCCCCGCGCGCGCCTACGGGGCGCTCGTCGCCGCGGGCGGCAAGCTCGCGCTCCTCGGCGGCAAGCCGGCGTCCGGCTCGACGTGGATCTTCGACGGGACGGACTGGACCGAGAACACCTCGACCCCGGCCCCCACGATCACGGTCGACGCCCGCACCACCTCGTTCGGCGACGACGGCACCGTCGCCTGGTACGCCGGGGGCCTCCAGACGTGGACCTTCGACGGCACCGCCTGGACCGACCGCACCGCGGGCGCCTCGACCCCCGGGCTCGTCGCCGCGCTCGGTCGCGTCAAGGGCAAGATGGTCATCGTCAGCCCCGGCGGCAGCTTCGAGTGGACCGGCGCCGCGTGGACGCTCCGCGCCCCCACCTCCACCGCGCCGCCGTCCACGTTCGCGACGCTCGTCTCGTATTCGGTCACCACGTACGGCGACGCGATCGCGTTCTTCGGCGGGCGCTCGGTCGGCGGCGCGCTCGACACGCTCGTGCAGTTCGGAGACAAGGGCTGGAACCAGCCGGCCAACCGGGCCGGGCCGCCGGGCCGCGGCTTCGCCTCCCTCGCGACGCTCGGCGACCGCGCCGTCCTCTTCGGTGGGTGGGGCGGCACCGTGCTGAACGACACCTGGGAGTTCGACGGGAAGGCCTGGGTCGAGAAGAAGCCCGCCGTCTCGCCGTCGCCGCGCTACCGGGCCGCGTTCGCCGAGGCGGGCGACAAGGCCGTCCTCTTCGGCGGCACCGTGGCCGACGTGTCGAACGAGACGTGGCTCTGGGATCACACGACCTGGAAGCAGGTCACGCCGTCGACGCCGCCCGCCGAGGACCGGCCGCGGCTCGCGCGCGTGGGCAGCACCACCGTCCTCCTCGCGGGGACCGAGGCGTTCACGTGGAGCGGTACCGCGTGGACCTCGATCGGCAAGGCGCCGGCGCGGCGCGGCGCCGTCGTCACCGGCCAGGACTGGAGCGGGTTCACGAGCCACGGCGGCAAGGGCCTGCTCGTGGTGCCCGAGCTCGGGACCCAGTGGTCGTTCGCCGACGGCGCGTTCTCCGCGGTGAAGGCGCCGGGGCTCGACCAGCTCGGGAGCGTCTCGTCCACGCGCCCGCTGCTCCTCGACGGGGCGATCGATCTCGGACGCTACGCTCTCGTGCTGGGTCACCGCTACGACGTGATCGGCACCGAGTCGTGGCTGTGGGACGGCAACACGTGGGCGCAGCTCGCCAACGAGGGCCTGCCGCCGCTGAACCGCCCGGTCGCCGCGCGGCTCGGCCCGGACGTCGTGCTGTTCGGCGGCTTCGACGGCGCGTCGAACCCGTCGCCGGACACGTACCTGATGCGCGTCGCGCTCGCGAACGGCATCGACTGCACGACCGACGCGGAGTGCGAGACCGGGCACTGCGCCAGCGGGGTCTGCTGCAACACCGCGTGCGCGGGCGCGACCGAGTCGTGCAAGCTGCCCGCGACGCGCGGCACGTGCGCGCCGGTGCTCGCCGTGTGCACGGGCCCGACGGAGCTCACCGCCGCGGACGGCAGCAAGAAGTCGTGCGCGCCCTACCTCTGCGCCGCCGGCGCGTGCCTGCAGAAGTGCGCCACGTCCGCGGACTGCGCGGGCGGGTTCGTCTGCGACATCGGCCTCCTCCAGTGCGTCGCGCCCGCCCCCGCGGAGGCGTCGGGGGGGTGCGCCGTCGGGGGCCCGCCCTCGCAGACGTGGGCGGTGGCGCTCGTCGTCGCCTTCCTGGGCACGCGGCGGCGGCGTCCGTCCCGAGGCCGGTAGGCGCGACGACCACCGCCCTGAGCGCCCCACGTGGGGCGTTTCGGCGTCGGTGGATCGCCCACCGTGAGCACACACCGACAGCCACCACGGTGATCCTGCGCGGCGGCGCGCGGCATGGGGCGTGCTCCGGCAGCGACAGCCGCTGTGACGAACTCGACCGCCGAGCGAAGTGATGAAGACACCTCCGCCACGTCAGCGCCCGGGCTCACCACCGCGGAGGCCGAACGCCTCCTCGCGGAGCATGGCCCGAACGCCTTGCCCGAGACGCCACCGACACCGCTGTGGCGACGCTTCGTGCGGCAGCTCCGCAGCCCCCTCATCTACATCCTCCTGTTCGCCATCGCGTTCGACGTCGGCGTCTGGATCTACGAGCACTGGAAAGGGTGGCCCGTCGAGGGCTTCGTCATCGCCGTCGTCGTACTCCTGAACGCAGGCCTCGGCTCTTTCCAGGAGTACCGCTCGGACAAGGCGCTCGGTCAGCTGAAGGCGCTCACCGCGTCCGAGGTCTGGGCGATGCGCGACGGCAAGCTCCTCCAGATCCCCAGCGTCTCGCTGGTCCCTGGCGACGTGGTGCGCAGCGAGGCGGGAGACAGGATCCCCGCGGATGGGACCTTCCTCTCGGGAGAAGGCGTCATGACCGACGAGGCGGTCCTGACGGGGGAGTCCGTCCCGGTGGAGAAGGCGGTCGAGGCACCGCTCCACAGCGGCACGCTCGTGGTGCGCGGCAAGGGAGAGCTCCGCGTCTCGGAGACGGGCCCGAGGAGCGCGATGGGCAAGATCGCGACGATGCTCGGCGAGATCGAGCCCGAACCGACTCCCCTCGAGCGGCGCCTCGGCCGCCTCGGCAAGCAGCTCGCGTTCTGGGTGTCCGGCCTGGCCGTCCTCCTCGTCGTCGCCGGGACGCTCACCGAAGGCATCGGGCGACTCGACGAGGTCGTGATGTTCGCGGTCGCGCTCGCGATCGCCGCGATCCCGGAAGGCATGCCGGCGGTCGTGACCCTGACGCTCGCCCTCGGCGTGCAGCGCATGGCGCGGCGCAACGCCCTCGTGCGCCGCCTCAGCGCCGTGGAGGCCCTGGGATCGGTCACGGTGATCGCGACCGACAAGACGGGGACCTTGACCGAGGAGAGCATGGTCGTCCGCGAGCTCGCGTCCGACGACCCCGAGGGGGCCCTGCGCGCGATGGTGCTCGCGAACGACGCGGACACCGAGGCGGCGGCGGGCGATCCGCTCGAGCTGGGGCTTCTCTCGTACGCGCGGGCGCAGGGCAAAGATCCAGCGGCCGAGCGAAGCGCGCACGCCCGTGTCGAGAGCCGCCCGTTCGACAGCGCCTGGAAGTACATGCGCGTCACCGTCGAAGGGACCGGCGGACGCACGAGCTACCTCAAGGGCGCGCCGGAGGTGCTCCTCGACCTCTGCGAGATGTCGGCCGAGGCGCGCGCGCAGTGGGCAGAGCGCTCGGAGTCGGCGGCGGGGCGTGGCTACAAGGTCCTCGCGCTCGCGCGGTCCAGCACCGAGGCCGAGCCCGAGGAGCGGCTCCAGTTCCTCGGCCTGGTGATGCTCTGGGATCCGCCGCGCGCGGAGATCGCGGAGGCGATCCAGACGGCGCAGCGAGCGGGCGTTCGCGTCCTGATGATCACGGGCGACCACCCCGGCACGGCGCGCGCGGTCGCCGAGGTGATCGGAATCCCCTCTCCCACGGTTTTGTCGGGCGCCGACATCGACACCTACTCCGTCGAACAGCTCCGGCAGGCGGCGCGGACGGCCAACGTCTTCGCGCGCGTGAGCCCTGCCCACAAGCTGAAGCTGGTGGAGGCTCTCCAGGCGGACGGCGAGATCGTCGCGATGACGGGCGACGGCGTCAACGACGCGCCGGCGCTGAAGCGCGCCGACGTCGGGATCGCGATGGGAAAGCGTGGCAGCGACGTGACGCGCGAGGTCGCCGACCTCGTCCTCCTCGACGACAACTTCGCGACGATCGTCGGCGCCATCGAGGAGGGACGCGGCATCTACGAGAACATCCAGACCTTCATCCGGTTCACGTTCTCGACCAACGTCGCGCTCATGGTGCTCGTGGTGACGGGCGCGGTCGTCGCTCACGTGAAGGGCTACCGCGACACGACGGGGATGCTCCTCTTGCCGCTCACGGCGCTCCAGCTCCTGTGGATCAACTTCCTGGGCGACGGTCCACCCGCGCTCGCGCTCGCCCTCGATCGCACCCCCGGACAGATGGATCTCCCGCCCCGGCCGCCGTCGAGCGGCCTGCTCGATCGGGCCTCGGGCCGCTTCATCCTGGTGACGGGCGCCTTCAAGGGGGCGCTCGGCATCGCGCTCCTGCTGATGCTCCCGGCTTTCGGCTTCGGTCTCATCGTCACCCAGACCGTCGTGTTCCTCTACGAGTCGGTGGGCAAGCTCGTGAGCGTCTATCCCGCGCGGCTCGTCGTCGCGGACCGCCCGAAGAACTGGGTGCTCCACGTGTCGATCGTGGCGGGGATCGCGTTGCAGGGCGCCGCGGTCACCATTCCGGGGCTTCGTCGATTCCTCGGGCTCGAGGCTCTCGACGGGAAGACCCTGGCGATCGTCGTGCTCGCCGTGATCGCGACGTGGGCCGTCGCCGCGCTCACGCGCTGGACCTCGGCGCCGCGCACTGGCGCCCCGATCGGCTCCGAGCTTCCCCCGCGCGACGAGGATGCTGTGCCCGTCACCGCCGCCGTTCGCGGGCGCCCGTGATCACCCGCGGGGCGAGTAGATCTTGTGGCGGATGTCCCGCGGGAGGTTCCACCCCGCCGGGTTGTCCGCCGTGAGCTCGTCGAGCTCCAGGTCGGCCACGATCAGATTCGGGTGGTCGCTCACGTCCGCGATCGCCCCGTTCGGCCCGACGAAGTGCGAGCGACCGAAGTAGGCCTGCCCCCACGGCGCCTCGGTGCCCTTGCGGTTGCTCCCGCCGATGAAGATCCCGTGGCGGGCCGCGTCCACCGCGAACTCCAGCGGCCACACGCGCTCGCTCTTCTGGCCGAAGGTGACCGCCGGCGAGAACACCAGCTCCGCGCCCTCCGTGGCCAGCGAGTGCATCACGCCCTCGAAGTGGCGGTCGTAGCAGATGGCCACGCCGATCCGGCCCGCGGACGTCTGGAACACCGGGAAATGCGGGTTCTTCGAGACGTTGGCCGGGCCGTGGCCGTTGTTGCCGTCGCCCTGCTCGTAATAGAAGCTCTCGTGGAAACTGCCCTGCTCGTTCGCGCCGAACGGGATGTGGGTCTTCTTGTACTTGCCGAGGATCTCGCCCGTCTCGTCGACCACCACCGCGGTGTTGAACCGCCGGCCCGAGGGCTCGACCTCGTAGATCGGCGCCACCACGATCAGCCCGAGCCGCTGCGCCGCCGCGCGCACCGCGGTGATCGTCGGGCCCGAGAGCGCGCTCTCGGCGAGGTCGATCCACATCGGGTCCTTGTCCAGGGCGAAGTACGGCCCCGCGAACAGCTCGCCGAAGCAGATCACCTGCACGCCGCGCTCGCGGGCCGCGGCCATCAGCTCGAGGTGGTGCTCGACGTTCGCCGCCCGCACCGCGTCGAGCTTCCCCCGCAGCTCGGACAGGCGCTCCACCGTGGGCGGCATGTGGGGGTAGGCGTTGATGGTCTGCGTCATCGCCGCGCGGATCTTCATCGCGTGACCTCGTCCTTCTCGTCGCAGAGCCGGCGCGCGACGTCGAAGAGGACGCCGACGCCGTGCGCGCACTGCTCCCGCGTGGAGAGCTCGCGCGGGTTGTGGCTGATGCCGTCGTGCTCGCCGGGCACGAAGACCATGGCGGCGCGGGTGATGCGCGCCATCTCCTGGGCGTCGTGGCCGGCCCCGGAGACGATGCGCGCGAGCGACAGCCCACGCCCCTCGGCCGCCGCCGCGATGTGGTCCTGCAGGCCGGCGTCGAAGGGCACGCACGGCGTCCGCGCGGTCTGACGCCAGCTCACCTGCACCCCCTCGAGCCGGGCGACCTCGTCGTAGTACGCGATCACGTCGGCCTCGGCGGCGCGCATGGAGGCGTCGTCCGGGTTGCGCAGGTCCACCGTCGCCACCACGCGGCCGGGCACGA
>JAEUKC010000344.1:0-17639 GCA_016794445.1 Myxococcales bacterium
TTGGTCCAGCACGAGCGCCACGGCGCCGGCCTTGAACTCGTCCGTGAAGCTACGCCGCTTCTGCTTCTGCTGCCCCTTGGGTGCCATGCGCGCCATCGTATCCACCTTTCGCCAGGTGTCTGCGAAACCGGATCAAGCCCAATCTGGTTCAGCATCCTGCAGCGTCGCCTCCTGCGTGGAGGATCGTTCACGACGGCAGCGCATCTCGCCTGGGCGGTCGCCGGCTTCATCCGCCACTGGAACAAGTTCGAGGCCCACCCGTTCCGCTGGACTTTCAGCGGTACTCGTTGGACCGTCGACGCTCAGGCACGCGCTGCCTGAGCCGCATGCCCAAGTTCAAAGCCGAGGACTTTCACGCCGACGTCGTTCTGGCCGTCTTCGCCAAGAAGAAGGGCCTCAAGCACCTGCGTGTCCGGCGCCACAACGACACCCTCGTCATCGAGTCCGACGACCTCGATGACCCGTTCAAGCACGCGCGCCTACGCCGGGTCAGCGTGCACTACTGGCGGCTCGAGATGCCTGCCGGCTCACGATGGGACGTGCTGCCAGACAAGCGCGAGTTGAACGCCCTCGTCGACGAACTCATCACGCTCTACCCCTGGATGCTCGCGCCGGTTGGGCCCCCCAGGTAGGAACTTCTGGCGCGCAGTACTAGGAACACTCGAAGCGAACGTTCCACCGGGGTAGAGGACGGTCTTGCCGCCTCCCTCGCGCGCGAAGCGCACGATCGCTCCCTCCGTCTCGGCGGCGTAGATCGCGTTCGCGTCCATCGCGAGGGCCCCCGCGTGTGCCGTGGACAGCCGGAGCGGTTTCCCCGAAGGCAGCGGGAGGTAGGTCAGCGCGCTCTTGCCGGTGAGGCCGTCAAAGGTGAACGAGGCCGCCCCGTTCGCGTCGTGGACCAAACCCTGGCCCGCGGGCAGCTCGAGGCGCGGCGCGGCGAGCCCACCGACCTTGGGCACGACGGCATACGGCGCGACGCCCACGCCGCTCCACACCGGGGTCCGAGCGTCGCGCACGAGCACCCCCTCGCCGGTGAGCTCCACGATCGGACCGACCTCGACCGCCAGGATCGAGGGCAGCCCCTTGCCCGCCTTGTCGACGCGCGCGAGCGCCCGACTGTCGCACGCGTTGTGGAAGTAGACGTTCTTTTCGTCCACCCCGAGCGAGTCGGGGCCGCACTGGCCCGAGGCCAGGATGGTGACGGACACCGCCGGCGCGGGCGCCGCGCGCCCCGAAGGGACGCGCGGCAGCGCGAACGCCGCGAACGAGAGGACCAGCAGCGAGGCCGTCACACCTTGTTTCACGGCGTCACGCTACGCGAGTGGCCGTGGAGCGTCAGCCCTTGAGCGCCGCGAGCACCTGCTCCAGGCCGACCTTGCCGCGGACCGCGCGACCCTTGCCCTCGAAGGCGACGAGGCCCTTGCCGAGGCCCTCGGTCATCTCGCGGTAGAGGCCGGCGACGTTGGCCGAGAGGCCGAACTGGGTGAGCGTGGGGACCATCGCGTCGATCGGCAGCACCGCGGTCTTCACCTCGCGACCGAGCAGCTTCCCGGCGATCGCGGCGGCGTCGTTCATGCTGTACTCCTTGGGCCCGGAGAGCTCGATCCAGGCGTTCTCCTTGGTGCCCGCGAGCAGCGCCTCTGCCGCCACCTCGCCGATGTCCCGGGTCGCGACCATCGGGAACGGGAAGCCCTCGCCGCCGCCGAACACCGGGAGCACGCCGTCCGCCTTCATCGGGTGGGCGTTGGCGAGGATGTTCTCCATGAAGTAGGCGGCGCGCACGAAGGTGAACGCGGTGCCGCTGACCTTGGCGAACTCGGCCTCGGCGTAGTGCGTGATCACGATGGGGCCCGTGCCCTTCTCGTGCTGCGCGGCGACCGACGAGAGCACCGCGGCGTGCGCGACCGGGCTCTTGCGGAGCGCGGCGACGTAGCCGTCGACGATGCGGCGGCCGCGGCCGACGAGGTCGTCGCTGCCCGCGTCCGGCGGGACGAGGAAGTAGGCGCCCGTGGCGCCGGCGAGCGCGGGGGCCAGGCTCGCCGGGTCGAGCACGTCGCCCTTCACGACCTCGGCGCCCTTGGCCCGCAGCGCCTCGACCTTGGCGGGGTCACGCGCGACGACCCGCACCTTCTGACCGCGTGCGAGCAGCGTCTCCGCGACGACATGACCGGTGTTCCCTGTGGCTCCGAAGACGACGTACATGGTGTTTCCTCCTGAGGACGGGACCTAGGATGCGTCTTCCCGAGGCATCGGTCCAATGCATGGTCGATATGATGGTCATGCACGAGCCGCATGGATGGCACCCCGCCCGTCGCCGGGGCATCCGAGGGCCATGCCTTCGCTCACGATCACGGTGGTCTCCGACGTCATGTGCCCCTGGTGCCTCATCGGCACCGAGCGACTCCACCAGGCGCTCGCCCAGCGACCCGACGTCACGGCCACGGTCGAGTACGCGCCGTTCCTGCTCGACCCCGACCTGCCGCAGGAGGGCGCCGACCTGCGCGCGCGCCTCCGCAAGAAGTACGGCGCCGACCCCGACACCATGTTCGGGCGGGTCGAGTCCGCGGCGCGCGACTCCGGCATCCCGCTCGACTTCCGCAAGGTGAAGGTCGCGCCCAACACCGTCGGCGCGCACGTGCTCATCGGCAAGGCGGCGGAGAAGGGCACCCAGGTGGCGCTCGCGCGCGCGCTCTTCCAGGCCTATTTCCTCGACGGGAAGAACGTCGGCGACCCCACCGTGCTGGCCTCGATCGCGAGCGCGCACGGGTTCGAGGCGGATGAGGCGCTCGCGCTCGTGAACGACGAGCAGGAGCGCGCGGCGGTGCGCGCGGAGGCCGCCGATGCCTCGCGCCAGGGCGTGAGCGGCGTGCCGTTCTTCATCCTGCAGAACCGGCTGGCCCTCTCGGGGGCGCAACCGATCGAAGTGTTCCTGAAGGCGATCGACCAGGCGCTCGCCACCTAGAACACGAACAACCGGGCGCCGTGGCTCGGCACCGTGATCGGCCCCGACGGCGCCGGCTTGCTCACGACCTTGCCGCCCTCGGGCACGAGCTCCCTGGCGCCCGCAGGGAGCGCGACGTCGCGCGAGAAGCTCGGGTCGTCCCAGGCGAACACCGCGAGCGCGTGCGCCTTGCGCCACACGTGGGGCACGCCGACCGGGGCGCTCCCGAGCAGCACCGGCGAGCCCACCGGGCGCTCGTCGGCCTGCGCCGCGAAGTCGACCGGGCGCGCCGCCTGCCCATCGCGCGCCAGCGCCAGCACCTCGGGCGCGATCGTCATCGCGAGTCGCGCGGCGCTCGCCTGACGCCCGTCGCCCGAGAGCCAGTTCCCGCCGGCGAGCAGGCTCGAGACGACGAAGGTCCACGCCTCGGCGTCGTCGATGTTCTTGCCGCGCAGGATGACCACGTCCGGGTCGAGCGACCACCAGGCGTCGGTGAACGCCCGGAACGCGGTGTGGCGCGCCTGCGAGGCGAGGAAGCCGTACGTGGCCTCGGGGCTCAGGTCGAAGGCCACGTCGGGCCCGGTGCGCATCGAGTCCACGAACCCCACCGACGGCAGGATCGGCGCGCCGCACCCGACGACGTGCATGTCGCCCGCGGCCTCGCGGATCGCCTTCATCCACCGCGCGTACGACTCGAGGCCCGTGATCGGCTCCTTGCGCACCCCCGCGATCGCGGCGCCGAACAGGAAGTCGATCTTGATGGCCTTGTAGCCCCACGCCTTGTAGCGCGCGACCGCGTCGGTCACGAACTTGCGCGCGTCGGGGTGCGTGACGTCGAGCGCCGCGTAGGTGGGGCCGAAGTTGGTGAACGTGCGCAGCTCGCCGGTGGGCTTGCGCACGAACCAGTCGCCCTTGCTGGCGACCAGGGGATCCTTGGTGTCGACGTAGATCGGCGCGAGCCACACCGCCGGCTCGAGGCCGAGCGCGACCTGTTCGGCGTTGAGCGTGGCGAGCTCGGCGCCGAACGCGGTCGAGGCCTGCCACGCGCCCCAGTTCGGCTCGTAGCCGTCGTCGAGCAGCAACGTCTTCATGCCGAGCGGCGCGAGGGTCTTGCTCGCCCACGCGGCCTCCTCGCGCAGCTTGGTGGCGTCGATCTTGGCGTAGTAGACGTTCCACGACCCCCACCCGCCGAGCGCGGGGCGTCGCGGGATCGAAGGCGGGAAGCGCGCCGCGACCTGCTTCGCCCACGCCTCGAGGTGCGCGGGCACGTCGCCGAGCGCGAGGCGCAGGCCGTCGAGCGAGCGCTTCTGGCCGCCGGCGAGCGTCACCACGTCGCCGCGCATCCCCTGGACGATCCGCAGGCGCGTCTTCGGCGCCGCGCGGTCGACGGCCACGAAGGTGGGCAGCACGGTCGCGCCCTCGGCCGCGGCGAAGAGCCCCTGCCCCTTCTCGTCCATCGCGGCGCCGAGCCACCACGACACGCCCGCCTTCTCCGTGACCGCGTCTTCGCCGTCGCCGCCCGGCTGCGCGGTGCCGAGCGCCTCGCCCACCTTCTCGGGGATGGTCTCGACGCCCGTGTAGGTCCAGCTCTGATAGCCGCCATGGAGCAACCGGTCCGCGGGCACACCGATGGGATCGGCGGTCCACTCCAGACCCACGACCTTCACCTCGGCGCCACCCAGGTTCTCGAGCGTGATCTCGCGCACGACCGTGTCGCTTTTCAGCGACCATCGACCACCTACACGCACCGGCGCAGACGCCCCATCGGTCCAGATCGGCGAGGCGGGATCGCCGGTGGCCACGCGCAAGCGGAGGGTGGTCGTGCCCGCGCAGCTACCGTGTCCCTCGAGCACGAGATCCGCATCGCCCGCGCCGATCGTGATCGAACACGGGGCGGGAGCATCGGGTTCGCTGCTCGAGGAACAGCCGATGATCGAAGCGACGACTACCACGATTGGACGGCGCACCATGCCCGCACGGTACACCGATGGTCAGGCCAGATGGGCACCGAGCGTCACACCCGTGTGACTCGACCGATGCCGCCGCATGACGCACACTCTCTTGCTGGAGGTGTACATGATCCGACGCTCTACCCTCGCCCTCTGCGCGGCGACCTTCGTCGCAGCAGCAGCTCCGTTCGGTTGTGGGTCCCCGGGGGAACTCGGGGGCGATCTGGATACGCAGGACGGCGGCGAAGACGGCGGCATCCTGATCGACGGAGACCCCGGGACCGAATTCACCGTCGGCGACGGCAAGGTCGATCCTCCATGTGTGGGTCTCAAGTGCCAGCAAGTGGCGTGCACGGGCGGCGGGACCACGAGCCTCAGCGGCACGGTCTACGACCCCGCAGCGCGCGTCCCGCTCTACAACGTCATCGTCTACGTCCCGAACGCGCCGCTCGATCCGATCCCGAAGCCGCTCAGCTGCGACAAGTGCGGCGCGATCGCCTCGGGCAGCCCGATCGTCACCACGCTCACCGACGCCAAGGGTCAGTTCACGCTCAAGAACGTGCCGGTCGGCAAGGACATCCCGCTCGTGATGCAGGTCGGCAAGTGGCGCCGCAAGGTGATCCTCCCCGAGGTCAAGGAGTGCGTCGACAACCCGCTCACCGACAAGAACCTCACCCGCCTGCCGAAGAGCCGCAAGGAGGGTGACCTCCCGCAGATCGCGGTCACCACGGGCGCGGCCGACGAGCTCGAGTGCTTCCTCCGCGAGATCGGCGTCGACGACAGCGAGTTCTCGGGCGGCGGCGGCGCCGGCGCGATCCACCTCTACAACGGGTTCGGCGGCTCCACGATGGCCGGCGTCACCGGCGCGCAGCCGTTCTGGAGCAGCTTCGACAACCTCAAGAAGTACGACATCGTCGTGCTCTCCTGCGAGGGCGCCGAGCACAACGAGAACAAGGGCGCGGCGGCGTTCAGCGCGCTCCAGCAGTACGCCAACGGCGGCGGGCGCGTGTTCGCCTCGCACTTCCACTACACGTGGTTCAAGAACGGCCCGGCCGATTTCCGGAGCACGGCCACGTGGACGGGCGGTGGCACGACGAGCCCCTACTCGGTCGACATGGGCTTCCCCAAGGGCAAGGCCTTCGGCGAGTGGCTGGTCAACGTGGGCGCCTCCACCACGCTCGGCCAGATCCCGCTGACCGCGGTGAAGAATGACGTCGGCGGCATCAACGCGGCGACGAGCACCCGCTGGATCTACAAGGGCGCCGCGCCCGAGTCGGTCAAGTACATGAGCTTCGCGACCCCGATCGGCAAGACCGCCGAGGAGCAGTGCGGCCGCGCGGTGTTCAGCGACATCCACATCTCGAACACCACCGGCGGCGGCACGTTCCCCAGCGCATGCGCGCCCGGCGGCGAGTTCTCCCCGCAGGAGAAGGCGCTCGAGTTCCTGTTCTTCGACCTGTCGTCGTGCGTGCAGCCCGACGGCGAGCCGCCGAAGCCGCCGCCGGTGAAGTGACGCACTCCGATGGGTGACGCAGGCCCCGGGGCATCGAGCCTCGGGGCCTTCGTGCGTCAGGCGACGCCGGCCGCCACGCGGTCGAGGAACTCGTCCACCGCGCCCAGGATCTGGCGGTTGTCCTCCTGGGCGTAGTGCGAGAGCTTCTCCTCGCACGAGGGCACGCGCTCGAGGAACTGGTGGATCGCGCGCGGGTCGTCCAGCGTCGGGGCGTAGGCGCCGAAGCCCTCGACCTCGAGGTACTTGGCGTTGAGGATCTGCTCGAACTGGCGCTCGATCGGCACCGCGAGCATCGGCTTGTGGAGGAACACCGCCTCGCCCATCAGGGTGAACCCGCCGCCGGCGATGACCGCCTTGCTGGTCGCGAGGTCCTCGATGAAGCCCCCCTCGGAGAACGGCCGGTAGCGCAGGTTGCCCTCGACCTGCTCCTCCTTGATCCCGCGGCGCATGCCGTAGATGCGGCATTCGAGGCCGGTGGCGGCGAGGGTCCTGGCGAGGCCGTCGTTGCCCTCCTGGGTCTGGTAGACGAGCAGGTGGTCGCCGCGGCGGGCGAGCTTCTTCGCCGCGAGGATCTCGGGGCGCAGGATCGGCGGGAACAGGAACGTGTCGGGCTTGCGGATCGGGGGGCGGAAGAACGTGGTGACGTAGTACGCGGTGCAGTAAGGGAGCTTGCTGCGCACGAACGCCTTGGCGACGCGGAACGCGCCCTCGTCCACCTCGACCACCTCGCGGGGCAGCGTGCACCGGCTGATGATCTGCATGTTGTCGATCGAGAGGATCGGCAGGCGGTGGGTCTGCCCGTAGAAGTAGGTCCACGACTCGAAGTCGCTGATGACCATGTCGGGCTTGAAGTCGCGGATCAGCTCGAAGTAGGCGCCGATGTTCTGCGGCACGCCGGCGAGGCCCGACAGCACGTTGCTCCACAGCGTCTTGCCCTTGCGGACGCGGTTCTCCTCCATCACCAGGTGGAAGCCGTGGATGGCCTTCACGCCCTCGAAGCGCGACGCGAGGAAGTCCTTGGCGCGCCCCGAGACCATGATGGTGACCTCGTGTCCCTGCGCGACGAGGTGCTCGAGCACCACCCGCGAGCGCATCGCATGCCCCATGCCCTCGCCCACGACGCCGTAGAGGATCTTCATACGGCGATGGTAGACCCGAAACTCAGGGCAGCGTGAGGATGATCCCGGTCTGGGTGGCGTCGCCGAGGATGCTCACCTTGAAGGTCTTGCCTCCCTTGGAGACGGTGAGGCGCAGGGCGCCCTTGGGCGACGTGTTCTCGTCGTCGATGGCGTAACCGCCCTTCGCGAGCAGCGCCTTCTGGTCGGCGACGACGGCGTCACGGCCGCGCGGCACCTTGAAGACGAGGATCTTGCCGCCGCCACCCCCCGCGGACTCGGGCTCCCCCGCGTCGGCCGGCAGCGGGAAGCCCTCGGGGCCAAGCTTGGCCGCGGGCGCCGGGTCTTTCTCGGGGGCCTTCTCGGGGACCGCCGACGGTGTGGTCACGGGCTCGGGCTTCGGGGTCGAAGGCTCCGGCTCCTTGCCGCCACAACCCACGACCACGAGCGCGAAGGAGAGGACGAGGATACGCACCTCGCCAAGCTACTCCACGCCCTGGCAGAGGCCCAGTATCGTCGCGCGGTGCTCACGCGCCTGACCGTAGAGGGCTACCGCTCGATCCGCGGCGTCTCGCTGGATCTCGGCGGCATCACGGTCGTGCTCGGGGCCAACGGCACGGGCAAGACCAACCTGTACCGCGCGCTCCACCTCCTGCACGCGGCCGCGCGCGGCGAGCTCGCGCGGGTGTTCGCCGACGAGGGCGGCATGCCCTCGGCGACCTGGGCCGGAGAACGTAACAACAAGGAGGCGCGCGCCATCCGCGTGGCCGTCGAGCTCGAGCACCTCGGCTACGAGATCGTGTGCGGCCTGCCGTCGGTCTGGGTGGGCGGCCGGTCGGCGTTCGTGCTCGACCCCATCGTCAAGCGGGAGGAGATCTCGGCGCGCCTCGACCGGAAGAAGACGGTGCTCGCGGAGCGCGGTCACGCGAGCGCGTGGGTGCGCGACGAGGACGGCGCGCGGGCCGACTACCCTTTCCAGCTCGACGAGGCCGAGTCGGTCCTCGCGCAGGTGCAGGAGCCGCATCGGTATCCGGAGCTGAGCAAGCTGCAGCGGGTGTTCGCCGGGTGGCGGTTCTACCACCACTTCCGCACCGACGCGCACTCGCCGCTGCGCGTGCCGCAGGTCGGCGTGCGCACCGTGGCGCTGGCGCACGACGGCCGCGATCTCGCCGCGGCGCTGCAGACGATCCGCGAGATCGGCGACGAGGAAGCGCTCGACGCGGCCGTGATGGCGGCGTTCCCCGGCGCGCGCGTGCACATCGCCTCGGCGGAGGGGCGCTTCTCGGTGCAGATGTCGATGCCCGGGCTCCGCCGGCCGCTCGACGCGCGCGAGCTCTCCGACGGCACGCTGCGCTACCTGTGCCTGCTCGCGGCGCTCGCGAGCCCGCGCGCCCCGACCTTCGTGGCGCTCAACGAGCCCGAGACCAGCCTGCACCCGTCGCTCCTGCCGCCGCTCGGCGCGGCGATCGCGGCCGCCGGCGCGCGCTCGCAGGTGTGGGTGACGACGCACTCCGAGGTGCTGGCCCAGGCCATCGAGGCCGCCACCGACGCGCGCCGCGTGAGCCTCGTCCTGCGCGAGGGCGCGACGCAGGTGGCGCGCGGCGACGCGGACGAGGACGAGGACTAGGCGCAGCGCTCGGTGTCCGGCACCTCGTCCACGGTCGCCGACAGCAGCGCCTGCTCGATGCACCGCGCGAACGCGCCGACGGTGGCCACTTCGTCCACGTCGTCGAGGCGCACCTCGACGTCGAGCCGGTCGCCGAGCGCAGTCGCGATGAGGGCCATGTCGAACGGATCGAGGTGCAGGTCGCGATCGAGCCGCTGGCGCGCGCGGATGGTGCCCGGGGCGACACCGAGGAACTGCCCGATGGCGATCTGGACCAGGAGAAGGGCGTAAGGGCTACGGTCGGTCATGTTCACGCTCCTGATCGATCCGATGCACCGGAGAGCGAGAGGTTCGTGAAAATCGTCGCTGTCTGCTCGCAGAGGCGCGAGGGTACGAAAGGAGACGGACCTCACGCTCGACGGACCCGCGCGTGGAGCTCGGAGCGCGATCGATACGCTTCGTCACGACGCACGATCACCGCGCCGTCCCCGTCGAGCACCGGCAGGCCCGAAAGAGCATCGGCGGTGTTCGTCGGCCGCACGCGGAGCCCGGCGACGCGCCCGGCCGCGACGGCCGCGACCCACGCGACGAGCCGGCGCCGGCGGCGGCGCGCGAGCCCTGCGAGGCACACGCCCGTGGACCCGAGCAACGCCGCGCCGACGAGGACCTCGCCCCCGAGCGCCTCGCCGTCGAGCCGGTGGAGCAGCCACGACAGCGCGAGCGCCAGCCCCGGCAGACCGACGAGCGCCACGCCACACGCCTCGACGGCGCGGTGGTGCCCGACCTGCGAACCGTCGCGCACCTCGTGGCTGCGAGCGAGGAGCGGGAGCACCGTGAGCGTGTAGAGCACGCCGACGATCACGCCGATGGGACAGGCGAGCACGCAGGTACCGAGGAAGCGCAGGACGAGCGCGCCGCTGGTCCGGGGGTCGGTCGGTACCTCCGCGGCGTGCAGCAGCGCGGGCAGCACGGCGCTCGCCGCGCCGCCGATCGCCCCCGTAGCGACCGCCGCGGTGGAAGCGCCCGCCTTGCGTTCGAGCGCGGTGCGCGCCACGACAGTGCCGACCAGCGCGAGAGCCAGCGCCACGAGCCCGGTGACGAAGCCTCCGGAGCCGAATCGGGGGTACAGCCCGGCGAACGCTCCGAAGGCGAAGACGATGGCGATCGTGCGCTCGACGACGGCGTTCGTGCGCGCCACTCCCCTTGGACGCTCCGGCGCGCAGGGGCATTCCTCGATCGGTCTTGCGCGGCGCATCACCCGAGAGTCCAATGACCTCCATGGACCCCCGCGCGCTGCTCCTCCTCGTGCTCCCACTCGCGGGTTGCGTCGCCAAGCTCGAGGGGTCGATCGACCTCGACGGCAAGACGTTCCGCGCGACGTCGTGTCGCAGCCTCGCACCCATGGGGTTCCAGGGCGTCGAGCTCGAGGCCGCCGACGGCGCGCGGCTGCGGGTGGTGGAGCGCGCCGACGGCGACGCAGAGGTCTTCTACTTCGCGGCCAGCAAGAACAAGGGGAAGAAGTACGGCGCCTGCGCGACCATGAAGATCCAGAAGCAGAACAGCAGCGTGAACAAGGTGACCAACGTCGAGGGCCGGGTGAAGCTCGACTGCCCCGACGCCGACGCCAAGGGCGAGATCAAGTTCGAGAACTGTCACTGACGCGAGGAATGATCTCGGCGGCGAGCACCGAACAGAGCCTCGGGATCGAGCAGGTGAACGAGGCGATCACCCAGATGGATCAGGTGACCGAGCAGAACGCGGCGCTGGTCGAGGAGAGCGCGGCCGCGGCCGACTCGAGGAGGGGCAGGCCAAGGAACTCCTGCGGGCGGTCTCGGCGTTCGACCTGGAGCCCGCGCCTTCCCCCTTACCTCTCCGCTCCGCCGCGTCAGCACTGAGGACTCGAGTCCTCACCTTGCCATCCGTGGTGAGGACAACAGGCGGCTTGTGAACGAGACGTCTTCGATGCTCTCGTCAGCGCATGACGCGACTTCGCCACCCCCAGCACGCTCTCCTCCTCGCCATCCTCGCCGCGGGCTGCACGACGGGGCTCGCCGTCGGCTGCGGCAGCAGCGACGCCGACGTGGCCCCGACCGAGGACACCGGCCCGGACGACACTGCAGCCGCAGAGACCAGCGACACCGGCAGCGCCGACACCGGCAGCGCCGATACTGGCAGCGCCGACACTGGCAGCGCCACCGACTCGAGCGCCACCGACTCGACCGCCACCGACGCGACCGCCACCGACTCCACCGCCGACTCCACCGCCGACTCGACCGCGACCGACTCCAAGGCGGACTCGATCAGCACGGACGCCGTGGCCGACGTCCCCGACGCGGCCTCGTGCGACGACAAGGACCCGTGCACCGCGGACTCGATCGACGGCACCGGCGCCTGCAAGCACGACCCGCTGACCGGCCCGGTGTGCGACGACGGCAATGCCTGCAACGGCACCATCGACTACTGCGTCGCCGGAAAGTGTGCGCCGGGCCACCCGGGCACGCTGCGCGACGACTTCCCGGGGTCGGCCGTCGACGCGACCAAGTGGACGACCAACACGAGCGCGCCGAGCTCCGCGCTGGTCGTCGCCGCCAACAAGGCCACCCTGACCAACCGCGCGATGTTGACCTCGGTCGCCGAGTACCACCCGAGCCGCGGCGCCGTCCGCGTGACCGCGCAGTGGGCGTTCACGGCCGGCACGAACGAGGACTTCTTCCGCATCGTGACCCGCAGCGACGGCACGCCGGACGCCGCCAAGGCCTACGAGGTGAAGAACGGCGTGACCTGCGCGATCGACAAGGCCGGCGTGCTGACGATGGGGCAGTTCGTGGCCAGCACGTACACGAACCTCGGCACCTCCTCGACCGCGCTCACCGTGGGGCTCGGCCCCACCGTCATCGTGGAGATGTTCGACGACGGGACGAACGTGACCTGCACCGCCCGCACCGAGGCCAGCAAGACCCGCCTCACCCTCACCGGCACCTCCTCGCTCGCGCCGACCAAGAGCTTCGTCTCGGTCTACAACCGCGAGAACTTCGGCAGCGACCACACGGGGCAGCTGCGCAACGTCACGATCGAGCCCGGCGTCGCGAGCCGGCCCGTCGCACAGTGGCAGTTCGAGGACGCGACCAGCAGCAGCGTCGTCGTCGACTGGGCAGCCGCGTACGACGGGACGTACGGCACCTCCGCCGGTCACGCGGCCGGCAAGCTCGGCAGCAACGTGAACGTCGTCGGCAACACCAACTCGTACGCCGACCTCGGCACCTCGCTCGGCGGGCTCGGGACCAGCGACTTCACGATGACCTTCTGGACCAAGGCCGCCAAGCCCTCCGCCTCGAAGGACTTCCTCGGCAACCGCGACTCCTCGAGCGGCGGCCAGTACTTCGGCATCCGCGTCGACACCGCCGGCAAGTTCGGCGTCGAGATGTACGGGACGACGGCGGCGGGGGGTGCCCTCACCTCGCCCACGGTGATCCTCGACGACACCTGGCACTTCGCGGCGGCGGAGCGCAAGGGCGCGACGCTGACCCTGTTCGTCGACGGCGCGCAGGTCGCGACGGGCCCGGTGACGGGCGTGCCGAACGTGAACAGCAGCAAGACCTTCCTGTTCGGCAAGAGCCCGTTCACGGACTCGTTCACCAACTACTTCTCCGGCGCGGTCGACGACGTTCGCCTCTATGGCAGCGCGCTGTCGACCTGCGAGGTGAAGAACGTGTACGGCACGCCGTGACACCGTCCGGGGGTGAGGACTCGAGTCCTCACCCCCTTCGCTATTTCCCCGTGTTCTCCCCGCGCACGAGACTTGCTGAGACGTCGGTTGGAGGGAACCACGTTGAGGAAGACATGGTGGCTGTGGGCAGCGGCGTTCGTCGCCGGGTGCAGTGGATCGACGGGCGGCGAGGGAGACCCGCTCGATTCCGACCCGGGTGAGGTGGCCGACGGGACCAGTGACCTCGGCACCGCGGAGGTGCCCGGCTTCGAGGTCGACGTCGACACGGGGACCCCCGACACCAAGCCGGACGGCAAGGCCGACACCGCGGCCGACACCATGGCCGACACCGGTGGGGAGGCCTCCACCGGCGACACGGCCGGGGCCGACACCGCGACCACCGACACGGGCCCCACCCCCGACGCGACCACCGACTCGGGCGCCGCGGACGCGGCGACCGCGGACTCGACGATCGCCGACACGGGCGCCGTCGACTCGACGACGGTGGACACGGGCGGGCTCGACTCGGGCGCCGTGGACACGGGGGGCACCGACGCCCCAACCGACACGCCGGACACCAAGCCGGCGCCGCCGACGGTGAAGATCACGCTGCCGGCGCTGAACACGAAGATCCCCTACGACAAGACCAGCGACGCCTGTCAGAGCCGGCTCTTCACCGTCAGCTACACCGCGCCCGCGGGGTTCCGATCGATGAAGTGGCTCTGGGTCACCCCGAGCAAGGCCGCCGCCACCACGGCGCTCATCGGGACGTGCGACGGGCTGCCCGCCTACGGCTACTTCATGGACGCGACCAAATACGCGGGCTCCACGAGCGGCACGTTCTCCGAGGACGTGGCCGTCGCGGGGCTCTACAGCGGCGCCGCCGGCAGCGGGCGCTGGTGGTGGTGCACCGAGCCCACCAAGACGACGGGCGGCGGCGTGTCGACGGCCGGCGTGAGCCTCGCCGACCTGACCTACGTCGCTCCCCCCGCCCCTTCGCCGAGCGGCGCGGTGCAGACGCTCTCGAACTACTGCTACGCCAAGACCACCCCGCCGGACACCGACCTCGGCGCGCGCTGGCAGCTGCAGGTGACGATCGTGGATGCCGTCGGCGCGACCGCGACCGACACCCTCTGGTTCTGGGTGCACCAATGAACGCGCGACGCGCGACGAAGGGAACGCCGATGCGACTCCATGGTCTGTTCGCGGGCGGCTTGACGCTCGCCCTCGCGCTCCTCGCCCCCGCCCGCGCGGACGCGGCGCCCGGCACCTGCAAGTGCAACAGCGGCTGCCACGCCAACCCGGCCCAGTGCGTGAAGGCGAGCGGGTGCAACATCGGCTACGCCCCCTCCTGCGGCTTCCGCGGAGCGGACGGGGGCATCCCGGAGTGCCCGAAGACCGGCTACATCTCCTGCAACGGCGACTGCACGTGCGAGCCGATCCCGGGCTTCTGCGAGACGATCGGCGGCGCCGACTACTGCGACGCAGGGCCCAAGGACTCGGGCAGCGACACGACCCCCGTCGACGGCGGGATCGACGCCACCTTCGACTCGTCGGTGCCCGACACGACGGTGACCGACGGAGGCGCCGGCGACAGCGCCCCCGTCGACTCCACGCCGACCGACGGTGGGATCGCCGACTCCCTCGGGACCGACTCGACAGCGGTCGACACCTTCGTGCCGGACACCGCCGCCGTGGACTCCGCGCCGGACGTCGCCACCGACACCCCGACGGACGCGTGCGTGCCGCTCGAGTGCCCGGCCGGCACCAAGGCCATCCCGATCCCTGGCGAGTGCGACCCGTTCTGCGCACCGCCGTGCGGCACCACGGGCGAGTTCAAGTGCGCGGGCCTCACCGGCACGGTCTGCACCGATGGGTTCTGCGTCCCCAAGTGCCTCGTCTCGCCGTGCCCTGACTGCAAGCGCTGTTCGCTGGGCGACGGGCTCTGCTTCGACGACCCGACCGCGTGCGACGGCGGGGTCGGTGACGGCGGAGACGGTGGGGCTTCGGACGCCAGCGGCGACGGCGACGACGGCGGCGCGAGCGACGCGACGATCGGCGACGCCGGCGCCGACGGCGCGGCGGACGGCGCGACCGACGCGGACCTCGACGGCGGCGTGGACCCTCTGCTCGAAGCGGGCAGCGACGGCGGCTGCGGGTGCGCCACGCCGCGGAGCGCGCGCGCCGAGGGCGGCCTCGCCGCGATCGGCCTCCTCGCGCTCGCGGGCCGGCTGCGCCGTCGCCGCCGCTGAGCCTCAGGGCAGGCACACCTTGCGGTTCTTGCTGCCACCGCCCGTCGACCGGCACCCCATGAGGCGATTGCCGTACTGCTGGCAGTAGGCCGTCGCGTCCATGGTGCCGCCGCCGAGGGCGTTCTTGATGTCGCTGTCCTCGCAGCTGAGGAAGCACATCTGCTGCCCCGTGGACTCGAACGGCGCGCACACCTGCTTGAAGTTGGTGCGGCACTCGCCGGTGACCGCGCAGCAGTCGCCGTCGGACGCGCAGGTGTGCGTGCAGTAGCCGCCGGTGACGCGGTCCAGGCACATCACCGTGCCCCTGAGGGCGCCCGCGTCGGGCACGCTCGGGTAGCATTGGGCGGGGCTCGTGCAGCTGCTCCCCGTCTGCTCGCCCGGCGCCACGTTGGCGTCGCTGCTGCTGCAACCGAGGACCGAGGCGAGGAGGAGGGCGACGAGGGTGCGCATCGAGGGATCGTAACGACGCGCCGGCGTCTCGTCGTGAGGACTGTTGTCCTCACCCCGGTGAGGGCTGGAGCCAGCGGCCGCCGCAGCGGGCGATGAGCGCGTCCACCGCGGGCCGCATCATGTGGTCGCGCATCTGCCAGCGCAGCATCGCCGCGGGCACGAACCAGCGCGCGCGGAAGTGCTGCCGCCAGACGACCAGACTGTGGCCCTCGTCCGGCTGCACCTCGAACGAGCCGAGGTGATCGACGAGGGGCATCTTCATCTCCGAACGCGCGAAGTCGACGCGGTAGGTGTAGCGGCGCCCCGGCTCGTAGCTGACGATGACCTCCCGGAGCGCCTTGCCACCGAAGTCGCAGACGCGCTCGGAGCAGGCGCCCGGCGCAGAAGGGCCGCGGAGCGAGCGGCTGTGGTCCCACTCGACGGCGTGGATTCCGCCGAACCACTCGGGGATCCGGTGGGCGACGAGATCGAAGGCTCCGCGGGTGGGACGTGGAGCGAGAAGCGGAGCTCTATCTGGAGCGGGCTCTCACGGGTCGTCGGGGTGCGGTTCGTGTCGGTCGTGGCTGACATGGGTCCTCCTCGCCGGGGTCCGGCGTGGAGACACCTTGCGGCGGCGAGCGCTCGTCCGGAAGACGGGACACCGGTGACAGATTGTCTTCGTTCATGAGACAGTCGAGAGGTGCCGATCGACTCGCTCGCCGACGTCCGCGTGTTCCGCCAGGTCGTCGCCTCGGGCGGCATCAGCGCGGCCGCGCGCGTCCTCCACGACAGCAAGAACCGCGTGAGCCAGCGGCTCGTCGCGCTCGAGCGTTCGCTGGGCGTGCGCCTCGCGCACCGCACCACCCGTTCGGTTCGCCTCACCGAGGAGGGCGAGCGCTTCTACGCGCACTCGGCGGCCCTCGTCGAGGCCGCCGACCGCGTCGAGCTCGCGATCGGCGCCACGGAGGGCATCGACGGGCGCGTGCGGCTCGCGATCCGCTCGGCGCTCGCCGGGCTCGGTCTCGGCGCGGAGCTCGCGCGCCTCGCGAAGGTCGCGCCGAACCTCCGTCTCCAGGTGGCCGTGGTCGACGAGAACACCGACCTCCTCGGCGGTGGCTTCGACCTCGCGGTGCAGGTGGGGGCGCTGCGCGACAGCTCGCTCGTCGCGACGCGCCTCGCCTCCCCGACGTACGCGCTCGCGGCCGCGCCGGAGTACCTCGAGCGACGCGGCCGCCCGCGGAGCCCCGCGGACCTCGCCGGCCACCAGTGCCTCCGCAAGCTCGGCGATGCGCCGGAGACGCGGTGGCCCCTGGTCTCGCGGCAGGGGCGGCGGGTCTCGGCGCGGATCGGCGGCACCTTCGAGTCGAGCGACGCCCACGTGCAGCTCGAGGCCCTGCTCGCCGGCCTCGGCATCGGGCTCTTGCCGGTGGTCGACATCCGTCGACTGGAGGCCCTCGGCACGGCCGAACGCGTGCTCCCGTCCTGGGGCTTCGCGCCGCTCGCCGTGTGGCTCGTGAGTCCGGAGGGGCGCCTCCGCGTGCCACGGGTGGCGGCGGTGGCCGACGCCGTGCGGAGAGTGGTCGCGCGGCTCGCGTGATCTGGGTCAGGTGCGGATCGCCACCAGCGTGCCGCACCCACCGTTGGCCTCGATCCGCGCCTGCGCGCTCATCCGCACGGTCAAGCCCGCGGCGACCAGGCGGGCGTGCACGGCCTCGTACCGCGCGCGGTCGACGGCGCGGCAGTCGCTGCTGCTGACCGGGTTGTACGCGTACAGATGGACGAACAACCCGAGATCCCGCGCGCGCGCCACGAAGGCGTCGACCTCGGCGTCGGCGTCGTTCTCGCCGGCGAGCAGCAGGTAGGCGAGCGCGGTGCGCTTGCGCCGCTTGCGCGAGAGCTGCGGCACCACCTCGCCCAGGGTGGCGAAGAGGCTCGCGAGGTCGGGGCCCTTGGGCACGAGGCGCGCGCGGACCGCCTCGGTGCCGGCGTGCACCGACACCGTGAGGCCCTGGTGCGGCTCGTCGACGAGCCACGTGCGCAGGCGCGCGAGCGGCCCGCCGGAGGTCGTGAGCGTCGCGCGGAGCCCTCGCCGGCCGACCGCGGCGACGAACGCGCGCGACGCGTCGTG